>JAYNNB010000013.1:0-7809 GCA_038112515.1 Luminiphilus sp.
TTTGCGCGACATCAGACGAGGGATAGGCATCCCACCACTGACCGTAGCTGCCGAAGGACGTCCAGCCTACGACCAGCATGACATCGGTGCCGTCACCATCGGCACCAACAGCGACCGGATACAGAGACCACACATTCATGCCCTCACCACCGGGTAGCTGGCTCGCTGCTTTCTTCCACTCACTCGCTTGCGCAATCACGGCCTCTTCGGTTACGTCGCCGTTGATGTTGCACTTCCACATCTGAACCGGATTTCCCGCTGATGCGAATGGCGATACCAGCAACAGCGCGCTTGCGAGCGAAACAAAACCTTTAAATTTCATGAGATCTCCTTGGTTAAACTCCGCCTCAAGCTAACAAGCAGGTGCAGGGACATCAAATGTTCGGGGGATTCTGTCACCTTTTGCTAATACCCGCAGCGGCGTTGGATTCCTCGGAAAGCTTACTAAGCTGATCGGGCGTTGCTGGCCAGACTCGTCCCCAAAATGCGTCCAAAAGTAATTGCGGGCGTCACCAGCATGCCATTGGTATATGCGGCGCCGGATGTGGCGCCTGCGCCGATAACCTCACCGATCGCATACAAATTGGGGATAGGCTGTCCTGCGTCACTTACAACTTGCAACCGGGGGTTCACCTTGAGGCCAGCGAAAGACACCAAGGTCCAACCTTGCATGGCAATACTGTAATAGGGAGGTGTCGCTAGGGGAGCGGGGCGCACTCTGCGGCCAAAAACGTCGTCTCGACCTTCCCTGAGCCGGAGGTTGTAGTCGCTCACGGTGCGTTGCAGTGCGACGGGATTGAGGCCCGCCTTGAGCGCTAGTGCTTCGATGGACATGGCACTGTGGAACATCGGATGGGTTTGATACTCCTCGGCGAGTCGTTCGCGGCTCCATTTGGGAATAATCGGTTCCGACTTTTCAAGCATGTTTGCGTCAAAGATCGCCCAGTGACGATGCGCGGGCTGCTGGTAAACGCTGCGCTCGATGTGATGAACGCTCGGGTGATCCTCCTGCACAAAGCGCTCGCCCCTCGCGTTCACCAGAATCTCCCACGGCATGCGAATCGCCGGATTCAAAGGGGCATAGGCAAACATCTGGCAGGGAAATTGGAAGGCGTCGGGGACCAATCCCGGAAGGCAGGCATACTTATCTCCGCCGACAATGGCGCCTCCGGCCGACAGACCCAAGATCAGTCCGTCACCCTGTGATGTTGGATAGGCGGTTTTGGCATAGAGCGGCACGCCGTGGAGTTCCTCGAACAGACGCGGGTTGGCAGCGCATCCTCCCGCCGCAATCACCACATGCGAGCCGGAGATGTCACGGACGCCGGCGGGCCCGGAAATGGTAATGCCGGTAACCTGACCTCGGCCATCCTGAATGAGATTCGTGGCGTCTGTCCCGGTTAACAGTGTGATGCTTCCGCGCTCTATCATGGTGGTTAGCGAGGGAAGAAACGCATCGAGGATCGACAAACCGCTTTTCACGCCCTGTTGGTAACGCCTCACAGTGAAATGGTCGTGGCCAATGCCCGTGACGGGGTGCCCCTCCATTACCTCAAACCCATGTTCGGCAAGCCAGTTGATCGTGTCGCCCGCATGGTCGACGGTGAGGCGGGTGAGGGCGGGGTCTGCGGTGCCATGATTAATCCGCATGCAGTCGTCAAAGTGGGCGTCCGGCGTATCGATAATGCCCTGACGTTCCTGAAAAATCGTCCCCGCGCCCGCAATTTGCCCTGTCGACCAAAATAGCGTGCCGCCCAAGGCAGGGCTCTTTTCGACCAGCAGCACCTTGGCGCCTCCCAGAGCGGCAAAGAGTGCGCAGGGGATGCCAGCGGTACCGCCACCAATCACGATTACGTCGTAATGCTTTGGAGTGCTGCCGTGGGCGAGGGCCGACGACCATAGGGGTAGCGAGGCCGCGGCAGCCAATACTGCTCTGCGATTGACGCCCCTCACAAGCGCGTCAGTCGTTTAGCCGCATCGGGCGGGGCGTCCGTGCAGGTGTTCATTCGGGGCGCGCCTTGATACGGAGAAATCGCCTTGTCCAGACGGATTGGAAGATGGGGTCGAGCCACCGATACAGTCTGCCCGACACCACAATCGCTTTACCCTTTTCTACGCCGTTGATGGCATCTCTCACTACAACATCGGCGTCGTACCAAAGCCATTTCGCCATCTTGTTTTTCATGTCCATCAAACCGGCGGTTTGATGGAAATCGGTATGGGTAAAGCCGGGACAAAGGGCAGACACGTTGACTCCTGACGAGGCCACGGTCAGCTGTAGCTCTTCTGATAACGCCACCAGATAGGCCTTGGCAGGGCCGTAGTTGCATCCCCCGGAACGGGGCACCCGCGCCGCAACGGAGGCGACGTTGATAACGCGACCGTACCCTCGTTCGGCCATGCCGGGCACAAAGCGGTGACACAGATCGGCTACCGAGAGCATCATCAGCTGAAAAAAAGTCAGCTGAGCTTGCCAGTCACGATCGTTGAGTAAATCGGGTCCTGCGACGCCCGCATTGTTAATCAGCCAGTCCACCTGCCAATTGTGAGAGGCGCAGATATTGGCTATCTCCTCAGCTGCCTTAGCGTCAGAAAGATCCGCAGAGATCGTTTCTACCTGGACGCTGTGAGCGCTGCGAATATCTTCTGCAAGCAGTGTCAATCGTTCCTGGCGTCTGGCAACGAGTATCAGCGGTTTGCCCATTGCGCCAAGCTGGCGGGCAAACTCCGCCCCCAGACCCGCCGACGCCCCGGTGATCAGCGCAAAACCCTGATTCACGACGTTTTGGCTAGTGGTCTGTTGATTCAAAGGGTCATCGACCAGCTGTGCAGACGTATTTTCCAGGCGCCTGAGTCGTCTCTCGCAACGACATCAATGTAATGCGATGTGGTGCTGTCGCCTTCGAGTGCACCTTCGGGGAGCTCAGCATTGGCTGTGTCATCGACAATTCGCCGAATGGTGTAATCGTATTCGACCACCGCCGCGTCACCCATCATGGTAATGCTGTGAGGGACGTCAACAGTAATTTCATACCGTGCAGTTTCAAACACGGGCCCCAGGAATACGCGGTAGTTCTCGCGACCATCGAGACCTGCGACGCCAGGTGGCCTTAGGCTGATGTCGGGGTGTAATCCGCCGATGTAGGCATCGATGTCGCTTCCCTCAACCGCTGCTATCCAGCCTTGATACAGCGCTAGGATCTCCTCCCGATCAGTCTGCGAGTGCCCCAGAGTGCTCCAGCAAACCAAGAACAGCGACAGTAAAGTCATCGCGGCACCATTAGAACGACGCATGTCCAAATCCTTTTTTTGGGTTATTGCCGTTCCGATTGTCAGACAGATGGACCGGTAACATCAAGGGCGCTGCGTTCGGCGAGCGCAGCTATTTTCAGCGGTATTCATGGTCGCGCCTCTGGTCAGCGCCACTGTTAATTTGACATATCCACTGCCACAATCAGCGTTCATCCATCGCTTATCCTTGGTGTCCTCCATGTCTGAAAGAGTTTCAATCTCGATCGCCGCTCACGTTGCCCATGTCACCCTGACCCGGGCGGACAAAATGAACGCGCTGGACCCCGCGATGTTCGAGGCGATTTGTGCCGCCATTGATGAACTGCACACGATGGATGATCTTCGCGCCGTGGTGCTGTCGGGCGAGGGGCGCGGATTTTGTGCCGGTCTCGATCTGTCCAATTTTGCCGGCGACAGCGAACCGATGGATTTAATGCCCCGCACTCACGGCGCTGCAAACGTGCCGCAGCAAATTGCCTGGGGTTGGCGAACGCTCCCGGTTCCCGTGATTGCTGCCGTCCACGGTGTGGCGATTGGCGGCGGGCTGAATATTATGTCAGGGGCCGATATCCGGATTATCCACCCCGAGACGCGCTGTGCCGTGATGGAGATGCGCTGGGGGTTAGTGCCCGATATGGCTGGATACCCACTTTGGCGGGGTAATGTGCGAGACGATTTGCTGCGCAAACTGGTTTACACCAACGCTGAGTTCTCGGGCGCCGATGCCTGTGACCTGGGCTTTGCCACAGAAATCTCCGAGGACCCGCTGACTCGCGCCATGACCCTGGCCGAGGAAATTGCCGGCAAGAATCCCCATGCCATTCGAGCGGCAAAGCGGCTCTCCAACGCATTGGCGACCAGCACAGATGCAGAACTGCTGCTGGCCGAGTCAGAGGAGCAGACCCAGATCATCGGCAAGCCAAATCAAATCGAGGCGGTGATGTCGCAGATGGAGGGCAGGCCGGCGGTGTATCCGGAAAGCGCCTGACGCTTTTTTCCAGCGCAGACCAAGCGACCGGATAATCCTTCGCCGATGCTAGAATAGGAGTCGGACGCGTAGGACGACTGACCGGTGCAAACGCGCCCCTCTTGGCACGGCTACAGTGAGAAAGCTATGAGCGACGGAAGTACCCAAACGCATCACCGCGTGTGCCATCTCTGTGAGGCCATGTGCGGTGTGGTGATCCGCACTGATGGCAACCAAATCGTTGACATACGTGGCGACCAAAATGACCCTCTGAGCCGGGGGCATGTTTGTCCAAAGGCGGTCTCGCTCAAGGATATTCACGAAGATCCGGACCGGCTGCGAAAACCCCTAAAGCGCATTCGCTCTGAACGCGGCGTTTATGAACACGTTGAAATTGACTGGCCAGAAGCCCTCGATCTCGCTGCCGCAGCGTTGGCATCGACGATCCAAAAACACGGCGTCGATGCCGTGGGCGCCTATTTCGGTAATCCATCGGTACACAACTATGGGATGCTGACGCATCAGCGCAACTTGTTCCGTTACATTCGTACTCGCAATCGATTTTCCGCGACTTCGGTCGATCAGTTGCCGCATCACTTGGTCTCGCTGTGGTGCTTTGGCCACATGCTGCTTCAACCCATCCCCGATATCGATCGTACCGGCTACTTCCTGATGTTGGGCGCTAATCCCCTGGCCTCCAATGGCAGTATGTGGACGGTGCCGGACGTACGCCGCCGACTTAAGGCGCTCACTGCGCGGGGCGGCAAACTGGTCGTGCTTGATCCACGGAAGACTGAGACGGCGCAACTGGCCAGTGAGCACCTATTTATTCGCCCCGGCTCTGACGCGGCCTTTTTACTCGCGATTATTCACGTCCTGTTCAGGGATGGACTGGTGGCGCCCGGACATTTATCCGCTTTTACAGATGGTATCGAAGCCGTGGGCGAAGCCGTAAAAGCCTTGTCTCCGGCATGGGCGTCTGAAAAAACGGGAATTGCGGCCGCTGATATCGAGCGTATCGCTCAAGAGTTTTCTCGCGCCCAAGCGGGTATCTGTTACGGAAGAATGGGTGTGAGTACGCAGGCCTATGGTGCGCTCTGCCAGTGGGCGATCCAGGTTATCAATGTGCTTACCGGTAACCTCGACAAGCCCGGCGGCAGTTTGTTCACGTTGCCCGCCATGGATCAAGTTACCAATACCAGTCCGGGTGGATTTGCTAGATTTCTGAGCCGGGCCAGGGGGTTGCCTGAGTTTAATTACGAACTCCCCGCTGCTGCGATGGTCGAGGAGATCCGCACCCCTGGAGAAGGGCAGATTCGCCTGATGTTCACCGGCGCGGGAAATCCGGTGCTGTCAACACCCAACGGTGCAGCGCTGGATGAGGCACTCGAGGAGTTGGACTTCATGATCTCCCTTGATCCGGCGCTTAATGAGACCACGCGCCATGCTGATGTGATCTTGCCCCCCAGCTCGCCCCTTGAGCATGACCATTACGACATTGGATTCCATAATCTGGCCATCAGGAATACCGCGCGTTACAGCCCCCCAGTGTTCGATAAGCCCGAGGGAGCGCTTCATGATTGGGAGATCTTCGCAGAATTGGGTGAGCGACTCGCTCAATTACTGGACCTCGAACCTATGCCGCGTCATCCACCACATGATTTGGTGGACGGGGCGCTGCGTGCGGGGCCCTACGGAGATGCCAGCGAATGGCAACTCAGTATTGACAAGCTCCTAGAGCACCCTTCAGGAATCGACTTTGGACCCTTGAAACCCGCTTGCCCCGATCGACTCCAGACATCTGACAAGCGCATTAGGCTCGCTATTCCGGAAGCCCTCGGCGATATAGCGCGGCTGGTTGATGAGGTTCACTCCGCTGAAGAGGGGTATCGGCTCATCGGACGACGTCACGTACGCGACAACAATTCATGGATGCACAATCATCACCGGTTGATGAAAGGCAGGTCGCGCTGTCAGCTTTTAATGCACCCTGATGATGTGGCGAGCGAGGGTTGGCAGAGCGGCATGACGGTAAGGGTGACGAGTCGTGTCGGTCATATCGATGCAGAAATTGCCGCCTCTGATGACATGATGCCTGGTGTGGTGAGTCTTCCCCATGGGTACGGGCATGGCCGGAGCGGAACGCGTTCCACTATCGCTAATCGTCATGCCGGGGTCAGTTGCAACGACGTCACGGACGAGCAATTTATTGACCAACTTTCGGGTAATGCCGCGGTGAATGGTGTTTTGGTTCATTTGAGCGTTTCCGCCACCTAGTGGCTGATTGTAAGAAGCCGCGATCGAGTAAATGTGAAGGGATGCTGGGGAAGTAAGCGATGAGCAATGAGCGGATACCGGCCAAGCAAATCGACAGTGGTGAGAAATTCACCAATGATCGAGGTATGCGGGTCATAAAAGACGGTATCAAGGCGTCTGCCACGGATGGCCAACGTTTGGCCAAGCCGGATTGGCTGAAAATGCGAGTTCAGAGTAGCCCCAAATTTCAGGCTGTCAGATCAATTGTTCATGAACACCGGTTGGCCACCGTCTGTGAAGAAGCCAAGTGCCCGAATATCAGTGAATGCTGGAGTGCAGGCACGGCGACAATAATGCTTATGGGTGACGTTTGTACCCGAGCCTGTCGCTTCTGTTCCGTGAATACCGGTAATCCCGGCGGCTGGCTGGATCCGGAAGAGCCCGCCAATACCGCCGAAGCCGTGCGTTTAATGGGTTTGAAATACGTCGTGCTGACCTCGGTAAATCGCGATGACCTGGCAGACGGCGGCGCTGGTCACTACGCCGAGGTGGTTCGAGCGACCAAGGCGCTGAATCCCCAGACGGCAGTAGAGGCACTGACGCCCGATTTTTTGGGAGATCTCCGCGCCGTGGAAGTGCTGCTGGATTCAGGTATCGAGGTATTTGCCCAAAATGTAGAAACGGTGGCGCGGCTCACACATCCAGTGCGTGATCCTCGAGCCGGCTATGAACAAACGCTCAATGTGTTGGCCCACGGCAAGGCCTACCGGCCTGATGTGATCACGAAGACATCATTAATGTTAGGGCTGGGCGAGCGGGAGGATGAATTGAAGGATTGCATGGATGATCTTCGTAGCCGCTCCGTCGATGTGTTGACATTGGGACAATACTTGCAACCCACGCGACATCACCTGCCCGTTCAACGATTTGTGACCCCCGACGAGTTTGCGCTTTACCGGGAGTGGGGACTGGAGCGTGGGTTTCTCGAGGTGGTGTCGGGGGTTTTTGTACGCTCCAGTTATCGCGCAGAGCGAGTGCTTGAACACAACAACGTCGGGCTCGGATCCGCATGATGGAGCAGTGCCCCGTCGCCGACGGCTGTCTTGCTAGTTCTGCTAGACAACGCCGGCGGTAGCGCTATTCTGGACAAACAAAGCCGGGCCGCGTTGCAATTGGCCGCTCAAGTTTCTTCTTGTCAACGGCGGAAATCAGAGATTGAGCGTGACACGCGACGGGCGTTTATGAGCGTCACAGAGGAGGGAGTGAGACCATGAAAACTGCGATCGCTGCCCTGG
>JAYNNB010000013.1:7819-36406 GCA_038112515.1 Luminiphilus sp.
GGTTTATTGGGTCGGCGGGAACATCCCGGCGTCGAGGAGATCGTTTCGGGCCTACTTAATTTGCTGGATGATCGCGGCCTGCAGGTCACCATCGAAGATCGGTTGGCGACGCTCTCTCATTTCGAGAAGCGTGAGATGGAGTCGCGTGACAAGATTGGGGCGATGGTAGATCTCGCTATCGTCATCGGAGGTGACGGTAGTTTGTTGAGCGCCGCGCGTACGTTGGTCAAGCACGATACGCCGGTAATCGGCATTAATCGGGGGCGGCTCGGTTTTCTTACCGACGTGAGCCCGGACGAGTTGCTAGATCAGGTGAGTAACGTGCTGGATGGCGATTACATCAGCGATCGGCGCTTCCTGCTCGATGCAGAGGTGTGGCGGGGTGAGCAGGTTATCGGTCGGGGCGATGCGCTGAACGACATCGTGGTGAACTCCGGCGCTTCCGCTCAGATGATCGAGTTTGAGCTCAGTATCGACGGCGAGTTTGTTTATCGGTTGAATGCGGATGGGCTTTTGGTGGCAACACCCACTGGCTCTACCGCTTACTGTTTGTCGGCAGGGGGGCCCATCATGTATCCCGGGTTGGATGCAATGGTCCTCGTACCCATGTTTCCTCATTCTCTGACCAGTCGCCCCATCGTTGTCGCTGGCACTAGTGAAATACGGATCGATGTTGTCTCGCGCAATGATATACACCCGCCGATTACCTGTGACGGGCAGATATCCATAACGGCACTGCCGGGAGATTCAGTGAGGATTCGGAAGAAACTGCGCGAGTTGACCTTGTTGCATCCACCCGGGTACAGCTTTTATGCCAGCTGTCGCGACAAGCTTCGTTGGTCAGATGCCCTCGTCAAATAACCTGCCTTTACCCATACAGAGAGCACCCGCGACTTTTTTCCTCATTGTCGTTACCGGCGTCTGCTTCTTACTGTTTTATCCGTCGCAGTGGGTTGGCATGCTGGCACTGTTTAATTTCGTGCCTTTCCAGTCCGCGGGTGGCTACGTCGCCTTTGGCGCAATCAATGACGAGTGGTGGCGTCTTGTGACGCCCACGCTTATCCACTTTGGTTGGTTGCATGTGGTGTTCAATTGCCTCTGGCTGTGGGAGTTTGGCCAGCGTATTGAGCACAGGCTGGGCGCCATCAATTTGCTGGGTCTCTATGGTGTGACCGCGATGGTCAGCAATTATTGTCAGTACCTCTGGGAGGGCCCCTCTATCTTCGGCGGTATGTCTGGTGTGGTGTATGCGTTTCTCGGTTTTATCATGGTGCTGAATTGGAGACGGCCAGGTTGGATCGTACCGCCACCGATGGCAGTTTTTGGATTTATGCTCATTTGGTTGCTCGTTGGTATGGTGGGGAGTATGGATTTTATTGGCGCAGGCGCTATTGCTAATGGCGCCCATACGGGGGGCTTAGTCATCGGGATGGTCCTTGGTGGATTGGTCGGTGTAATTCCGATGGCTTTTAGAGGGCGTTGACGTGGCGACCGATTATCTGCAGTCCATTCAGCAAATGGACCGAGTCTTGTATGACCGGCTGCTGGAGTCGCTGGCGACCGGTCGTTGGCCGGACGGGCGGGCGGTGACGGAGAGCCAGCGCCAGCACGCCATGCAGGCTGTGATCGCTTGGGGAGAACTTTATCTGCCCCCGGAAGAGCGGGTGGGTTTTATCGACAAGGGGTCTAAAGCAGGTGAGAGCTGCGATGAACCCGCTCCTCTTACATGGAAGGTATCGCGGGAGTCGACGCATGAATAGCTGGCGGGGTGATTTGCGCAAGATGCATACAGAGCTGGCAGATACGGTTCGGTATACCCTGCGCCCCGATCATGATCCGCTGTGCCTGAATGATTGCCTTGATCAACGTATGTCGCTGCAGTTCACCGGCGTGATTCGCTGCGTTGCCTGCAACAGAAACACTAAAAAATCTTTTAATCAGGGGTAATGCTACCCCTGTTTTCGTAAGTTGGCAGCCTGTGATAGTTGCATCATGAGTCCCGAAAAGTGCCACATTGCGCAGGGCACTTGTCGAGAACCTGAGTGGGCAGAGACCCATTGTCAGGTCCCGCATATTGTTTACCTATCGAATACATCAAGTGTGAAGGTGGGCATCACCCGCGCAACGCAGGTCCCCACCCGTTGGATCGATCAGGGGGCAACCCAAGCGAAGCCTATTGCCAGAGTGCTGACTCGGTATCACTCAGGGTTGCTCGAGGTTCTTTTTGCGCGGGAGGTAGGGGACAGGACCGCCTGGCAAACCATGTTGAAGGGCAATGGCGACGCGCAAGATTTGGAGGCGCTGCGCCAGCAGCTGGTCACGACCTGCCAGAACGGTATCGCTGACCTTCAGTTACAGTATGGTGAGGCTGCCTTTGAGTTGATCGAGGATGCGCCTGAGACGTTGATCGATTATCCGGTTCTGAATTGGCCGGAAAAAGTCAAAGCCCATAATTTTGATAAGGCGCCGTTGGTTGAGGGGACTCTCATGGGAATTAAGGGCCAGTATCTGATGTTGGATACAGGCGTGCTAAACATCAGAAAATTTGGCGGATATGAAGTGGAGATCGAGGTGGTGGCGTAATGGGAATGCGAGAGGGAATGCCGGGCACAATCTTCCGGGCCGACTACCAACCTCCGGATTTTGTAGTCAGCCATGTCGGACTCGAGGTCAGTATTTTTGATGGCCGCACCGAGGTAACTGCCACGCTTGATATATCCCGAAATGCGTCCGAGCCAGTGCCACTCAAACTGGATGGCGAGCAGTTGGCGCTGCAATGGATAGAGTTAGACGGGCAGCGTCTTGAGGAATCGCAATATGAGTTAACGGCGAATCAGCTATCGATACACGATGTGCCAGAGCAGTTTGTGCTGCGCACAAGCGTGCACATTTGTCCTGAGGAGAACACTTCACTTGAGGGTTTTTATCGCTCGCAAAGTGCTTATTGCACGCAGTGTGAGGCGGAGGGCTTTCGCAAGATCACCTATTACCCTGATCGCCCCGATGTCCTCGCGGTCTACACGGTCACTTTGGAAGCTGATCAAAAAACCTGCCCCGTGCTATTGAGCAATGGCAATTTGGTCTCCGAAGAGCAAGTGGCTGACGGACGGCATAGAGCCACCTGGCACGACCCGTTCCCGAAGCCTGGTCATCTCTTCGCCATGGTCGCCGGCGATTTGCAGCGAGTCTCAGATGTCTTCACTACCCAATCAGGGAAGCAGGTAGATTTGCGTATCTGGGTAGAAGAAAAAGACGTCAACTACTGCGCTTACGCTATGCAGTCTCTGAAAAATGCGATGCAGTGGGACGAACAGACTTACGGATTGGAATATGACCTTGATCTTTACAATATTGTAGCGGTCGACGACTTCAACATGGGGGCGATGGAGAACAAAAGCCTCAATGTTTTCAACACATCATGCGTGCTGGCGCATCCGGACATTACCACTGATGCGGGATTTCAGCGGGTAGAAGGCATTGTCGCGCATGAATATTTTCACAATTACTCGGGCAATCGCGTTACCTGTCGAGATTGGTTTCAGCTAACTCTCAAAGAGGGCTTTACGGTATTTCGGGATTCTGAATTCTCCGCAGATCTGAATTCCCGCGGCGTGAAACGCGTTGAGGACGTCATTTTTCTGCGCACCCATCAGTTTGCCGAAGACGCAGGGCCCATGGCCCATCCGGTGCGGCCCGATGCTTTTGTCGATATCTCCAACTTTTATACCCTCACCGTGTATGAGAAGGGCGCTGAAGTGGTGCGTATGCTCCACACCCTGTTGGGACATGAGCAATTTATCGCCGGTGCAGCGCTTTATTTCCGACGTTTCGATGGTCAAGCGGTCACCTGTGATGACTTTGTTGACTGCATGGCAGAAATCTCCGGCCGCGATTTGACACAGTTCCGTCGCTGGTACGAGCAGGCCGGAACGCCTGAGGTCATTGCCAGCGGCCGCTATGACGCTGAGACGCAGCAGTATTATTTGACGCTGAATCAGCGAAATCGGCCTACGCCCGGGCAAACCGACAAGCCTCCGCTTGCGATACCGATTGCAACAGGGCTATTGGTTGATGGTGAGGCCATGGCGCTAGACACGGGCACAACTCGGATTCTCGAGCTGACAGAGGCTGAGCAGACTTTTACCTTTGATCGAGTCGCTGCCAGGCCGGTCGTCTCTCTATTGCGCGGATTCTCTGCGCCGGTTCGTCTGACGGTAGACCAGTCGGAATCTGACCTGCTCACATTGATGAGCTCAGATGATGACGATTTCGTCGCCTGGGATGCTGCGCAAAGTCTCCTTGCTCTAGCGATCGAGTCCTTCGATTTGTCCGGGCAGACCTCGAGCATTCACAGCGCATTGCTGGAGGCGATAGAGCGCGTCCTCGCAGGGCCAATGGACGCGGCGATGAAGGCGCTGACACTGTGCCTTCCTTCCGAGGAATATCTTGCAGACCGTGCCGCCCAGCGTGGTTTGGTTGATATGACGGACATTCACCTGCGACGGCAGGCGGCGAAAAAGCTGATTGGTCAGGCACTCAGTGCTCAGTGGCAAGACATGGCGTCGCAAGCGTTGGCTGCGGTCCCGTACAGCCCCGCCGCCGCCGATATCGGTGTGCGATCTCTCCGCCATCTCTCGCTGGACTATCTTTTGGCGGCTCAGCCTGAAAATCTCGAGAGGGCCGAGCGACTGCTTGAAGATGCGGATAATCTCACAGACCGCTTAGCGGCACTCCGATGGATTGTGCAGTACGCGGATGCCCCGTTGCGGGAGAAGCGCTTGGCGGATTTCTACAGGCGCTGGAAAAGCGAGTCACTGGTGGTGAACCAATGGTTCACGGTGCAAGCGACCAGACCTCATGCCTCCTGTGTCGACAGTGTCAGAGATTTACTCGAGCACGAGTCATTCGATTGGCGAAATCCCAACAAATTACGCGCTTTGGTCGGCGCGTTTTCTGCCGCCAATCCCGTTGGATTTCACAGGACGGATGGTGACGGTTACCGGCTGCTCGGCGATGTGGTTGAGCGGATTCAATCGTCCAATCCGCAAATTGCAGCAAGAATGCTGGCTCCTTTGACGCGTTGGCGGCGTTATGCCCGCGGGCAGGAGACCATGAGGGCCCAACTGGAGCGCATTTCCCTAATCGATGGGTTGCCCAAGGACGTGTTCGAGGTGGTCAGTCGCTCGCTGGCGGAAGCGTGACTGATCTCGCGCGGACCGACTTGCGCTTAGCTGGAAGGGTAGAGCGTCAGCGGCACCGTTTTTGTCGATTGACCCGCATCGGGTGCAGGTTCGCCTCTGAGAGCCGACATGAGGTTATCTGACACGGCGCTGTCTGAAGCCGAGCTGTAAAGCGCGCGATCCAGATCCATGAGCACCCTGGCGAGTTGCTCGCTACTGTCGTCAGCGAGTTCGGCGAGAGACGAAAAGGGCCTCCCATGGTGCCCCGCGCCCCACTGCAATACGGCCTTTCGTAGTGCGCTCTGATCCTGTTGTTCCAGCGCACGCCGAATGTTTACCAGTGCTTGTCTAACGTTGGGTTCGTTCGGTCCCGCTGCGCGAGCCAATGTCAAGGGGGTATCAGCCGCGCGGGCCCTGAAGAAAAGCCAGCTCATGATGGCAGCCAGCAGCCAGCCCGCCCCTGCAAAACCCCACAACCAGGCCGGGAAAGGTGCGCCATCGCTGCGTGGCTTTGAGATGCTGACATCAGAGGCGATGTCTGCCGTCGCTGCGGCGCGCACGGTCACTGTCCTCGCGGGTAAAGTTGCGTAGCTCAACGTGTTGGTTTCGGTATTCCACCATGGGACTCGGATTTCGGGGAGGGTCCAGTTTCCGCTCGCTCTCGCGACGAGTGCTTCACTCTGGACGCGACGCCCCTGAAGGCCGCGTACTAACTCCGTCTGATCGATAGATTCCTGATCTGGATAAAAGCGCAGTTCGGCGATATCTGGCGCGCCCTGTAGGCTACTCAGGGGGGGTAGCTGACTGCCTTGAAGGCCGTCGGCTGTCAGCGTCAGCGTTCGCGTTGTGGAGTCGCCCACCGACAGTCCGTCGGGTTCAACAGACCAGCTTTCTTCCAGCGTCAGGCTTCTCGCGGGAAGCCAAACGTCGCCAGGAAAATTGTCTGGCACCGGCTTCACTTCAACGTCAATTGGTTCGGATGTCATGCGTAAGCGTCGGCCGAGTCGTGCCCCCAGAAGCGATCTCCCGGGTTGGACCTCTCGCGCAGTGAATCCGATAGCCGGGACCTGCAGTGCGCCGCTTTTTTGTGGGTAGACGGCATAACGTAGCTCCGTAACCAACCATGTTCGATTACCCAGGCGCCGTTGAAAAGATCTGCGCTCCAACGGTTCAACAACAGCGTCCGGGATATCGAAGGCAGAAATTTCGCCGCCGTCCAGATTGATCGCTTGTTGCAGGGTTACCGTTAACATCAGTTCGCCCTGAACGTAGACAGCCGGTTGATCGACACTGGCTTCAAAGAGCACCAGTGCATCACCGGGGGCGATCAGCTGTTCCGGATTCACTCGGATTGACAAGGGCGTGGTTCGTTTGCCGCCAGACGTGAGCGAGGGAATGCTCAGTGTTCCCTCGCGCAGCGGTGCCAGCTCCATTTCCAGCGTGCGGGTTATCTGGTTTTGGCCGTTGATATATCTCGCGTTGGTTGCACTGGAGCGAGACAGAATCTCCCAGTCGCGATTGAGCGGCGTCAGATCAATTTCTGCCGGCTGTTCTCCCGCGTCACCCATCAGAGTCAGTCGCAGTGTCTCCCCCAGGGCAATTTCTCGCCGATCTACGGACGCAGTGAGCTCCGCCAGTGCGGGGAAAGAGAGCCATAGCAACAGAACGACCGCACCATACAGCGCTCTCGACAGAGAATGCCTCTTACCAGCGAATCGATTCATCGGGTTCCTCGCCCTCCCTGAGACGCTGCATGGTTTGATAGCGGAACTTGCGACGTAACAGCCCGCCGGGGTCATCGGGAACACGACGCAGCCACTGCTCCAGCGCCTGCTGCTCCTCCAATGCTTCATCGAATTTCGCCATTTGTTCCTGCGTAGCAGCGTCCAATGCCTCCTGGTCTACCTCTGGTGCATCGGCAAGGGCGGAGTCTTGCTGACGTTGTTCTTCGGAAGACTGCTGTTGATCCTGGCTGCCTGCCTCGCTTTCGGCATCCTCGTCTCCCTTTTGATCGGTGCCTTCAGAATCTGACGACTCGGACTGCTCTTTTTGGTCCTCCTCGGAATTGCTGTCATCCTGAGGCGAGTCGTTCTCTTGATTCTGCTCATTCCCCTCTTGATCCTGAGGGTTCTGCTCCTGTTGTTCGAGCAGGGACTGAATGAAATCTCTATTGGCAATGGCATCTTCCGCATCTGGTAGCACCGCTAAACTTTTTTCGTAGGCACTCAGTGCACCTTGCAAATCTCCTTGTAGCGCGAGCGCGTTGCCCAGGTTGTAAAAGCTGTCAGCGGTTTGTTGGTTCGCGAAATTTTGCGCGGCACGGTCATAAGTACCGGCCTCGTATGCCGCAACGCCTCGCCACGTCGGATCTTTGAAGGTCGTTGCGGCCTCTGCCGCCCTGCCATCGGCAAGCGCTCTCGCGCCTTGTTGGTCTGGCGTTAGCCAAAGATCTTGCCACTCTGCCGCCCGCGGCGGGGGCGAGTGGAAAACCAATACCAAGGCGATACACGACACCACACCTTTTCGAAAGGCTGGCAACAGTAGTAAGGCTACCAGCGCAGAAAGCCAATATCCTTGATCCTGCCAGGCATCGGTTTGTCGGTCGAGGTCGAGCTCACCCTCCGAGGCCAACAGATTTCTTTGGGTGAGTGTCTCAATATCAGCCTCGTCCAGGGTGATCTCTTTGTAGGGGGCGTCCAAGTCTGCAGCAATACCACTTATCTCAGCGCGATCCAAAACAGGAATAACGATCTCGCCCGAGTCGTCCTTCAGGAATCCTCCACTGGGGAGAGGAATGGGCGCGCCCGAGGGCGTACCTATGGCCAGGATGGAGAGGGTGGCGCCACTGTTCTGCAATGCCGATGCAACCGCTTCGGTATCAAATCCTGGCAGGCCGTCGGTCATCAGCAGAATTTGCCCTCCCTGTGCGCCGGCAGTGATCAGTAACTCCGCCGCCATTTCTATTGCGCTGCTTGCGTTGGCTCCGGGCAACGGCATCATGGCGGGAGATATCGCGGGCATAAGATTCGCAATGGTTCGTGTGTCGTCGGTGAGCGGTGTGACAACGTGTGCATCCCCCGCAAAAACGACCAATCCCGTCACACCTTCTTTACGGGTTTCAAGAAGGTCCAGCACTTTTTGTCGCGCACGTTGCACTCGGCTGGGCTGCACGTCCGCAGCCAGCATCGATGCACTCATATCGAGCGCGATGACCAGTGCATCGGCCCGCTTGATCACGGGTAATTCCACTCGCTGCAAACTGGGCCCTGCTGCAGCCAAAATGACGAGGCTGAGCAAGAGGGTTGGGATCCACACGCCCACGCGCCTCTCGGAGCGTTTTTGGTCGGGCAGTAGAAAAGGAAGGAGGTCTGCGTCGATCACCCGGCTCCAGTCGCCCTGATGTGCGCGGCGATACCAGAGCGCCAGGGCGACTACCGGACAAGCCCCGAGTGCCCAGAGTAAATCGGGGCGAAGCAAATGAAATCCGTCAACCATAGCTGGGCCTTGGCCTGAGTATATGGAGCCAATGACTTCGCAGAATGGCGAGTAAAGTCGCCAGCACCAGAGCCGCCAGCAACGGTATCCAGCTCAGTGCCCGCTTAGGGCGAAACGTGCTCGCTTCCTGTTCGACCGGCTCCAGCTCATCGAGCAGCGCATAGACGGATTCGAGTTCAGCGGGCGATGTCGCCCGAAAATAGCGGCCACCCGTGGATTCAGCCACTGCATTAAGCATGGCTTCGTCAACCTCTGCGCGACCGTTGCCGGCTCGCCCCAGGTTTCTGCTGATGCCAATGGTGTAGATTTTGACATCTAATTGTGCAGCCAGCGCCGCCGCCTCCATGGGATCTACGGTGCTGGCAGTATCTTGCCCATCCGTCAGCAAGATAAAAATTCGTGAAGCGGCGGGTCGTTCGCGCAAACGCTTAATGGCAAGCCCCAGTGCGTCTCCGATGGCGGTGTCTTCACCGGCAAAGCCCAGTTGGGCTTCCTCTATGAACTGGGTGACGGTATCTAAATCGAAGGTGAGGGGTGCCTGCAGGTAGGCTCGCGTGCCAAAAAGAATGAGGCCTACCCGATCGCCCTTGCGGCGTTGCGTAAAGTCTGCGGCAATTGCTTTCACGGCAGCAATGCGGGATACCAATCGACTGCCTATTTGCATGTCCTCTATTTGCATGCTGCCTGACAGATCCAGACCGAGCATGAGGTCGCGCCCGGTATTGGGTAATTCAATGGGCTCGCCAATCCACTGAGGCCGAGCGGTGGCAGTGATGAGCATCATCCAGATCACCCATAGCAACCACCAATAGCCGCGGCTTGATCGCGCGCCCAATCCTGAACCGGACAGGTTTTGCCATCTCGCGGCAAAGGGAGCTCGAACCGCGGAGGACTGAGGTGACTCGCCACGGCTGAAGAAATGAATGAGCAGCGGTAGCGGCGTGCACAGAAAAACCCATGGCCACACCCACTCAAGCACGGGACACCTCATGACGCTTCAGCCATCGCTCCGCTGCTTTATACAGAGATTCGCTGATCGATGGTGGATGTGCCTGATAGGGTTGTTCTAGATCCGATAGTTGCGCCACATCCAGACCCGGGCAGGTGCGGCACAGAAATTCCAGCCACGACGAACCGTGCAAGGCCGCTATCTTTTGATGCGGATAAGCGCGCAACGCGGCCGCTTTTATGAGCCGATTGAGGGCGTCGACGGCGCATTGCCTTTCCCGGAGTAGCTGCAGCTCTGCGAGTGCCACTCGTCGATAGTGACGGTGACTGCGCCGCCGCAAGTACCAACGCAAAATCAGCGCTATTGCGATGACTGCAGTGGCAATGAGCACCCACCAGCCCGGTGCCAGAGGCCACCAACCGATCGCAGGTGGTTCCCTTAGGGGCGCCAGTTGTTCGAGTATTGTTTCTGGATTCATCGAGCGGGAAATACCGATAGCAGGCGCTTGAGTGGGTCCTCGTCAGTGCTTATGGCCAGCAGCGGGATGCGCAACTCCCTGAGCCGTCGAGATATCAGGGCTTGATGCTTCTGATACTCCGCAGCATAGGACGCCGCGATGCCCGATATACCCGTGTCGAGTTGAGAGTGATGCTCTCCATCGGTCACCGCGTAATAGCCTGCCTGAGGCAGCTCTGCTTCAAGCGCGTCGGACACTGAAATTGCGACGACTTGCGTCTTACGAGCGAGTCGTCTGAGCGGTGCCAAATGATCTCCATCCAGCAGATCATGAAAGTCACTGATCACAAATAACCGGGTTCCGGGGCGCGCGATTCGTTCCAGTTGCGATATCAGATCTGCGATTGATCGACGCTCGGCGGGGTTAGTCGCTTGGGGCGTTCCTTCGCGCACGAGATCGCGAATGATGTTCAGAACCGCGTGTTGGCTCCGCTTTGGGCGGGTGTCCGACATACCTTCATCGCCCATCACGGCGCCGCCAACCCTCTCGCCGGCCTGCAGCCCCGACCAGAGCGCGAGGCATCCGACATGTGCAGCCATGACAGATTTGAAGCATTGGCGTGAGCCAAATTTCATCGAGGCCCGTTGATCTATAGCGACTAGGATGGGTTGCTCTCGGTCTTCGTGAAACAGTTTGGTATGAGGAGTGCCCGATCGTGCGGTCACACGCCAGTCAATAGCTCGCACATCATCACCCGCGGCATAGGCGCGCACCTCGTCAAATTCGACGCCGCGTCCACGTTGCCGCGCGCGCCGCATCCCCGCCAAATTCGCCAGTGCCCGGGTTTGACCCGTCACGTCAATAAAGCGGGCCAAGAAGCGTGTCGCAATCAGCGCTTCGGCGCGCACGCTTGCGCCTTTGGCACTGCTTGCTGCCAATGAATGCTGTGGCTCAGGCAACGGGAATCAGCTCAATCAATCTGTCAATAATGTGGTCGCTGGATACGCCCGCCGCCTCGGCTTCAAAGGACACAATCAAACGATGACGCAGGCAATCGTGGGCAACGGCCTGAACGTCGTCCGGACTCACGTAGTCTCTCCCGGCAATCCAGGCATTGGCGCGCGCACACCGATCTAGGGCAATAGTGGCTCTGGGGCTCGCCCCAAGCTCTAGCCACTCTGCCAATTCATTATCGTAGCGGCCGGCCTCGCGGGTCCCCACGATCAACTGCACGATATATTCCTCCACCGCCGGCGCCATATGAATATTCAGCACCGCCTGACGAGCAGCAAAAATATCGGCCTGCGATACGGTCGAGGCGGGTCGCAGGCGCTCGCCGCTGGCCTCATTACGGGCCAGTCTGAGGATTTTTTGCTCGGCCGAGGCGTCTGGGTAAGACACGCGAACATGCATCAGAAATCGATCCAACTGGGCCTCGGGCAGAGGATATGTCCCCTCTTGCTCGATCGGATTCTGGGTGGCCATGACTAGAAATAAATCAGGCAATTCATAGGTATGGCTGCCAATGCTCACCTGTCTTTCAGCCATAGCTTCCAGCAAGGCCGACTGTACTTTGGCGGGCGCCCGGTTGATTTCGTCAGCCAGCACGAGATTGTTGAAGATGGGGCCCTGCTGAAATTCGAAGGCGCCGGTTTGTGGGCGGAAAATGTCTGTACCGGTGATATCGCCGGGCAGCAGATCGGGAGTGAATTGAATACGATGGAAACTGCCTTCGATGCCCTCGGCCATCTCTTTGATTGCGCGGGTCTTAGCGAGCCCCGGTGCGCCCTCGACCAGCAGGTGGCCGTTGGCCAATAAGGCCAACATGAGTTTATGGATGAGATCCTGCTGGCCAACAATCTGTTGCCCCAGCCAAGTTTCCAGTTGTGCAAGGAGTTGATAGTTCACAGGTCAGGCCTTTTATACCGCTGTTTCAGAAATGGCGTCATTTCTGACCATTACAAGGCCTAAACGTTCACAGATTCCCCCGTGAGGGCATCACTTTCTAGGCTGAGGTTCAGAAACCTGACAATTTATAGCATGTCAGGGCTTCTGAGAGGCCCTCTCGCCAGTCATTTCTTCCCTCGCGCCAACCCTCTAGCCACCGCGCACGGGCAATACCGGTCAGAAAGGGGCAGTTTTCTCTGGAACGGCCGGCCAATCCCAACTGGTAGCCTTTTTCGAACGCACGTTGGATACGATTTCGTTTCGGTCTCTTCATAAGGTCATTTCCCCGTCATCTCAGAAGTTCGCTGACGATCGGCCCACAGGGCGCAACAGCGGCACAGCTTGTGGCTTCCAAAAAAGCAGCGTTGGGAAAGCGGGCCGAACGCCGAGCGAGCCTGCAACGGCAATGCTCAGGTTGAGCGACGGGCGCCGGAGGTTTGCTCTCTAGACGCGCCTCAATGCTTGTGGCCGGGAAATGGCTCCTTCCACCCAAAGTAACGCGTTGCCGTCACGCTGTCGAAAAACAATTTCTTCTCAGAGCACTCGCCAGACAGACAAGATAGGCATAAGCGAATGACAGCGGGCGCTCGAGGCTGATCGCCTCGTGAATTTTTTACCTCCGGCAGTGATCCGTCGCGGAAACCGGGGCGTATTTCTTGCGACCGGGTGATCGACTCCCCGGTTGAGCCATCTTCCCCCAGGTGGCGATTTATTACCCCGGCCCTTGGCCGGGGTTTTTTTTGAGGGCTCACATGTCTAATCGCACCGTCATGTTGGCACTGGGTTACGCGGGCCTGCTGCCGTTTTTCGGATTCTGCATGGGCGCTTGGTGGCTAACTGACTGGCCCGCGGCGCTCTCCCGTCAAGGATTTGTCATTTACTCGCTGGGAATTTTGAGTTTTTTGGGCGGAACTCTGTGGGGCCGGGTTCAGGTTTTTGAGGACCCTAATATGATTCGGCTACTGGTTAGCAATGGCGTTGTATTATCTGCCGTACTGACCGCGCAGTCATGGCTCGCGGCTATCGCACTAATGCTGGGCTATTTGGCGCTGCTCTGGTACGAGCGTGGCTCGGAAATATTGCCGGGTTGGTATCGAAAAATGCGATATCAACTCACTGCCGGAGTGGTTATGGCACATTTGCTTTTCTTTGCGATCTTGTCGCATCAGTTATCCTCATAGGCTGCCATATCGGCAGGGGTATCACTGTCCCTGAGCCACGCAGCTTCTACTGTCACCGCTCGAGCGCTCAGTGCCTTGAGTAAATCACTCAATTTCGTACCGCCCGATTCCATAAACGCGCTGCAGATCGCTAGCGTGTCGCTTCGTAAACACAAGCAGGGAGAGTGGTGCCCATGTTCATCAGCGAGCACGATGGCGTGATCTTCCTGGGACCAGGCCGCCATCAGTGTCCTGATTAGCGGCGCGCTTGAGTTCAGTAGATCGTTTGGCAAGATGATCAGGGTGTCGGTTTCAACGGCAGCGAGCAAAGCGCGAATGCCTGCACAGGGCCCCCGGTTTGGCAGGCTCTCACACAAGACACGATCACCATAATGTCGATAAAAATGGGCGTTGCCTCGGCAGCAGATCAAGATCTCTCGCAAGCCCTCGGGACGTGGGTCGCATACGTTGGCGAGTAATGGGCGTCCGAGAAATGCAATTAGCCCCTTGTCCCGACCACCCCATCGTTGGCCGCCACCACCCGCCAAAATACCCAAGCTGAATTCGTGCTTCGCATTCAAAGTCATCTGCCTCTATGGGATGATTGCGCCTTACCTGATTGACTATAGCCCATGCCGTCAACGCCGCGCATTTTGGCAATTGATACTGCCACCGAAGCCTGCAGTCTTGCTCTTAGCACGGGCGGGGCGCTTCATCGTCGGCACGAGATCCTGGCGAGGGCACACAACCGACACATCCTGCGCATGCTATCTGAAGTGCTGCAGGGGGCGTCCTTGGCAGAATCCGTAGATGTGGTCGCCTGTGGCGTAGGGCCAGGGTCATTTACCGGGTTGCGCGTGGCGGTCAGTGTGGCGCAAGGCTTGGCATGGTCACAAAACCTGCCAGTGCAGGCATTTTGTTCGCTCAAGGCGCAAATCTATGCCGCGGCAGACCTGGGCCTGATCGCCCAAAATGATCGTGTGCTGTCAACGATTGATGCACAGATCGGCCAGTTATACGGGTTGTGGGGTATGTGGACAGGCAGTGATGTTGTGACGGAGGCGCCGCCCTTTATCTGTGCTCCCGGACAGATTCCGATGCCGGATGAGCCAAGCGATAAAATAGTGATTTTGGGCAGTGGTATCGCGCATCAGCCGCAATTTCCTGCCCGACTGGCGCATGCCGTGCAACATGGCAACGTGACTCCCGATGCAGGTGTGATGGCGTCGTTACTGGCAAGCGGTGCCATTGCACCTGAATTACAAGCCCCGCATCTGCTGGCGCCTCAATATGTGCAGCGGGATATCGGTTGGAAAAAATTGTCGGAGCAGGGCCGTCGTGACTGATTGGTGGCAAGCGCTCGTATTGGCTGTATTGCAGGGGGTGACCGAGTTTCTTCCTGTCTCCTCTTCGGCGCACCTGATTTTACCCGCGCAGATTTTGGGATGGCCGGATCAGGGTTTAATGGTTGATGTGAGTGTCCACGCGGGCACCCTGTTAGCGGTTATTTACTACTTTCGCGCCACGATGTGGCATTTTGTGGTCAACCTGGTCCCCGGTTCGGGCTCAGATCGCGCTGAACTCTGGAACCTCTGTATCGCAACGGCACCGGTGGTGGTCGCTGGAGTGCTGCTGAAAGAGGTGATTGCCACAGAAGCCAGGGAAGTGCTCGTCATTGCTTGCGCAACCATCATCTTTGGGCTTTTGTTGGGATGGGCGGATCATCAATCACGTCGCCGCAGCGAGCAGCGCGTGTTGATCACGCCGCGTGACGCATTTTTTATTGGTCTGGCGCAAATGTTTGCGCTGATCCCGGGCACTTCCCGGTCTGGTGTGACCATTACTGCGGCACTTTTTCTGGGTTACTCCGCTGCCGTAGCCACTCGCTTCTCATTTCTGCTCAGTATTCCAGTCATTACTGGTGCCTCAATAGTGATGTTGCTCTCTGCGCCCGCGGCAGATGTGACAGTTACTGGCAGTATCGTATTGCCGGCAGTGATTGCGTCGGCCATATTTGCTTACGCCACCATCTCGCTATTCATGGCATGGGTGGAACGAGCGGGCTTGATGCCTTTTGTAATCTACCGCTTGATTTTGGGTATGGTACTGCTGGCTTGGGCATTTCGATGATGTTAACGAAAGGGGATCCCGCACATGGCGGAAACAACAGCGCTGCTCAAATTTCTCGGTGAGGCGGTAACGCCTTTCCATGCGGTGGAGGCGATGGCCAAGCGTCTCGTCGCAGCGGGATTTATTGAGGTTGAACAGTTTGAGGGCGCAAGCATGTCGCCCGGGCAGGGCTACTTTACTTCGCGACAGGGCAGTTCTCTGATTGCCGTTCGGGCGGGGCGGGACGCGCCTGCGGCAGGCCTCCGTCTGGTGGGAACGCATACTGATAGCCCCAACTTATCGATCAAACCCAATCCGGTAAAAGGCCGAGAAGGATGTGTCCAGCTGGGTGTGGACGTTTACGGGGGAGCGCTGCTCAATCCTTGGTTTGACCGCGATCTGGGGATCGCTGGGCGTGTGACGCTACTCACGTCTGATGGTGAACTGGTATCGCAACTTTTTGATACGCGCCGCCCGGTTGCAGTGGTGCCCAGTCTAGCGATTCATCTTGATAGAGAGGCCAATACTCAGCGCAGTGTGAACGCAAACAAAGATGTGGTGCCGCTGGTGATGCTTGGAGATCCTCAAGAGTTTGACTTCAGGCAATGGCTTGCGGTTTCGCTGGCTGAGGGCGATCGCCGCTGGGAAGGAGCCCGAGTGCTCGATTACGAGTTATCGTTATATGACACTCAGCAGGCTGGGGTGGTCGGCATTGATGAAAGCTTCGTGACCTCCGCGCGGCTCGATAATCTTCTCAGTTGCTATGCCGGCATGATGGCGTTGATGAACGCGGACGACTGCGAATGGTCTGCGCTGGTAGCTACTGACCATGAAGAGGTGGGAAGTGCGTCGACGATAGGCGCTCAAGGGCCCATGTTGATGGACGCGCTGACGGGTATCGCGCCTGACGCCGTGGCTAATCAGCAGTTGCGATCGCGTTCATGGCTGCTGTCGGTGGATAACGCCCACGCAGTGCATCCCAATTACGTTGATCGCCATGACGATCAGCATATGCCCAAGCTGGGTTCTGGTCCGGTGATTAAGGTCAATCGGAACCAGCGCTATGCGACAAACAGTGAAGGCGCAGCGCGGCTTCGCTTGGTCGCGGAGCGCGCTGGCGTGAGTGTCCAGTCTTTTGTCATGCGTTCAGACTTGGCGTGTGGCAGTACCATAGGCCCGATAACAGCAGCAGAAACCGGGATAGCGACTACGGATATTGGGGTGCCTACGCTGGGGATGCACTCCGTTCGAGAACTCGCCTGCGTTGCAGATATACCGCAGGTCATTTCGTTGATTGAGGCGTTCTATCGTCGATTGGCCTGAGGTCTGAGGTAAGTAATATGAGTATCGTCCGTGTATTGACTGGCATCACCACGACCGGGACGCCCCATCTGGGTAACTACGTGGGAGCGATTCGCCCCGCAATAGAGGCCTCGAAAGATGGGGCCACTGAGGCCTATCTTTTTTTGGCTGATTTTCATGCGCTCATCAAGAATCAAGACCCGGATCAAGTGGCCCAATCTAGCCGGGAGATTGCAGCAACATGGCTGGCGCTTGGGCTCGATCCGGATCGGACGTTTTTCTATCGACAGTCAGATATCCCGGAAATCACTGAGCTGAGTTGGATACTCAGCTGCTCCGCAGCCAAGGGCTTGATGAACCGCGCCCACGCTTACAAAGCAGCGGTGCAGGCAAATGAGACTGCGGGAGAGGATCAGGATTTCGGCGTCACCATGGGATTGTTTTCCTATCCGATATTGATGGCGGCGGATATTCTGATTTTCAATGCGCATAAAGTACCGGTGGGTCGGGACCAGATACAACACGTTGAGATGGCGCGAGATATTGCGCAACGCTTTAACCATCACTACGGCGATATTTTTACGCTCCCTGAGGCCGTAACCGACGACAACGTTGCGGTGTTGCAAGGCCTTGATGGCCGCAAAATGAGCAAGAGCTACGGTAATACCATCGCCCTTTTTGGCACGCCAAAGCAGCTACAAAAATCGATTAACAAGATCAAAACGAATTTACTGGAGCCCGGCGACCCCAAAGACCCGGAAGATTCCACGGTGTTTCAAATTTGGTGCGCCTTTGCGGATCAGGCTGAACGTGAGCGGATGCGTATGGCTTTTGCTGACGGAATCGCCTGGGGAGAAGCTAAGAAGCAACTTTTTGAGCGCGTGAATGACGAATTAGCGCCGGCGCGAGCGTCCTATGAGCGCTTGCTGGCATCGCCCGGCGAGGTCGAGGCGATTCTACAGCAGGGTGCGGAGCGTCTGAGGCCCAAGAGTCAGGCGTTGATGGAGCAAGTGAGACAGGCCGTTGGCCTGAGAGCCTACTGCTGAGTCAGTCAGTAAGCGCTGTACGTGTAGCAACGCATTCAGAGCGAGAAGGTGATTCCCAGTACTGCGCTCCTCGGCTCCCCGACAAAATATCGGTAGTTGCCGAACCCGAAGTCGGCTCGCTCGGCGTAGCCTTTATCGAGGAGGTTTGTCGTAACCAGGCTGAGTTTCGCAGATGGTGAGAGCTGCCAGCTGACTCTCAGGTTGACCAAATCATGGCCCCGGTATTCGTGCTGATTGTTGGGGTCTACCCAGTATTTGGCGACCCATACCCATTCGGCTTCCGCCCTAACGGGGAGGCCAGCCGAGCTCAAGTCTGCCGCTACTTGCACAGATCCGAAATGTTTTGGGGCGGTATCAATGTCATAGCCCTCAATGCTTCCCTGCGATCCCAGCAATTGAATGTCGCTGTCGTAGCGATGTCTGGCATAGCTCGCATTGCCGGTGACAGACCATATGTCTGACAGTTGCCAGCTTAGGCTACCCTCGATACCGCGATGCGTGGTTTTCGCGCCAGACACGTTGTAGCGATCCCGGTCCTGAAAAATCACGTCGCGTTTTGTCATCAGATAACCGGAGAGATCGTAACGAATCGGTCCCGCGTGGTGACGCAGGCCGAACTCGATACTGTCGCCGGTTTCAGCATCGATCTCTGCGACGGTTTGCCCCGATTGCAGTCGATAGAGCTCCGCGGCTTGGGGCACTCTAAATCCCCGTGCCACTCGTCCATAAACAGTGGTCGTATCGCTGCGGTGGCTTAAGGCAATGTTGCCCGTCCAATCGGCGAAGCTGTCTTTGCGGCTGGCGGGTCGATAGAAGCGGCAGGCCGAAGCTGTTGGTGCGCAGGCAGCACCGTCACTGGCGTTGTTGGTATAGTCGTAGCGCGTTTCCTCAAAACGAAGGCCAGCTTCCAGGGTCCAGGAGGAGGCGAATCCCCAGCTCAATTGCGCAAAGGTGGCCGCTGTTCGAGCGTCAACTTCATAGTCATAGTGGGTGCCATCGGGTTGGTTGGGACTAAAGAATTCCTTCTGGGTCTCGAGCAATTTTCCGGTCGTTGTGTCCAGGTCCACTCCCAGCAGCCAACGCAAATCGTCGTGAACAAAGGTCGCGGAGGTTTGCACGCCCACGCTGTGATGCCGATTTTCCTCCGTCGCCTTCCACGGCAGGAAATGCTGTAGAAATGTCATGCCATTGCTGCGCCAGTACGGGCGAATTGTGATATCGCTTGCGTCGCCAAAGCTTCGGCGAAAACCGAGATGCCCTCGGGCTGACCAAGCGTCTCGATAGGCCTCGGGATTGGGGTTTTCTTTGCTGGCCTGTTCATCCTTGTACGACTCGTAGCCTTGAATGTAGCCCGCCGTCTCCTGATCGAGCTCGCTGGCTTCGAGCACGCCATCAAGAATCCAGTCAGCGTAATGGTGGTCTAGCCGCAAAGTGGCTTTGTGCTGCCGGTAGCCCGAGTCCGCTTGATACCCCCCGTATCGACTGGTTTGTGCGGCCACTGCAACGGTTTCAGTCGCTCCGCTGGCCGCAAGCCGATAGTAGTCACGCGATCCCGCCTCGACGCTGAGTTGATTGGGCGTGGATGACACGGAGCGGGTAATGACATTGACGATGCCGTGCAGGGCATTAGAGCCGAACACCACGCCAGCAGGCCCTTTTAGCACCTCTACGCCACCCGCCTGAAGAAGGTTGGCATCGAATAGCTGATTAACGTTACAAAATCCCGGCGCTCGCAGGCTGATCCCATCCTGAGCGGTCATGAATGCACCGCAACTCCCAGCACCGGTCAGCACCGGCGATCTCAGTGAGATCAAGGACTCCTGCCCATTCCCGCGACTCACCCAGGCACCGGAAACCCGGTTGAACAGCTGATTACTGTGTTGCGGTGCCACTAATGCGATGGTGTCCTCGCTCAACGCCACCCACGCGCTGGGCAGCATCTCTCCGTTTTGATCTGAACGTGAGGCGGTAACAATCACGGTCTCCAGAACAGGGGAGGGGTCCGCGTCCTGCGCGGACCCAGCGGCCGCTACCAGAGCAAGCATTAGGGGGGCGCCGAATGTCAGCGAATAGCGCTTGCTGCCCTTGCGATGAGCAATCATGCATGAGGTCCTTGGGTAATATCTGGTGACACAGATCGTGACAACCGGCGACATTTTGAGCAAAACTGCAATCCATGCCAAGTTCCTCGGGAAATTTGCTGTGAGTTCAGAAGTGCTCGCTGTTAACCATACGTTGCCTATTCGGACTAGCGAGCCCGTTCACTCGGGCAAAGTTCGCTCTTGCTACTGGCTAACGCATGAGGATAGTGCTCGCCTGATCGCGGAGCGCGGTTATGCGATTGCGCCCGACTCGCAGCTCGCGGTGAGGGTAATCAGTGATCGTATTTCTGCGTTTGACTGTATTTGGCATGGCGAAGAGGGGCTTGCAGGTGTGCCCGGTAAAGGCGCGGCGCTGAATACGATCTCGAAGTTCTGGTTCGACCAGTTTAGTAATCATGGGTTGGCTCGCAGTCACATTCTCGAGGTTCCACATCCGCTGGTCTGGATTGTGCAGCGGGCACAGCCCATCAGGATCGAAGCCATAGCGCGGCGTTACATCACCGGATCAATGTGGCGCGCTTACGAGCGGGGTGAGCGGGTCTTCTGCGGCATCGAGTTACCCGAGGATCTCAGACGTGACCAGCGCCTGGAAGAAACACTGGTAACACCCTCGACCAAGGGAGTGCTCAGAGGCTTGGCGGGTGTTCCCGAGACCGACGATACGAACGTCTCGCAGCGACAGCTGCGGGAGCACTGGGAGGCGTTCGGCTTTCGTTCGCAGGGTGACATCGAGCATTATGAAAAATTGCTCAAAGAGGGCGTTGATCTGATCGCGCGTCACCTGGCGCCGCTTGATCTGGTGTTGGTGGATACCAAATTTGAGTTCGGTTACGCCCGGGACGCGTCTGGAAACGACGCGCTGATTTATATGGATGAGGTCGGCACACCTGACTCCTCCCGCATTTGGGATGGGCTCGCCTATGCCAGAGGTCAGGTGGTGGAGCACAGCAAGGAAGCGTTCAGGCAATCCCTGCTGGACTATGTCGATGATCGCGAATTATTACTGGACCATCGGCGATTTGAAGAGCGCAAGCAGTTCGCCGTGGAGCACGCGCTGCCCGGTCAATTTTTGTACGCGCTGTCAGATACCTACCTTTCGGTGGCCGAGAAAATCACCGGGCAGCCATTGGTTGCCCCAGAGCGACCGCTGGAAAGTATGATTGCGGTGTTACGCGACGATTTTGGTATCGTAGCGGCTCAGTGACGATGGCAAAGCATTGAATGAAGGAGTGCGCTATGTCCATGTTTTCTCTCACCGATACTTTGTCTGTATCGGCTCAGATAACTCCAGATGATGTTTTCACGCTAAGTGAGCAAGGCTTTAACGTGATCGTTTGCAACCGTCCGGACGGTGAGACGTCCGACCAGCCCAAAATGGACGATATCGAGGCAGCCTGCGTCACGGCAGGCATGCTGTTCATTCGTTATCCGGTGACAGCCATGGATTTCCCGGGGCCGGACCTGCAGGGGCTCGGCGCGTTATTTGACGATCCGGCACAGCGGGTATTGGCTTACTGCCGAACGGGCACGCGTTGCGCCAACCTATGGATTGCATCGCGATCCGGTGAGGCGATGCCTGACGCGGTAAGCGCGGCCAGAGAAATCGGCTTTGATCTGGGTATGGCGCTGAGGTAGGCGGCTAACTAAGGTTGGCCAACAGCCTCGATCCAGCCGCCATTGCGAGAGCGTCTCTTTTTTGCTCCCTGAGCCAATCCTCCAGCTGAGGCTGCGTCAGATCGGGCGCTACGTGCTCGGGGTGATGCGCCTCTGCAATCATCGCGTAAGGGCAGAGGTCATCAATGCATGTCCCAGCGTCTAGGCGGTATAGCTGTATCTTGAGCGAGGTGCCCGGACTGACCGTGCCACTGCTTAATTCCTCATATGCTGCGCCACTGATCGCTACCCCATCCAACAACAGGTGCCGGGTAAGCGACAGGCCTGCATCCGATAGCGTGCTGCCAATACTCTGCCCCTGGCGAATCTGATCGTCTGCCGTTAGCAGCGGCTTGGGAGTAGGCCGCCAGAAATAAGTGACAGCCAGCGTTCTGCAAACCGCGTTGCCTTCATGACAGCTGAACAGGTTTGCGACGCGATGGGCTTGATCCTGTCGCAACACGCTCACGTGATAGCTGCCGAATCGGCTCTTGATATCTTCGCTGTTCACTCAACGCTATTCCATTTTGACGGCGATTTGAATGCGGTGCTTTGCCGGATGCCACCCTGTCCCCAAGGCGGGGAGCACACTAACCTGACAGCTTCCCATCTGCAACGCTTGCCCGCTCTAGTGACTGAGAATCTACGGTATGATCGCTTGCAAGTAGAAGTAGGAGAGCATCATGCAAATGACCGCCGGTATATTCAGAGTGGGGTTTGTAGTTATCGCGTTGTTGCTGGCTAACAGTGCCGTCGCCCAGTCACTCCGCGACGACATTGACGGTCTTTATCAAGCAAAACTCAGAGAGCTGTTTCTGTATTTCCACCAGAATCCAGAGTTGTCCACGATGGAGCAGCAGACGGCTGCCAGATTGGCAGAGGAGCTGGAGCAGCTTGGGTATAGCGTGACAAAAAATGTGGGTGGCACGGGAATCGTCGCGCTACTGGAGAACGGTGAGGGTCCGCTCGTCATGTTTCGCGCCGACATGGATGGTCTCCCTGTTGAGGAAAAGTCGGGACTTGCTTATGCCTCTCGGGCTCGGCAGGTGGATCCCAATGGCAATGAAGTTTTCGTCATGCATGCCTGTGGACACGACGTACACATTACCAGTCTGGTTGGGACAGCCCAGATGATGGTGGAGAAGCGCGACCAGTGGAGCGGCACCTTGATGTTAATTGGCCAACCCGCGGAAGAGCGGGTGTTGGGGGCGGCGGCTATGCGAGCAGACAACCTCTGGCAACGGTTTGGTCAGCCTGACTACGCCATGGCATTCCATGTGACCTCGACACTGCCGACCGGCGTTTTGGGTGCCTCAACCGAGTCGCCGTACTCGGGTGCCGATACGGTCGACATCTATATAACTGGGGTGGGTGCTCACGGCGCTTCACCCCATCGAGGTATCGACCCTATCGTACTCGGCTCCCAAATTGTTTTAGGCCTGCAAACCGTGGTCAGTCGAAACCTGCCGCCGCGTCGTCCGGGTGTGATCACCGTTGGGGCGTTTCACAGCGGCACCAAGCACAACATCATTTCCGATGCGGCACACCTGCAATTAACGGTGCGCAGCGAATCCGAAGAGGATAGAACGCTCTTACTGGATGGTATCCGCCGGGTCGCGGAGAACATGGGACGCGTCGCCGGTTTGCCCGAGGACCTTTTGCCCCGAGTCGTTGTTTCAGAGGAAAGTGTGCCGCCAACGCTAAATGATCGCGCATTGACGGAACGCGTCATGGGTGTCTGGAGCCAGCACTTTGGTGATGGCGTATTTTTTTCGGGCGAGAGATTGGGTATGGGTGCGGAAGATTTTCCCGTATTTACGGTAAATCCTTACATACCCAGCCTTTACTTTGCCGTGGGCGGCACGCCACCCGAGGATTTCGCGCGTGAGAAGGCGGGTGGTGAACCGGTTCCTTCTCATCACTCCCCACTGTTTAAGATCGAGCCGGAGCGTTCCGTGTCTCTGGGCGTCGAGGCATCGGTCACGGCGTTGCTTGACTTATTGGCGAAGTGATACCCGCATCATTACCAGATTCTGAACCTGACCCTGAATACCCGGTCTGGGATCGGTTCGTTCGATCGGCGCACTGGTATTTCCCCGTGGGTATCGCTGTCATGTGGTGGAGCGGTGAAGCGGGCAGAATGGACATTCATCAATGGGTTGGGTTGAGCCTGCTCTGTGTGGTTACGGTGCGGCTGCTATGGGGTTTTGTCGGAAGTGAGGCCGCTCGCTTTACCCATTTTCTAGCGCCTCCGCCCCTCGTATGGCGTTATGTGCGCGGAGGAGGCCAGTACGCGGGCCATAATCCGCTGGGCGGTTGGGCGGTCCTGGCCATGTTACTGCTACTATTTATACAAGGTGTTTCCGGCTTGTTCAGCCAGGACGACTTGCTGTTTGAGGGGCCCTTGTCCTATTGGGCGGGTGAGCGATCAGGCATGTTGACTGAGTGGCATTTGATCAATTGGCAGGTGCTGCAGGCGCTTGTGGGTGTGCACCTTCTGGCAGTAGCGTGGTATCAATGGTGGAGGAATCAACCTCTGATTCAGGCGATGTGGCGCGGTAAGGCCGGACACAAAGCCTCTGCAACGCCACCGCAGCCTCTCTGGATCGCAATGGTCTTGATGCTCATTACGGCGCTGGCGCTATGGGGGCTGCTCGCGATAGCGCCTCAGGCCCCCAGTTACTACTGACCCCCAGTTACTAATGAAGAGTTACTCCTGATCAGTAGGTAGCCCCAGCCGCGACGTCAATAAAGGTAGTCCTTAGATTTGTACTCGTCGTGACAGGCCTTGCAGGTGCCGCCGGTGGCCACAAACTGCTCACGGCTGGCTCCGGCATCGCCCTGAGCTGCCACGTCGGCCAGCTTTGCTGCCGCCGCTCGGAAATCATTCAGTTTGCTCTGAAAGTCAGCCATGTTGGACCAAATCTCGGGTTTCGCTCGGGTGGTTCCCTCTTCGCTTCCCGGTGAGAAACCCCGCTCAACCCCAAACTGTGCGGCGTGGTTGAGGTCATTGGCCCAGCTCTGGAACCGCGCATCGTCCCACTCCATTTTGCCCTTGACCATGTCGCCCATGGGGGCAAAAGTCATTCCCAGCAACGCAAATGAGGACTGGCTGAGCGTCTGCAGGGGTTCAGATTGCTCGATATGCGCCACGGTAGGCATTGAGAGCCAGACGAGGCCGCACAGGGCGCCCCTGAGAGTGAAGTTCTTCATATAAGTGCTCCTTTTCCTTGATGCCAAACTGAAATCACGAGTGCTGCGCTACTCATACTTCCTAACCGTCATGGGGAGTGTGCAGTCGCTCAGCTGGGTTTACACTGCGCTACGACAACAGGAGGCCCCATGTCCGATCAACTGCCACTCGATGCCTACTGGATGCCCTACACGGGAAACCGGCAATTCAAGCGCGATCCCCGTATCATCGTTGCAGCACAAGATGTGTGGTTTACGGATGATCGTGGTCGGCGGATCCTTGATGGTCACTCCGGCTTATGGACATCCGGGCTGGGTCACGGCCATCCTGAAGTCTCTAAAGCGGTGGCAGCGCAAGTTCAGGCACTCGATTTTTGCCCGCCATTCCAGTTTGGTCATCCGGCAGCATTTCAGTTGGCAGACACCCTAAGGCAGTTGATGCCGGGTGATCTGGATTATGTGTTCTTTACAAACTCGGGCTCAGAGTCCGCAGATACCTCACTCAAAATGGCGCGCGCGTATTGGCGTCTCAAAGGCCAGCCCGCTAAAACGCGGTTCATTGGTCGTCAAAAAGGCTATCACGGCGTGAATTACGGCGGTACTGCGGTAGGCGGTATTGGTGCCAATCGTAAGCCCTTTGGGCCGTCGCTGGAGGTTGATCACCTGCGGCATACGATGCTGCCCGAGAATGCATTTTGTCGCGGAATGCCTGCATCAGGGGCGCATTTGGCGGAAGAGCTGGCTGAACTGATCACCCTGCATGACGCGTCGACGATTGCGGCGGTCATTGTGGAGCCGATGGCGGGCTCTGCCGGGGTGATACCGCCCCCCGTGGGTTACTTACAGAGATTGCGGGACCTCTGCGACGCCAACGACATTCTGCTGATCTTTGACGAGGTGATCACTGGTCTCGGTCGGTGCGGTGCCAACACGGGCGCACAAGCCTACGGCGTAACCCCGGATATTCTGAATCTGGCGAAGCAAATTACCAATGGTGCGATCCCGATGGGCGCAGTCGTTGCGACTCGAGAAATCTATGAAACCTTTATGGCCAATGGAGGTCCCGATTACGCGTTGGAATTTGCCCATGGCTACACTTATTCCGGACATCCGGTTGCTTGCGCCGCTGGACTCGCAGCACTCGAGGTGCTGACGAGAGAGAAACTGCCCGAGCGGGTGGCCGCGGAGGCGCCCTATTGGGAGGCCCTTTTGCACGACAACCTCGACGACAAACCCCATGTGGCTGATGTCAGAAACTATGGTTTTGCCGGTGCACTGACCCTCGATGCTTATCCGGGTGAGCCGATGCGCAGGCCTTTTGAGGTGGCCATGCGGATGTGGGAGAAAGGCTTTCTGGTGCGCTACGGCGGCGATACCATTCAGCTGGCGCCGCATTTTGTCATGGAGCGGGAGCAGATGGCGTCGTTAGTGGGTGCGCTGTCCGAAACACTCGCTGAATTGGCCTGAGTGGCTGTAGGGTGAAGTGCGTCTCACGCTAGGGCTCCCCAGTCGTAGCGATAAAGCGCGTGCTGAACGGCGGCTGTAAACTACGGTGCCCCAATGGACTGGTTATGCTGCTCGTCTAATTGCGCCGCCAACCATTGATCCATTCGTGCTTCCAGTACATCCAGAGGAGTGGCTCCCGCGCCTAGTAGTTGATCATGAAAGGCGCGAATATCGAATGCCTCACCCAGTGCTGCTTCAGCCTCAGCTCTGAGTTCAAGCATTTTTAGCTGGCCAATTTTGTACGCCAGAGCCTGACCGGGCCAGCCAATGTAGCGATCAATCTCGTTGATGATGTCCGCCTCTGATTTGGCGGCATTGTCGAGAAAGTAGTCAATTGCGCGTTGCCTGCTCCAGCCGAAGTAGTGCATGCCCGTATCAACTACGAGCCGCACTGCCCGCCACATATCGTAGACCAACTGTCCGTAACGCGAGTAGGGATCGGTATAGAGTCCCATGTCGTAGCCAAGGCGCTCCGAATAGAGACCCCAGCCTTCAATAAAGGCGGTAAAGCCACTGTTTCGTCGGAACTCGGGAAGATCTGTCAGTTCTTGTGCAAGTGCAATTTGCAGATGATGGCCCGGCACACTCTCGTGCACACTCAGCACTTCCATTTCGAACTTAGGCCGCACCTCAGGCTGATAAAGATTGACGTAGTACCAGCCAGGGCGGCTGCCGTCTGCGGCGGGTCGCATGTAATAGGCGGTGGTAGTATCGGGTGCTTCCTCATCTGGAATGGGGCGCACGCCATAGGGCGCGCGAGGCAGTTTGCCGAAGAGTTTGACCAGGCCGGGGTCTAATCTTTTGGATACCGCCTGGTATCCCTCAAGCAATGCCTCGGCGCTTTCATAGTAGAACTGCGGGTCAGTTCGTAAATAGGCGTTAAACGCCGCGATATCGCCGTCAAAGCCCACCTCCTCAATGACCGCGAGCATCTCTGCCCGGATCCGCGCGACCTCTTGCAAGCCGATCTCGTGAATCTCGTCGGGGGTAAGCTCAGTCGTGGTGTAGTGCTGCGCCAGGCGCGCGTAGAGCTGTTTTCCTCCCGTTAGCGAGCCAATGCCGGGTTCGCGGGCCACAGGTAGATAATCCCGCTGTAAAAAAGCAAGTAGCGAGGCCAATGCTGGATTAATCTGTTCAGCGATGATCTGCTCCGCCTCCTGTCGCAAGCGCGTGTTTTCGGTGGACGATATATCGGACGGGATGTTCTGGAATGCCTTAAAAAATGGGCTATCCGTTGCGACACCCTCGAGTAGGTTCTCTATCTGACCGGGCACCCGCGACATCACGATTTGTGCCTGCACCCGATCTTCCGCGATGCCTCGTTCGAGCAGCTGCTGGTACTGCATCAATTGCTCGGGCATGGCCCTGAGTCGCGCAAGCCAGTCCTCGAAGTCCTGTAGGGTGGCCAGAGGGAGCCTTTCGATCATGCTGTGTCGGTGCTGCGGGCCGGAGCGCATATCGATGGCGATCAAGTGGAGACCGTCTTCGTATGCTGTGCGACTGTCGCGGATAAGCCGAAGCAGCATCGACCGGTTTACGCGGCCCGACGAGGAGAGTGTCGCGGGCTCGATTTGTTCGAGTTGCTGTGCGAAGTCGCCTTCTTGCTGGTAGCGCGATGCGAAGGCTTCGGGACTCATATCAGTCCACAGATGATTGCCTGAGCGATCTCCGTAATCCAATCTCATTTCGGGATGCTGCGACAAGGTCCACTGCCAGTGGGTGTCGATCACGCGGTTGAGTTCGGTATCGTCGGGCGCTCGTTCCGAGAACGCCGTGTTCCCCAGGCCGGTCAACAACAGCGCAGCAGCGAAGCGTGCACCCCAGCGTTTTTTATGCGCTAACGCATGCTTCATCGACGGCGTATCCCCACAGCCGGGCGCTCTATCACGCGACGCGTTCCTCATGACGGTCACTGTTTCGGTTCCCCGTGATGCCGGCGAATGAAGTCAGCGTCCCAGCATTGAGCGGGCAATGAGCTCACGCATGATTTCCGAAGAGCCGCCGTAAATGGTCTGGATCCGGGCGTCGACATAGAACCGTGAAATCGGGTACTCCGAGGTGTAGCCGTAGCCGCCAAACAGTTGCAGGCACTGGTCCGCCACGCGGCATTGCATCTCACAGCTGGCCAGTTTCAGCATGGCGGCGGTATCCGGTGTCAATGTGCCGGCGGCGTATTGCTGCGCGCACTGCTCGTAAAAAGCGCGGTTAATAGCGATGTCGGTCTTCACATCGGCAAGTTTGAAGCGCGTGTTCTGAAACTGCCCGATTTTTTGGCCAAAGGCCTCGCGTTCCTGCACATACTGCACAGTGATGTTGAGCGCACCTTCCGAGGCGGCCACTGCTTGCGCGGCAATACCCAGTCGCTCTCTGGGGAGCTCCTCCATCATGATGACGAAACCGCGGTTTTCGTCGCCAAGCAACGCGTCTGCAGGCAAGCGCACGTCATTGAAGAAAAGTAGGGCCGTATCGGAGGTGTGCTGACCAATCTT
>JAYNNB010000014.1:0-1053 GCA_038112515.1 Luminiphilus sp.
CTTAAATACCGCCTTGTTGTATCTGCGCTGGCATGCCCGGCCATATCGGCCGCCGTAGCCAAATCCTCTCCATTATCAAGAAGATAGGTCAAAAAGCTCCGCCGTAAGTCATGTGGCGAGGCCTTGTCCAAACCGGCTTGGGCGACGCGACGCGTCACGATATCGTAGACCCCTCGGGCGGTGAGCCGGCGGTCTTCAGTAATCTGATTCCAGCGGTTTACAGGGCGAAACAAGGGCCCAAAATGGAGTCCAGACTCCTCGAGCCAGGTTTTGACCAGATCGATCGTTCTGGGCGGCATTTCAAGCTCTCGCTCCTTGTTTCCCTTGCCGATGACCTTGATCGAACGGTCGCTGAAATTGATTTTGTTGATGTCGATGGTCACGACCTCGGCGCGACGAGGGCCACAGCCAAACAAGATGCCCAGTAATGCGGCGTCTCTGACGCCCGCAGCGCCTTCATCGTGTAAACAATGATCGATGAGCGACGCAATTTCGTCGACGTGTAGCGCGCGGCCAACCGCCAATCGCTGCAACTTGATGGCGCGAATTTGCTCAATGAGGCTGAACTGGTGGTCGCTCATTTGCTGATGAAGCATGGCCTCGCGAGCGATGCCTTTGATGATTGAAAGGTATAGGTTACGGGTATTGTCGGAGAGGCCTTTTTGTTTCAATTTTTCCATCAACGCGAGCACCGTGGCGCGGTCTAAGCGATGCCAGGGAAACGCATCGGGTGTTTGGTCGCACAGGATGGCAATTTGTTTCATTACCGAGCGGGCTGTGGTTCTGCTGGCTTCAGAGCCTTGCAGGGATGCTAGGTAAAGAGAAGCGGGGTTGCTGTGCTGCAGTGGCGCATCGGAGCCCACTGCGGCCAGCCAGGCGCTGAGTTCTTGGTTCGCGGTTTTCTTTTTGGTTTCCATGGAAGCCGCACCCCGGTTGGGTTATTTTAACTGACGTAAATATACATTTAAGGAAGTTATAAAACAACCCGCCGCCGGGAGTTGCCTCCAGAAAGGCCATCAAACAGTGGACCAATCGAATCATGGAGCCTGAATT
>JAYNNB010000014.1:1063-20247 GCA_038112515.1 Luminiphilus sp.
ATTTAAGGAAGTTATAAAACAACCTTCTGCTGAGGGTTCCTTTAAAAAGGTCACCTGCCGGTAGACGCATCGAGACACGCGGTCCTAATTAGCCAGAGCGTTACCGGTTACTACGACGCGCTAGTGAATCCGCCGCCTCTCGCCAGCGCCACCCCTGACGGTCTTGTTCGGTGGCAAAAGCCAACGCCAAAGCTATGCTGGCGCTTCGTGACGCTTGGGTACGAAGTGATGGCTAGGTGCCGCCAAACATGACAGGACAGGCGGAGCTAACCCACGACTGAAGGAATCGATGTCTATGGCTACCCGCGCAACGAGGGGCGGGAGAAGCTGGTAACATTGCCATTAGCAGGCGTATCCCATTGGAAATAACCATATTCCTTTCTAGAATAATGCTTCACTTTACAGGTCTCACTAATAGCGGGAGCGCTCTGTGCCGCAGGTAGATGTTCAACATTTTTTTGATCCAAGTACATCAACACTGACCTATGTCGTCAGTGACTCGACCTCCGGTGTTTGCGCAGTCATCGATCCGGTACTGGATCTTGATTACGCCTCAGGCACGATCAGCACGGAGTCAGCGGATCAAGTTATTCAATACATTCAACGTGAGCACATGCAACTGGAATTGATTCTCGAGACCCACATTCACGCCGATCACCTATCCAGTGCGCCCTACCTGCAGCGAGAATTGGGTGGACGAATCGGTATTGGCTCGCATATCACCACTATCCAGACCACTTTCGCGGAAATTTTTGATGAAGATCAGAGTTTTCTCAGAGATGGGAGCCAGTTTGATGTGATTCTCGCTGATGGAGATCAATTTACGGTGGGCGGGCTGGTCGGAGAGGCATATCATGTGCCGGGACATACACCCGCTTGTATGGCTTACCAAATTGGTGACGCGCTCTTTGTCGGTGACACCCTATTCATGCCTGATGCAGGCACTGCCAGATGCGATTTTCCTGGCGGTGACGCGAGGGCACTGTACGAATCATGCCAGAGATTGTTGTCTCTGCCTGAAGAGACCCGTGTTTTCGTCTGTCATGATTATCAGCCTGAGGGGCGCGCCCTCGCCTTTGTTTCAACCGTTGCTCAGCATCGTCAAGACAACATTCATGTCGGCGGTGATATCTCTGCAGATGCCTTTGTCGCGATGCGCGAGAAGCGAGACGCAACGCTAGGCATGCCTACTCTGATCCTTCCATCACTGCAAACAAATATGCGCGCGGGCCATCTCCCGCCAAAAAATGCCAAAGGTCGTCTGTTTTTGAGAGTTCCCATTAACGCCTTCGGTGGTGTCGATGTGGGCACCCTCGCGGCAAACCAATAATTAAAAAACGAGGGGAATTTTATGAGTGAGCAACGATACGATATCGCGATCGTCGGCGCTGGAGCCGCAGGTATAGCAACTGCCTCCAGTTTGAAAAAACGCCAACCGAAGCTTGCCATAGCGCTCATTGACCCGGCAGAGAGGCATTTTTATCAGCCCGGGTGGACCATGGTTGGCGCAGGCATTTTCAAGCCCTCGACTACCAATCGGTCAATGGCTTCGCTGATTCCAGCCGGGACAACGTGGATAAAACAGGCGGCAGAGAGTTTCGATCCCCAGTCAAATTCATTGGCTCTGAATAACGGTCACCAGGTTCACTACGATCAGTTGGTCGTTGCGCCGGGTCTCACACTCGATTGGGACGGCGTGGAAGGCCTCCGAGACAACCTGGGACGCAATGGCGTCACCTCAAATTACAGCTACGATACGGCACCGTATACTTGGGAGCTTGTGCAAGGCCTGAAAAAAGGTCGCGCCCTCTTCACCCAACCACCCATGCCAATTAAGTGCGCGGGAGCGCCGCAGAAAGCGATGTATCTATCCGCCGATCATTGGCGCAGCGTGGGCGCTCTGGGTGCCATAAAGATAGACTTCTGCACCTCTACTCCCGGCCTTTTTGGCGTTGCAGACTACGTGCCGGCTTTAATGGAGTACGTGGAGCGGTATGGCGCGCAGTTAAATTTTCAAACGACCTTAAAGCGAATAGATGGCGCACAGAAAATTGCCACTTTTAGCGCACCGGACGGCGACATCGAAATGCCGTTTGATATGATTCACGTGTGCCCACCCCAGTGCGCCCCAGGTTTTATCAAGGCCTCCCCCTTGGCAGATGACGCTGGATGGGTCGACGTCGACCCAGCAACACTACAGCACAAGCGATTCGAGAATATTTTTTCGTGCGGTGATGTGATGAATGCGCCTAATGCCAAAACGGCGGCGGCGGCTCGCGCGCAGGCACCCGTAGTTGCCGAAAATGTTTTGGCGCAGCGCGCCGGCAGAGCGCCTCGCTTGGGATATAACGGCTATGGATCCTGCCCGCTCACGGTTGAGCGAGGAAAAATTGTTCTCGCCGAGTTTGGGTACGGGGGCAAACTGCTGCCCTCTTTTCCAAAGTCAGTCCTGAATGGGCTTCGCCCTACCCGCCTTGCCTGGCACCTGAAGGCCGATTTACTGCCCTGGATCTACTGGAATGCCATGCTTAAAGGCCGCGAGTGGATGGTGAAAACTGACGTCAGGCAGTAATCGTCTTTCACACTATGCCCGATTGGTCAAAATGGATTCCCGCGATTGCGTGGCTGAAATGCTACACGCGCGTTAACTTGTTAAACGACAGCCTGGCGGCTGTCATCGTCACGATTATGCTGATTCCGCAGTCGTTGGCATACGCGATGCTTGCGGGCTTACCTGCCGAAATGGGTCTTTACGCATCGATCTTCCCTTTGGTCGCGTACGCGGTTTTTGGCAGCAGCCGCGCGCTCTCCGTGGGGCCGGTCGCTGTTGCTTCTCTGATGACCGCGTCAGCGGTGGGTTCCGTCACCGCTGCCGGTATCGCAGATTATGCGACCGCGGCAATCGCCCTCGCCTTCCTCGGCGGCTTGATGTTGATTGTTTTGGGTCTTCTCAGATTTGGTTTTGTTGCCAACTTTTTGTCTCATCCGGTGGTATCAGGGTTTATTACCGCATCGGGGGTAATCATTGGCTTGGGCCAACTGGGTCCCCTTGTAGGCATATCGCTGCGCGGGGATAGTCTTGTCACGCTCATCTCAACGCTCTATCAGCAGGTGCACGAGGCGCATTTCCTGACTGCTATTGTTGGTATTTCCTGTCTGCTGTTTCTGCTGCTGGCGCGATTTTTCCTGCCTCAAATTATGCTGTCCGTAGGGTTTAGTGCCCGTGTTATCAGTCTGATAACACGATCTGCTCCCGTCCTAATGATGTTGATCGTCATTCCTTTGTCCATGGTCGAGGATTTTTCTGCGCTGGGTGTCTCGGTAGTCGGTTCAATACCCAGTGGTTTGCCCGCATTTAGTTCTCCGTTGATCAGTTGGCATCTACTATCCGAGCTGGCTGTGCCCGCGTTTTTGATTGCTTTGATTGGTTTCGTAGAGTCCGTCTCGGTAGGGAAAACGCTCGGCGCAAAAAAGCGAGAGCGTATCAATGCTAATCAGGAATTGGTCGCCTTGGGTGCTGCGAATACGGCATCGGCGATATCTGGCGGTTTTCCCGTAACCGGCGGATTTTCACGCTCCGCGGTGAATTTTGATGCAGGCGCCGATACTCAAATGGCATCGATACTGACTGCTTTTGGCATCGGACTAGCGACGCTTTACCTCACGCCAATCCTGTATTTTTTACCGAAGGCTGCTCTCGCAGCGACAATCATTGTTGCGGTACTCAGCATCATAGATTGGAAGATTTTGCCGCAGGCCTATCGATTCTCCTCTGCAGACTTTACGGCGGTAGCCTTGACGATTTGCATTACACTCCTCGCCGGGGTGGAGCTGGGGGTGCTATCAGGGGTGGCCGTGAGTCTAGGGTTGCACCTCTATCGAACCAGCAAGCCCCACTTTGCCATCGTTGGTCAGGTTGGCGAGACAGAGCACTATAGAAATATTGACCGTCATACGGTGGTTACCTTCCCAGAAATTCTCTCCATTAGAGTTGACGAGTCACTGTACTTCGCAAACGCCAGTTATTTAGAGGAAGTGCTCCTCGATCAGATATCGCGAAAACCCCTGCTCTCTGACGTCATACTCATGTGCCCCGCTGTAAACAGCATTGATTTGAGTGCACTGGAGGTACTCCGGGAGATTAACGAGCGACTGAGCGACCAGAGCGTAAAACTACATCTCAGCGAGGTGAAAGGTCCGGTCATGGACGCCCTGAAACGCAGTGATTTTTTACAGTCGCTCAGTGGAGAGATTTTTCTCTCTCAACATGCTGCCGTCATCGAGTTGATGTCGAGATTGCTGTGACGGTGCAATCATAAAAAGCGTTGATCCTGCTCCGACTTCATGAGGCGCTTCAGACTTCGATCAATGATGTGTCCGGCCGCCAAACCTAATTTTTCCTGCCAGCTCCGTTTCGCGCGAAAGCGTACTTCAACCAGATCATGCTCATTCGACTTCTCCATGAGGTAGCTATCCGAAGTGCAGAGTCTATCCACGAGCTTTTTCTCCAAGGCCCTCTGGCCGAACCAATATTCCCCCGTACTCACTTCATCAATGGCAACGACACTTCTATTTTCTGCCACGAATGCCTTGAATAGATCGTGCACGTCATCAATATCAGCCTGAAACTTATCCCGCGCCTTATCCGTATTTTCGCCGAATATCGTAAGTGTTCTCTTGTATTCCCCGGCCGTGTGAAGTTCGAAATCAATGTCATTTTTCTTCAATAATCGATGAAAATTGGGTAGCTGAGCGACGACTCCGATTGAGCCAATAATTGCAAAGGGGGCCGCAATAATTTCATCGGCAACACAGGCCATCATATAACCGCCGCTTGCAGCGACCTTATCTACCGCCACGACCAACCTGATGCCTGACTCTTTGATTCGAAGAAGTTGGCTCGCGGCGAGTCCATAGCCGTGGACCACCCCACCCCCGCTTTCCACCCTAACTAATATCTCGTCGGCATTGGTTGCCAGCGGCAAGATTGCAGAAATTTCCTCACGCAGTTGCTCTACCTGACTGGCTTGCATGTCGCCATCAAAATTCAAAACGAAAACCCTGGGTTTGCTCGGCTCCCCGGCGGTGCCCGAGTCCAATCTTGCTGCTTTTTTATCTTCCTTTTTCTTTTGCTTATCAGCCCGCTTTTTCTCTTTGCTTCTCGCTTTCGCCGCGGCATCGCTCTCTACGATTGTTCTGATCGCTTCGCGCTGCTCTTCGTATCGCTCATTGAGTAGTCGAGCCTCGACGGCACCCTCGTCACCGCCGTCACGGCGTCGCTGCGATATCGATACAACTCCCGCAATAGCAATCAAAAAAACGCCAAGGAGGATCACCGCTTGAAGTAAAAATTCTAAGATTTCCAGAATAAAATCCATCAGCGGTTTTCCTGTCGGCTAGTAATGAAGTGGGAGATGAGTTGACCCGATATAGAGGCCATGGGGGGTGTTGGCGGCAGAGTGTCTACATCGAACCAATCGGCATCCTCTATTTCTTCCTCGTTGAGATTGAGGCTCCCAGACTCCCATTCCGCGAAGAATCCAATCATTAACTGACTGGGAAACGGCCATGCTTGGGATGAGAAGAAACGGACGTTGCCTACCTCAATCCCAACTTCCTCTCTGACCTCTCTGGCAACAGTCTGCTCGCAGGTTTCCCCCGGTTCCATAAAACCAGCAAGGGTACTGTAGAAGCGCTTTTGAAACCCCGCCGCAGCGGCCAGAAGTAATTGATCGCCTTTGGAGACTAAAACAATGACGCAGGGTGACACCCGCGGATAAACCCTGAGTGCACAATCCCCGCAGAGAATGGCTCTGCCACCCTCGGTGATCTGTGTCTGCGCGCCGCATCTACCACAAAATTTATGGGTGCTGAGCCAGTGCAGTAGTTGATAAGCCCGGCCATGGGCCTGAAAAAGGTTGTCGTCGACCCGTCCCAGCAGACTGTAGAGATTGCTCGCAATCTGCTCGGTGGGGCTCACGCTATTCTCGGGCACTGAAAAGGCCCATAGGGCTGTCCCGGCCCAATACCCCACCGGCACCGCCAACAGCGGGTCAATACCCCAAATATCGGTTATTGCTTTTACGGTCCACGGTGTACCCGGGGCATCACGCATTGCCGTAACCGAGTTTCTACCCGCGAAGACAAAAGCGTAGTCAGAAGGTTGGGGTTCCGCTGGTAGCGCAGAGATATCAAGCACAAGTGCTCCAGGCCGTTGAGAGAGGGGCTAGTCTAGGAATCGGAGGCCGCGAGCACAAGAACCAATGTCTGTCACTTAGCGTATACGTGTGGATTATTTAAAGTGTAAAGTTCGGCTGCCCATCTTGCGGAAGTGCCTTCGTTATCCATCATCTACCACGAGAGCCCTTCGGCATCCGCGTTAACAATTTTGAGAGACGGATATAAAAATGAGTGAATCTCGACTGACTGCGTTCTGGCACAACTTTCTGGGTGAATCCCCGACCTGGTATAAGCAAACCATCATCGGCTTTCTGGTGCTGAACCCGATTCTGCTGGGCGTAGCTGGCCCTGTTGTGGCAGGTTGGGCGCTCATCGCGGAGTTTATCTTCACTCTCGCTTTGGCACTGAGATGCTATCCCCTTCAGCCCGGAGGATTACTGGCGATCGAGGGAATTCTGCTCGGGCTTGCCAAACCGCACAGCGTATTTCATGAGGCAGAGGCTAATTTCGAGGTTATCTTGCTACTGATGTTTATGGTGGCAGGGATTTACTTCATGAAGGATTTGCTGCTGTTTGTGTTTACGAAAATTCTGCTAAACGTTCGCTCCAAGAAAATACTGTCATTCCTGTTTTCTGTAGTCGCGGCTTTCCTATCGGCATTCCTCGATGCGCTCACCGTGACCGCGGTCCTCATTGCCGTGGGCGTCGGGTTTTATGCGGTATTCCATCGCGTATCCTCAGGCGCTGCCCTAGACGACAAACAACACGACCATACTCAGGATTCAGGCCTAGATCCCGCATCGCACGACGATTTGGAGACTTTTCGGGCATTTCTGCGTAGCTTGCTGATGCATGGTGCGGTGGGAACAGCTTTGGGCGGAGTTTGTACGCTGGTGGGCGAGCCGCAAAACCTACTCATTGCGACGGTGGCTGGTTGGGACTTCCAAACATTTTTTGTTTACATGGCGCCCATTACCATGCCCGTGCTGGCCTGTGGCCTCATCACCTGCATATTGCTTGAGGCGACGGGACTGTTTGGTTACGGCGCACTGATGCCCGAAAAAGTGCGTGAGGTTTTGATCGATTTCGACGCCGCGCAGCAAGCCGCGGCAACGCAGCGCTCTCAGGCCAAGCTTTTAGTACAGTCGGTTGTGGCCGTCATTTTGGTATTCGCCTTGGCCTTTCATTTGGCTGCCGTGGGTTTGATCGGCCTCCTCGTTATAGTGCTGCTGACGGCATTCAATGGTGTCACGGATGAGCATGAGATTGGTCACGCGTTCCAGGAGGCACTCCCGTTTACCGCTTTGCTAGTGGTTTTCTTCGCTATCGTCGCGGTCATTCACGAGCAACATCTTTTTACACCGGTAATTGAATCGGTGCTGGCGATGTCCAGTGAGGTGCGACCGGCCATGTTCTTCCTGGCAAACGGCTTGCTATCGGCAATCTCAGATAATGTTTTTGTCGCCACCGTTTACATATCGGAAATCGACGCCGCGCTGAAAGCGGGTGAAATTGATCGCGCCGAATTTGACCGACTGGCTATCGCGATTAATACCGGTACGAATTTGCCTTCTGTGGCCACGCCAAACGGCCAGGCGGCATTCTTATTCCTCCTGACCTCGGCGCTGGCGCCGCTTATTCGACTTTCCTACGGGAAGATGGTGTTGATGGCGCTTCCCTACACTATTGTCCTCACAGGCGTGGGGCTGGGTGCGGTCATATTTAATCTCTGACTACGAGTTGAGCGAGGTGCGCCACAGAACACTGGGCGCACTTTTCTCCAGCTCGGAAAGCCTCGCTTCGTGGCGCTCCAACTCCTCGGGGCTGGCTCGCAGGACGGGGGTCAGCTTGCGGCCAGCAGGGAGTGGGCGCAGATCAGTAGCGCTACCGTCGCTCGTTTGAGCGCCTCCCCCACTTTCTGAAGACAGACCGAGAGACGCCTGGCCCCCTGTCATCGTCAGGTAGACCTCTGCGAGTATCTCTGCGTCGAGTAGCGCGCCATGCAGCGTTCGGCTGCTGTTGTCTATCTCATATCGCTGGCACAGAGCGTCCAAACTGTTTCTCTGACCGGGGTGCTTGTGTCGCGCCATCTGTAAAGTGTCAATGACATCACACATTTGGGAGACGGCTTTGTACCCTCCTTCCAGGCTATTCAACTCGGCATTAAGAAAACCAAGGTCGAAGGCCGCGTTATGGATAATTAATTCTGCTCCCTCAATAAACTCGACAAATTCACTGGCGATCTGGCAGAAGTTAGGCTTGCCAGCGAGAAACTCCAGCGTGATTCCATGAACCTGCATTGCACCTTCATCGATGTCTCTTTCCGGATGAATGTACTGGTGGAAATGTCGACCGGTTATCCTTCGATTAATAAGCTCTACGCAACCGATTTCGATAATCCTGTGACCTTGTGAGACCTCCAGCCCGGTAGTTTCAGTGTCGAGTACAATTTGACGTTTATCCATCGGGGTTTTCTCTTGCCTCATTCAAACCGCAGTTAGCGAGGGCGTCGGCGCGCTCATTTTCGATATGACCACTGTGTCCCTTTACCCATCGCCACTCGACAACATGACGAACGGTCTGTGCCTCAAGTTGCTCCCAGAGATCCTGATTTTTGACGGGTTTTTTCGCGGCGGTTTTCCAGCCATTGGCTTTCCATTTTTGCAGCCACTTGGTGATCCCATCTTTAACATAGGTGGAATCTGTCGTTAGCGCTACAGCGCAGGGTTCTTTCAAAGCCTGCAGCGCGCGAATCGCTGCTGTCAATTCCATCCTGTTATTCGTTGTCTCAACCTCCCCGCCATAGATCTCTCGCTCATGCCCGCCAGCTCGCAGCACCACCCCCCAACCGCCAGGTCCGGGATTGCCACTGCACGCCCCATCAGTAAACGCAGACACCTGCTTCACGGCAGTCGCTCGCCACACACGGGAGCCGCCATATCTCGACTTTGACGCGGTACCGATACCCCACCCGCGGTTTTGCCCAAGGGCATTGCGATCAGCCGTGATCGATTCATTGCCGGCGTGGGGATGTCCAGATAATGAGCGACTCGTTTTCGAGCATGGATTAAATATGCACTGCCGGTCGGAGCGTTGTGACGCACAAGCCACCGGTCAACTTTATCAACCAGATTGCTGAGACGGCCCTCCCCCGAAGGCGTCATCGTTGACATAAAAAGGGGTTCGGCATAAGAAAAATCCAATAAAGAGAGCCAGTCCCTTAGCTGGCGGCTGCCAATGGCGCGGATGCCCTGACGCCGGCGCAAAAAGCGATTACGAGCCCAATTACCAAAGCCCCATAGGCTGTATGGGGAAAAACCCATGACGAACAAATGCCCGTTGGGCACGAGGACTCTTCGACATTCTCTGAGCACGTTATGCGGGACTGGAGAGGCATCCAGCGTGTGGGACAGTATCAGCGCATCGATAGAGTCCGAGGCAAACGGGAGTTCACTGGTGCATCCGATTATTCCAGGCTTGGCGGCCTCTGCCAGCGATCTGCTGGCCATTAGGAAGACGCGCTGAGTTTTGACGATGCGGCCGAAATTCAGCCCCGTTTCGGCACCAGTGACCAACATTTGATAGCCAAAAACCTGCTCAAGCGCCTGACTGAGAAAGCGATCGAATTGCTCAGCGAGTCGCCGGCCCATCGCTGTTTCTGCGTACCAATGGGTCACCAGTGCGTGATTCGCCAATTCTTGATGAAAGGGGCTGGTCACAGTCATCGCTTAAAGGTAGCCTCCGGCAATCTCGCTGTCATCAGGAATATGCTATGCGTCCACTTACTATATCGCCCATTCATGCGTTCAGCGATAACTATATCTGGATGCTCAGCAATGGTAGCGGTGCCTTTGTTGTCGATCCAGGAGATGCTGATCCTGTGCTGGAGACCCTGTCGCAGTTGCAGCTTAAGCTGTCTGGTATCTTAATCACTCATCATCACTTTGATCACACCGGGGGACTTGCTGCGTTGCAGAGTGCAACCGGCTGTAAAACATGGGGCCCAGTCGATAGCCCCGCCGGCGGTTACGACCATCTGCTGCGCGAAGGGGACACAGTGGACGTTATGGGTGTCGAATTCTCTGTGCTGGAAGTCCCTGGCCATACGCTTGACCACATCGCTTTCTATTCCGAAGCTGAACAGGCGGTTTTTTGCGGCGATACCCTCTTTGTTGGCGGCTGTGGACGCGTGTTCGAAGGGGATCCCCCACAAATGAGACGTTCATTACAGAAGCTACGGTCACTACCCCCGAAAACCCGGGTTTTTTGCGCGCACGAATACACGCTGACTAACCTGCGTTTTGCTCGACAGGTCGAGCCCGACAACCAGCAGCTAGAAAACTTCTTGCTCGAATGTGAAGAAAAACGTCGTAACAATATAGCCACTGTGCCCTCAATCTTGGGCGGCGAGTGTGAGTACAACCCTTTTTTGCGATGGGATAGCCCTGCCGTGCGAGATAACCTGAGACTACTAGGGCGACTCAGCGATGATAATGAAGACGCAGTATTCACGGCGGTTCGCGAGTGGAAAAATCAGGCTTAGAGGCGCTTGAGCAAATACTGACAGTTGCCGCGGCGACACTTTTCGATGATCTACAATTGGGGTATCGTTTCGGCCGTCGCGTTATCTGAACTGCCCCGGCGCGGGGCGATATGAGGAATCAAACTATGAAGGTTTTATCGATCTTTTCTTTCGCTTTTTCTCTGGCTGTGACCGGGTTCGCCTTGTCTGCGCAGGCGGCACACCATGAATCAGGAGAGCATGACCATGCAGTGGCAGCAGAGCTGAACACCGCAGATACAGTATGGGCCTCAGGTGGCAGAGCCATCGTCGCAGAAGTTGAAGGTGAGGTCATCGCCATAGATCGCGAAACTCGTGAATTGGTCGTGCGTGGACCGGCGGGCAATTTCGTTACGTTGACCGCTCGAGAGGACGGCGTAGATCTCACTAAAATTGAGGCTGGCGACACCATTATCGCGGACTACATCGCCTCTGTAGAGGCGGAAGTGCGAGCGCCCACCGAAGAAGAAGCCGCGAACCCCTGGGTCGTCATGGGTGAAATGGGTAACACGACAAGTGACTCGGAATTAACCGCCGCGGGAGCTGCAAGGTTGGTGCGAGCTGTTTGCACCATCGAGGCGATGGATCGCGCCGGTAATGTCGTTATTCGCGACGCTCGCGGCCGAATGCATACTGTGGGTGGTGTAGAACTTGAGAAGCTGGATAACGTCCGGCTGGGTGACACGGTGGTCGTGGTATTCACTGAGGCTCTCGTATTATCCCTCAAAGAGGTATAGTCACTGGTAGAACGCACCCCGAAAGCCCGGCCAAAATGCCGGGCTTTTTTTTCAAAAAGCCAATGCTTGAATAGCGGGAAAGTACAGCGCCGTTCTGATCGGCGCGTCTGACTTCCACGGATATCTTTGCAACGCCTGCGCGTAATTATCGAGCTGAGGTCCGTACTTCTGTAATTCTCGAGCCTTGAATACCTCCACGTCCTCCTGCGGGTGCGGGCAACTGGTTTTATAGTCAATAACCCACCTCAGGTTTTCTTGCTCGTCGAAAAAAGTACGGTCGATTATGTATTCTCGAACTTCGCTACCCTCAACAAAAGCAATGCGAAACTCGCTGTGTGCCTCGGGGTGAGGACCTAAGAGCCAGCGGCCTTTGGGGCATTGCAGGGTTTTGATAATCAAATCCCTGCAAGCGATTACCGCTGTTCCCCTCTCCTCTTTATTCAAATTAGCGCTTAAGCAATTTGCGTGAATCCAAGTCTCAATCTCTGCGGTGATATCAGTAGGTAATGGCATTCGCGCGGAGAGACGCTCGAGTATTCGATGCGTAATAACGCCTAAAATGCGTTCGTAACGATTGTCCTCGGCCAGACCATCGGTAGCGGTTGATTGAATTAATACCTCAGATTTACTGTCACGAGACCCGCGAACCGCTGACGACAGCACTCGACTTGCGACCCGGTAGAGAGAGGGTCGATATTCGGGATCCCGACGCACCGAGTCAGTCAACGGAACATCGGATTCATCAATGTGGCGCACCGCATGTTCGAGATCTGCCCCCAATAGTGACAGCAATGATCCCGCTGGGGCGGTAACTTCGCTCGCGCCTGACTCGAATTTCAGGGCCCCGCTGAGATAAACCCTCTCCCTGGCGCGAGTTACACCTACGTACAATAGCCTTTTCAACTCCTCTCGCTGCTTCTCTTTTTCAAGCCAATTTAGGTAGTTGTACAGGGTCGGTGCTTTTTTTTCTTGGTCATCCGCGGCGATGAGAAGTTCCGCTTTTGTGGGGCCCTCCTGCCAGTGCCAGCGCAACAATTCCCGCCTGTTGGCGCGAGGCTGTTTGTGAAGCGCGGGTAAAAATACGTAGTCAAATTCCAGCCCCTTCGCCTTGTGCAGGGTAAGCACTCTGACACTCTCAGGCGCCGCAGAGCTGTCTGCGGAAATATGGCGCAACTCAGTAGCGATCCGATCTGCACACAATCCCTCATGTAATTCAGCGCGACGAGCGGCGTCGAGGAATAGGCGGACACTGGTCAGCTCATCGGGCTGCACAGTAGTTGGACCGTGAAGGCGCAACCAAATTTGCTCTATCCATATTGGGAGTGAGAGTCGATCTCGTGTGCTGGCACCCCATTCCAGCGCCAGCGACAAGGCTGCCAAGCGATCACGCTCATCCTCAGGGAGACTCGCCGCCCTGTCGCTGTTGCTGATATCGAGCAGATTGAAAGGCCTGCTCGGCCCGTCCTCCAACAGCAGCGAGATAGATTGCATACTGAGGCCGACCCAGGGGGAACGCATCAGGGCGAGTGCGGCGATGTTGTCGGCAGGATTCTCCAGCCATTTACAGAGCGACAGCAAATCCCGAGAAATCATTTTTTCTGCTTGTGACTCGAGCGTTTCACCCTCGAAGGGGATGCCGTGGGCGGCCAAAGTGGTAACAATTTCCGTCGCGTGAGACTTTGCCCGAACCAAAATGGCAATGGACGCTTCGGGGTTTGCGATACGTATCGCTTCAATTTGGCTGGCAATGAAGGTCGACTCCAACGATGATGAGGTCTCGCTGAAAAGATCAATTTGAACCGCTTTATTTTCGGTCACGAGCCCGCCTGTGCGCGAGGAAGATGCGGTCACGTGCCTTACCCTCCCTCTATTGAGATCCTCTTCTCCTCCCATCAGCGAGGCGAATCGAGCGTTTACCCAATTTACGATGCCCTCTTGCGAGCGAAAATTTTGCGTTAACGTCAATGGAATCAGGTTCAGTCCATTCAAGCCTGATTTTTGAATGCGCATGAATAGCGCGACGTCGGCGTATCGGAAGCCATAAATAGATTGCATTGCATCGCCCACAACAAAAAGCGTCCTTGGTGACTTGCCCGTGACGTTGTGGTCAGGCCAGTCTCTTGTGAGACGCCGCAGTAACTCGGCTTGTGAATGCGCGGTGTCCTGAAATTCGTCAACTAAAATATGTTCAATTTGATAATCGAGTCGCTCGGCGATGGGAGACGGATTGTCATCTGAGCCAAGCGCATCACAGGCAGCGAGCGAGATGTGAGTGTGATCCACCACACCTGCTGTTTGGAACACAAGCAATAGATGCGCTTGAAGAACCGGTAATAACGAGGAAATGGCCACCAGTAACTGCCAACTCCGCGTGTCGCGTTGCGTAGAAGGTAAGAAGCGCACCTCGTTCAGCAAGTCGAGGAGCTGCTCATCAGTGCTGAGGTCGGTCAGTATCTCGATGAAACGCTGTTTTTCTTCGCTGCCTTTTTCAAAGCCTTGTCGGATGGAGATGCCTGCAGGTTTCCGCCAGTCACCATTGCCTGTCAACAGGGCGTCTGTCACCGCGCGCCAGTCCTCGAGCGCATCTGCCTCGCTACTCAATACCAGAGGCGCTAGCGATTGAGTTGCGCGTACCTCGCAGAGTATGTCCACCAACGGGTCAAGGGCTGCACCCAATCTGGCTTTGCATGCACTGAGCCGCTGTCGAATCAAGTTTGATACTGATTCAAAGAGTATTGTCTCTGCTCCATCGGGATCGTGATGCTGGCCAATATGTGAGGCCCAGTCACCTCGTCTTGCGAGCAGTGAAACCAGTAACTCTCGGACCCGAATCCAGCGATTATCGAATTGATGTAAGAGCAGTCGGAGCGCATCTCCCACCTTGCTCTGATCTCCCGCCTGAGCGAGTAGCTGAGCTACGGCGCGCTCGTACAATGGGGTTGCGTCGTCGATCGGTTCGCTGACCCCTCCAATACCACTCATGATTGGCATTTGGCGGGTTATTTCATGGCAAAGGCTGTCTATCGTCCGAATATTCAGTGTCGACTCATCAAGTTGCCAATCAAGGGTTTCAGCATGAGCTAGCAGCGACTGAGCCAGCTCTCGCGTGGTGGCTTCATGAGGAAAACGGAGGGGGACGGATCGCCGCGCCTCGTCCAACTTCTCCAGCACACGGCTTGCCATTTCGCTGGCCGCCTTGCGGGTAAATGTGATGGCGAGCACTTGTTCCGGGCGATCAACCCGTGTCAGTAATACCAACAGCCTTTGTGTCAGTAACTCCGTTTTGCCAGAGCCTGCGGGTGCGCTCACGCAGTAGCTCAGATTCGGGTCGATTGCGCGTAATCGGTGCTGATGGTCCAGGCCGCTCATTCCTCAAGCGCGCCCTCTAAGAATGCGTCATCTGCGCGGCGGAGTTGATCGATACGGCAAGCCGCCTGTAGATCACAATGCTGGCAAACGCCGGGCAAGGGATCCGCCGTGGTCAAGCCCGCCAAAAAATCCGCAGCCAAGCGTTCGATTCCTGAAGTCCATTTCGCGATCACGTCGCTCCATTCATCGGACCAGCCCTCAGTTTGTTGCAACAGACTTTTTTCGGGGGCAGTGGCAAGGCCGAGGTTATTGCCGAGCGAAATGAACTGAGATTCTCGAACGAGTGGTGCAAAGGCCACACCCTCTATGGTGTTATCCAAAAGCGTATAAAGCGGCAGCTGAGGTTCTCTGGGTCGCTCTCCTAGCCACCGCGAGTTAGCAGGGGCATTTGACTTGTAATCAAGAACGACATGCCGCCCATCCTCCAGCTTGTCTATGCGATCGGGCCTGACGCTTAACCGAAGATCACCGAGCGCTACAGTAAATTCCTCCTCCAGCGTGACGGCGGTGAAGGGAATCTTTCGCGCTCTCTCCCTAGTCATCCACTCAGCGACGACTTCACAACAAAACGCTCGCTCTAGCTCCCAACAACCCTCCCCAACTCGCGCACGGAGGCTATATCCACGGCGTTCAGCATCTAGCTCAAGCTTTCTGAGCGCTGCATTAGCGGCGTCCTCAATTTGCCCCAGTAGCGACTGTTCGGAAATTGCTAGCAGGGCGTGCTGTGAGCCGATATCGCGCCAGAGATAAAACATGATTTCGTGTAGCAACAGTCCCCGTTCAATAGCGGTAAAACCAAAGGCCTCGGCCTCCAATCCTCTCACCTTGATTCGATGTCTGATGAAAGCCCTGAAAGCACAGGAAGATTGATCACGAATCAGACCACTCCCCCCCGTCGCTTGGTGCGTCGTCACGGGGATCTTTTCATCACTCGACATCGCCTCTACCTGACGCTGAGCTTGCCATCGAGGCGGAGGAAACCAACTCGCTCTACCTATACTTTCAGGTAGTGAGAGCAAACTGCTGGGTTGCCGAGTCTGCCCACGATCTGATTCGTGATAGCTGAATACAGTTTCCGCGCTGCCAGCGCGCCAGATTTCGAGTAGAGTCTCGCCGTCTGCCTGCAGTGCCTGTGCATTGATCCAAGGAAAATTCAGCTGCTTCTGGAGGGCGGCGGGAAGAAAAGGATCCAGCCGAGGCGTTCTTGGAAGACTCCCCTGTTGAGCGCCGCACACCCAGAGACCGTCGAACTCTAGACCAATCGCTTCAAGCGGCCCCATCACCTGAACACTGTCATATGGCGTCTTGGGTTGAAAAGCCACATTCGCTAAAGACTGCCGCCACAGCGCCAGCGCGGTCTCATGGCCCTTGTGGGGTAGAACCGCGGAGAGCGAAGCCAGTGCCTCGAGGCTGGCGTCCAGTCGGTCTAATTGTTGATACTCAATGGAGTCAAGCGCATTGTGGCTAGGCCAGCCCCAGGCGTTCAGCCGGCCGCGAATCCATGTACCCCAAGACTGAAGGCTTTTTTTTCCGCGATAACTTTTGTCGCCACGAATACGCATTAGAACGGATTTAAGGGGCACCTCCGGTGCGTAGCGGCTCAGGAAATGCAGGGTCTGATTGATACTGATTTCCGCAAGGCCCGACTGAAACAGACGTTCTACAAGAGCTAATGCTTGTTCCGAGGGGTTGCTCAGCAGTCCCGGTAAGAATCGAGAGCGCATGAGTGCCAGCCATTCATGCCGAAGCAATGGTCGAACTTCCCATTCCAGTGCCAATAGCGCGTCACGGTACATGGGGGTATCGCTCAATGGCATGCCCGTAGAAAAATTGACGGGCAGATCATTGTATTGCGCATCGAGACACTCGAATTCCGCTCGTAAAAAATACTCCAACTGAGTGCGATCGCGCCGCAAATCGAGCAAGATGATGGCATTTCGCGTCTCAGGATCCTGACTCATGGAATACGCCCATGACGCAGCGGCGGCTAATTCATCTTCACGCGTGCCGTAGCCTTTCGCAGTCGGCTTAGCTCCGGAGAGATCCCCCCTTTTTGGCGCTATCTGCTTTAGTTCGCCCAAGTGCTCCAAAGCCTGTTGGGCCACGGGCGGTAACTCTGGAAATGCATACAGTGCCAGTGGCGTAGACTGAGCGGGTAGCGTTAGTAACTGGCTGTATGCTTGATACCGAGTGGTACTCTCACATTCGCTAATCCGCGCCTCAAATTTTTTTGCCCAACGAGCGAACACCGCGCAATCTTCTTCATATCGAAAAAGCTCCCAAACACGGGGATTATCCAGTCCACCGTGCATGGTTAATTGCTCCCATGAGGCACGCGCTCGCTGCGCAGTCGCTCTTGGCTGGGTAAGTGTGAACCCTCCTGAGTGTGAGGCGTCTTCGCGAATAATCTCCAGCCATAGCGCTGTTTGCTGTTCGGAATTCAACAGCCGCTGAAGCGGTAATGCACCCTCCTCTACGGCACTACTCCAGGCGCGTTCTAACCATGCGTCCGCCGGTTCTACGCGAGGGCTCAACTCAGGCTGGCCTGATCGAAGCGATCGCTTGAGCCAAGCGGTCGATATCTCCCGGGCCAAGCGCCTACCCGGGGTCAGAAGTGTTTGTTCGCCTTGTAAAAAAGGTAAAAAGCTGGGGAGATCGACCGCGGAGCGCATGGGCTAAAGTATCCCACGAGGATTAGTGCGAGGGAATGCGGTTGACGCCAGAGAGGCTGCCAAACTGTGCCTACGCGGCCAGATGCGCTCGTTTCAACGATGCTGTGCCTGTCGCACAGCAGGGCAAACTAGTAGTAGGCCTGACTCCTATCGGTATGGTCGGTGGTATCACGAACCCCCGCCAGCTGGGGAATTTGCTCAAGCAACGTCTTTTCCACGCCCCCTTTGAGCGTCATATCCACTGCGCTACAACCCTGGCACCCGCCCCCGAACCTAAGGACGGCGAACTGATCCTCGGTGACTTCGATAAGCGAAACCTCACCACCGTGTGCGGCAAGCGAAGGATTGATCTCGTTGTAGAGCACGTAATTGATGCGGTCCTCGATGGGACTGTCGTCCGAGACTCTAGGCATCTTTGCGTTAGGCGCTTTAATCGTCAGCTGACCACCCATTCGATCTGGAGAGTAGTCAACCAGCGCATCCTCTAAAAAGGGGATACTGCGACCCTGAAACCACGCCGTGAACTGCTCATAGGGCTGCTCAATATCGCCAGCTTCTACATCGCCCTCTCGGCAATAGGCAATACAGGTCTCCGCTCGTGGTGTCCCGGGGTCATTAATGAACACCCTTACACCTAGCGCATCCTCCTGCTTTGACAGCAACTCAGCTAAATATTCCTGGGCGGATTCCGTGATGGTAATCATAGTCTTTCTTTGCAATACCCGAGTACTCCGGTCGGATAATAACTGGATAGTCGGTGAGCTGCCAATGCACGTTTGTGATTTCGAGAAAAAAGCACCCAAATAGAAGCTTAAACTCGTGTCGAGCGCATATGGTTGAACTGAGAGTGCCTTCGTCGGGCTAAAGGTCTACACTCCCCCGCAAATCTTCGCCGGCACTGATCAATGGGCGCGCCGAAAAACCAACAAGACCCCACCAACGCTGAGGCGACTGACGGGTGTACCGATGACGGCATGGTGCCCCCACAGACTTCGCTCGGCTGGGGCCAAGCCCTCCTTTCAGGACTCGCCGCCGCAGTCGGCATCCAAAATAGTGCGTCGAGAGAAAGAGACTTTTCCCGCGGATCTGCTATTCAATTTGTGATTGCTGGGGTGGTGCTGACCGGGCTTTTCATAATCACGCTGTTGCTCATAGTGGCATTACTCACACCATGAATTCTCCCCTCGACCTGAGCGCTCTGCGCGCAGCCATTGAGTTAGCTGCCGCCCGAATTCAACAGTATTCGGTGGAAACACCGCTCCTGCGGATCCACATGCTAGACGAAATGATCCATGGGGAGGTCTTGCTGAAGGCGGAATGTTTGCAAGCAACCGGTTCTTTCAAAATTCGGGGGGCTCTGAATGCCGCCGCGATGCTAGCCGAGCGGGGGCGCGCAAAATCGATCGTTGCTTTCTCTTCCGGAAACCATGGTATTGGCGTGGCGTATGCGGCTCGATGCTTGGGACAAACCGCAACAATCGTTGTACCGAGCGACGCACCTGCGGTGAAGATTGAGCGCATCAGGGCGTTGGGCGCCGACATCATTTTTTACGAGAGGGAACGTGAAAATCGCGAGGAGATAGCGAGTGCACTGCTCAACGATCCTACGGTGGCGCTGGTGCGACCCTATGACGATTGGGACACGATTGCTGGGCAAGGATCCTG
>JAYNNB010000014.1:20257-24782 GCA_038112515.1 Luminiphilus sp.
GACTCGCCGCCGCAGTCGGCATCCAAAAGAGTTCGTCGAGAGAATGAGACCTTTGCCGCGGATCTGCTTTGCAATTTGTGATTGCTGGGCAAGGATCCTGTGGGGTCGAAATCACGGCACAAGCCAATGAAAAAATAGACAGTATTATCGTATGCACGGGCGGCGGTGGATTCGTTGCGGGTGTTGGCACCTATTTAAAAACTCACCAGCCAGCATTACAAATCTACACTGCAGAACCCGAGGACTGGGCTGATCATAAACAGTCATTTACGACAGGACAGAGAACCCCTGTTACTACGTCATCTCCTACGCTTTGCGATGCGTTAATGGCGCCTGAGCCCGGGGAGCTCACTTTCTCTATCAACACTTTGAATCACGTGCGAGGCTTATCTGCAACGGACAGCCAGGTAGTCCAGGCGATGCAACTCGTGTGGCGAAAGTTAGGGCTTCGCCTTGAACCGAGCGGCGCTGTGGGTGTGGCTTGTCTGCTACATTCCCCGGAGCGATTTCAGGGCCAGCGCGTCGTTGTGACATTGAGCGGCGGAAACGTAGATAAGCCACTCTTCGAGCGCCTTATTGCATCAGCTGGGGAAGCCGCTTAGCCATATAACGAGTGTTACCAGAACAATGCTGATAATGCCGGTCGCCGCGATGGCATCGGCCATGCCATCTTCTATCTTGCTTTTGGACATAGTTAGGTCGCTTTACTGTTCTAAAAAGTCGAAGTTAACGAGCGGCCGCATTTTAACGTTTATGTTGGGCTTGCCAATGATTTTTTTCCGCGTCCGCAGGTTGGCAACTTGCCAAGTTGTCTACTCTTTCTGTACCGTCCGCGCTGTGACGTTTTGTGACACAAACCGGTCAGGATGAAGGGAGTCTGCCTCGCCAATGGATAGCGGTATTACTTTTACCTTTGCCGTTATATTTTTAGGTGCCGCAGTGCTGTCATCATTGGCGCTGTATGCTCGGCAGCCCATTATTATTGCTTACATCGCATTGGGCGTCGCCCTCGGGCCCCAAGGCGCAGGACTCATCTCCGACACGAGTCTTGTCTCGGGGGCGGGACATGTCGGCATTATTTTTTTGCTCTTCCTGCTAGGGCTAGATATGAAACCCGCCGCGCTGTGGAACAGCCTGCGGCAGTCAACGCTAGTGGGAGTGCTGAGCGTCTTTATCTTTGGCGCATCGGGTTACGCCATGAGCCGCTTTTTTCAATTCAATCACTCCGACTCTCTGCTGATCGGCGCGTCACTCGTTTTTTCGTCTACGATTATTGGCATCAAGCTACTACCAACGACAGTGCTTCATCACAAGCACCTCGGTGAATTGATGATCGCCTTGTTGCTTTTGCAGGATGTGATCGCAATCGTTGTATTGGTAGTGATGGAAAGTGTGGGAGAAGGTGATTATTCGACAAGCGAACTGCTCAAGCCGCTCGTTACGCTACCAATTCTGGCTTTGGCGAGCTGGGCTAGCGTTAAGACGGTTTTACTGACGTTAATTGAACGTTTTGACCGCTACCATGAATATATATTTCTGCTATCCATCGGTTGGTGCCTTGGCATGGCTGAGTTGGCGATATGGATGGGGCTCTCAGCGGAGATAGGCGCTTTTGTGGCCGGTGTGAGCATCGCCAGCAGTCCAATCGCGCAATACATCGCCATGAACCTTAAACCGTTGAGAGATTTTTTCCTCGTGGTTTTTTTCTTCTCGGTCGGCAGCGGGCTCGACATGACCGCGCTACCAAGAGTCGCCTTACCGGCGATCGCGATGGCCACTACCCTGCTGATAATCAAGCCGGTGGTTTATCAATGGTTGGTTAAAGGGGTGTTTGAGGAGCCGAAACTCGCATGGAACCTAGGCTTGCGACTGGGCCAGTGTAGCGAGTTTTCTTTGCTAATCGCCTTCTTGGGAATATCAAGCGGGTTGATAAGCGCAGATGCGGCGACCTTGATTCAAGCCTGCACGATTCTGACTCTGCTGGCCTCTTCCTACATTGTGGTGTTGAGACTGCCGAACCCGATCGCTATCTCCGATCGCCTCCGACGAGATTGAAGCCGCTGGCACCCGGCGCAGCTCGCAGAAGTTGCGCCAGAGCCCACTAACGGTGCTAAATCGCGGCTTCCAGTGCAGGAAGCGCTTCGAAAAGGTCGGCCACCAATCCGTAGTCCGCCACCTGAAAAATGGGGGCGTCCTCGTCTTTGTTGATCGCGACGATCACTTTACTGTCTTTCATGCCGGCGAGGTGCTGGATGGCGCCTGATATTCCCACAGCAATGTAAAGGTCCGGAGCGACAATCTTGCCTGTTTGGCCGACCTGATAATCATTGGGAACAAAGCCCGCATCAACCGCAGCCCGCGAGGCGCCAATTGCCGCGTTGAGCTTATCTGCAATGCCTTCGAGCAGACTAAAGTTATCGCCATTTTGCATGCCCCTGCCGCCGGAAATAACCACAGAAGCCGAGGTTAGCTCGGGACGATCGGAGACCGCGACTTCTTCCCGCAGAAATTGAGAGACGCCCGCTTCGTGCACCGCTTCACATTGCTCAATGGAAGCGGACCCGCCTTCTGCTGGCACTGCATCAAAAGCGGTAGTGCGAACGGTAATTACTTTCTTGGCGTCGGCTGACTGCACAGTTGCAATGACATTTCCGGCGTAGATCGGACGTGTGAAGGTATCTGCGCTCTCTACAGAGAGAATGTCGGAGATTTGACCCACATCAAGAAGCGCCGCAACTCGCGGCATGAAGTTCTTTCCATTGGCCGTAGACGGAGCCAGCAAGTTGTCATAGGCAGCCCCAACCTCGGCCACCAGCAAGCTAATATTTTCTGCAAGCTGATGCTCATAGGCTGCATTATCCGCGCAGATCACCTTGGCAATCCCAGGAACCTTCGCGGCCGCGTCAGCTGCATCGCCGCAATTTGCACCCGCCACCAGTATATCAATGTCCCCTCCGAGTGCCTGGGCAGCGGCTACCGCGTTTAAGGTGGCCGTCTTAAGGGAGGTATTGTCGTGCTCGGCAATAACCAATGTTTTCATGAGATCACCTTCGCTTCGTTTTTCAGCTTATCAACCAATTGTGCGACGTCTTCTACCTTGATGCCCGCTGCTCGTTCTGGAGGCGGCGCAACGCTGCACTGGGTAACGTGTGCCTTGACCTCTACCGAAAGCTGCTCTGGCGTGACTGTTTCAAGCGGCTTTTTCTTGGCCTTCATGATGTTAGGCAATGATGCGTAGCGTGGTTCGTTCAAGCGCAAGTCTGTGGTGATGATCGCCGGCAACGTGAGTGAAATGGTCTGCAATCCGCCGTCAACTTCCCGTACCACTTCAACCGCTCCGTCTCCTACCTTTACTTCCGAGGCGAAGGTGCCCTGCCCCATTCCGGTGAGCGCCCCAAGCATCTGTCCAGTTTGGTTGTTATCGCCGTCGATGGACTGCTTTCCCATAATGACCAAGTCGGGGGATTCTTGCGCTACAACCGCCTTGAGCAACTTGGCCACTGCCAGTGGCTCCACTCTACCCTCGACTTCGACGTGGATTCCCCTGTCGGCACCCAACGCCAGCGCAGTACGAATCTGCTCTTGGCACCCACTGCCGCCCACTGACACGGCAACAATTTCCGAGACGGTGCCCGCTTCTTTGAGCCTCACCGCTTCTTCTACCGCAATCTCGCAAAAGGGGTTTATCGCCATTTTGACGTTGTTAAGGTCGACGTCCGAGCCGTCTGATTTAGCGCGCACCTTAACGTTGTAATCCACCACGCGTTTCACCGCGACCAATGCTTTCATGGCGTCTCCAGGTTCAGTATGAAACTGTATACAGGTTGTCTGATCGGATGTGACTCAAGCACACCACTTTCACTCGTAGAAAATCGGGTAAGGCCGGCGTGTTTGACCGCAACATGCCCTGTGTTCTAGAGATGCTTAGTGTATCATGCCGTCCAAATTTAAATCACCCAACTGCACTAAATCACTATGAATTTAGGTGATAGTGGGCATAACCCAACCGAACCATACAGCCAGTAGAGGTAGATATGGAAAGAGAATCCATGGAGTTCGACGTTGTTATCGTGGGAGCAGGCCCAGCGGGTTTGAGCGCGGCGATAAAGATTATGCAGTTGAGTGAAGCCGAGGGTCGGGAAACCACAGTATGCGTGGTCGAAAAGGGTTCGGAAGTTGGGGCCCATATACTCTCCGGCGCTGTCCTAGAGCCCAAAGCCCTGGATGAATTGATACCGGACTGGAAGGATCGAGGCGCACCACTCAACACCCCTGTGACAGGCGACACATTCTATTTTTACACCAGCGACACGGGAGCGATAAAACTACCTGGCTTTGCAATTCCTCGCCCTACCCATAATGACGGCAATTTTATCGTCTCGATGGGAAACGTTTGTCGCTGGTTGGCTGAACAGGCCGAGGGTATGGGGGTTGAGATTTACCCGGGTTTTGCCGCCGCCGAGGTGCTGTTTCACGAGAATGGCGCCGTGAAGGGTATCGCGACCGGCGAGATGGGGGTCAGTAC
>JAYNNB010000014.1:24792-34991 GCA_038112515.1 Luminiphilus sp.
CTGAGGGACTCGGTGTAGAAATTTACCCTGGCTTTACGGCCGCTGAAATTTTGTACCACGAAGACGGTAGCGTAAAAGGTATTGCCACCGGCGAAATGGGCGTTTCTGCCGATGGGCAGCAAAAAGACAGCTATGTACCGAGTATGGAACTACATGCGACCTATACGATTTTCGCGGAGGGCTGCAGAGGCCATCTCGGGAAGCAACTGATCGCCCAGTTTGAGTTGGATAAAGGAAAAGACCCGCAACACTACGGTATAGGAATCAAAGAGGTCTGGAAAATATCGCCCGAAAAGCACCAAGAGGGTGTGGTGGTTCATGGGATTGGCTGGCCGCTGTCGGAGTCGGGTTCCAGCGGGGGTGCATTTCTATACCACGCCGAAAATCATGAGGTATACGTGGGCCTCATCGCGGATCTGAATTACAGCAATCCTCATCTGAGTCCCTTTGAGGAATTCCAACGATGGAAAACACATCCTAAAACGCGGGAGGTACTGGAGGGCGGTGAGCGAATTGCTTATGGTGCCAGAGCCTTGGCCAAAGGCGGGCTCAATTCCCTGCCCGAAATGACTTTCCCCGGCGGAATACTGATTGGTTGTGACGCAGGCACGCTGAATAGCGTGAAGATAAAAGGGAATCACACCGCGATGAAGAGCGGCATGCTGGCTGCCGAGAGCATCATCTCTGCATTCCAGGCTGGCGATGCTTCTGTGCCCCTAGACTACTCTCAGCGCCTTAAAGATTCGTGGCTAGGAAAGGAGCTACATAGCGCCCGTAACTTTTCGGGCTTCATGCATAAATTCGGTACGCTTGTGGGCGCCGCCATGGTGTGGATTGATCAAAACCTTTTTGCAGGTCGTTTGCCGTTTACGCTGCACGATACCAAGCCCGACCATGCGTGTTTGGTGGAGGCAGAGAAATCAACGCCTATCGCCTACCCAAAGCCAGATAATGTCATTACGTTTGACAGGCTCTCATCAGTTTTCCTATCGAATACCAATCACGAAGAGGATCAACCCTGCCACCTTACTTTACGTGACAGCAGCGTTCCCGTGGCGATTAACCTTCCTAAATTCGCCGAGCCAGCTCAGAGATACTGCCCTGCGGGAGTTTATGAGATCGTAGAGGAGCCGGAGGGCCCTCGCTTTCAGATTAACGCGCAGAACTGCGTCCACTGCAAAACTTGTGACATTAAAGACCCATCTCAGAATATTACGTGGATAACCCCCGAGGGTTTCGGCGGCCCCAATTATCCCAATATGTAGGACGGGCTACGCCAGAGAGAACATCGCCCCGGCGCTGCATACGCGGTACTCAGCGTCGGCAAGGGCTACCAAGCGATACCATGCCGCTCTGGAGCACAATGCTGTCAGTCCGTGGGTGAGCTCAATATAGGCGGCCCCGCTGGCTTTTGGCTCTAGTCGTAGGGGATAAGTCAGGGATACGGGGAATTGCCCCCCAGCGTTCAGATAAGCCCAAATTATGCCATCGTCCTGCTCTGTCCCCACCTCGAAGTCGATGATGATTAGCGGGTGCAAAGCGACAGCCACGCGACACTTTTCAACCGGTGTTACCAGATAATAGTCACCATCCTGCTCACGCCTTAAGATGCCCGCAAAAAGTTGCCACAACTCTTTGCGTCGAATGGGGGAGCCGTCGTGATACCAGGTGCCGTCAGCGGCAATCGCCATGTCTACATCGCCGCAGTAGGTTGGGTTCCATTGATCAAGCGGCGGTGGCGCTCTTCCGTTGATTGAGCCCGATGTCGTTGCTCGCAGGTGACTGTGGTGCTTATCGGGAATATTTCCCGCTAAAGCCTGCAAACGACGATCATCTTGCTGCCCCTGCCCCATAGCCTGCCGTTACCGCTAATGGCTTATCGAATCACAATATCAGCCACATCTCGCTGATACTTGAGGTATTCGCCGAAGCTCAATCTCTGTTGCTCTGCGTTACGACGGGTAAGCAAACTGTCAGTTTCAGTCCGCGTCAAGCTATTCACAGAACCCGGCGTAACCCTTGCCAGTTGAACCATGGCATATCCATCTCCCGGGACCGCGACTGCGCGCAGCGTCGCGGGCTCGCCGGCAGGCATCGCAAAAGCGGCTTCCAGGACAGGTCGGGGCAGTTGGCTCGCAAGGCGAGTAGTAGCGAGCTCCACCCGCCACTCAAGCCCCAGCGACGTCGCAACTTCTTCCAAGCTCGCGCCGTCGCTTAGGTTTTGCTCCGCGCGAGCTTGCAGGTCGGCCAGCGCTTCGGCCGCAAGTTCCGTTCGCAGCCGCTCTCGTATCTCCGCTTCAACTTCTGGGAAAGGTGCCACTTGAGCGGGCTTAACCTCATTGATCCGCAGCACCGCGAACCGCCGGCCTGATAGTTCGACAACCTCGCTGTTATTGCGAGCATTCAATACGTCGTCGGAGAATGCCATTTGCCGCAGGGCGTCCTCGGAAAACAGCCCACTTCCAGATTCCCGGGAAAAAGCTTCAGAGCGTGCCACCGCGGCTCCAATCGTCTCGGCGGGATCACTGAGATCAGGCGCATTGAATACCAGATCTCGTAGCTCCTCTACCTTCACCAACAGGGCGCGCTCTGCTTCTGCGGATTCAATGGAGCTTCGCAATTCTTCCTTTACGTCGTCGAAGCTGACGGTTTCACCGGCGATGCGCTCATCCAATCGAATAAAGTGAGTCCCTGCATCGGTGATTACAGCCGCTGATACCTCGCCCGGCTCTTGTAAAGCGGCGATGGCTGCCTCCATTTCTTCAGGAAAGGCCGTTCCGTCAGTGAATCCCAGCTCGCCACCCAGGCTGGCGGAACCGATATCGTCGGAAAGCTCCTCTGCAAGTGCTGAAAAGTCCTCTGACCGATCGAGTCGCTCAGAGACGTCCGCAACGCGGCGGGCAAAATCTCCCTCCGACTCGTCTTCGCCGGGGATAAGGAGGATATGCGAGACCCGTGATTGCGTGGTAACCGTATATTCGTCGCGAACCGATTCATACTGTTGGCGAACGAGATCTTCGGCGACCGGCTCTCGAAAATCGTCCGGTGTTAACAGAATATAGTCGACCACAACCTGCTCCGGCTTGAGAAAGTCGGATTGATAGGCTTCGTAGTAGGTTTGCAGCGCGCTCTCCGAGAGCGCGCTGTTCTCCACCAAATTCCCCCCCGGGATTACGAGATATCGGACGTCTCTTTCCTCAGCGAGCAGGTTCGCCATAGCCGATAACTCTTGCTGCGTTACAAATTCGGTTTCACTCAGCGCCGTTTGCAGTTGGGTCAGCACAATATCCTCTGCCTGCATTCGTCTGAAACGTTCCGGCGTATAACCGGCGTTTGCCAGCACACTTTTGTAGGCCTCTGGTGAGAAGCTGCCGTTGAGTTGAAAAGCATCAATTGCCGTAATCGACTTCCCGATCTGCGCATCTGACGCCACCAGATTGAGTTTGGAGGCATTCTGCAGCAGCAAGGCGCGCTGAATGAGCGATTCGAGGGCGCGGGGCTGTAATCTCTCGTCGTCCAATAGAGCGGGATCGATGTCCTCACCGAGAATGCTGATGAGTTGTCGTTTTTGTTGCGTGACGGCCTCCTGAAGTGCAAAGGGAGAAATTTCTTCACCGTTGACTTCAGCAACTGAAGTGCCCGCTCCACCGGGCAACAGCGTCTCCAGCCCGAAGGCAGCAAAAGACAGAACAATTAAGCCAATAATAATTTTAGCGGTGGTGCTCTGAGCACCCTGTCGCATGGACTGAAGCATGGTAATTCGATTCTCCCAGAATGACTGGCTGGAGCTAACAAGTGGGTGGAGACGGTATTCGTAAATGTGGGCCTACGACGTAAAGAAGGCGCTCTCTGGCGCCTTCTCGGGTTCGCCGCACTCAGCTAGCGGCGAAAAAGTGGATTGGATTTACTTGTTAACGGCGTCCTTCAGTGCCTTACCCGCCTTGAAGCCCGGCGTATTAGATGCGGCGATCTGAATCGTTTCACCAGTGCGTGGATTGCGGCCCTGCCGAGCTGCGCGAGCTTTCACAGAAAAAGTCCCAAACCCAACCAGTGAAACACTACCGCCTTTTGCGAGAGCCCCTGTAATTGCACCGATCGCCGCATCGAGCGCGCGGCCAGCAGAGGCCTTGGAAAGATCCGCATCCGCGGCAATGGCATCAATCAAGTCATTTTTGTTCACGTTATACCCCTCGAGTCTATTGAGCTGAATTGCGTGGCACCTGCCATAGCACCAAGGATAGCCTACTCCTCAGATAGTTGAGGGTCAACGCGTGTTGGGCCTGAAATCAGTGAGATCTCGGACGTTTGGGCTCATTCGCGTCGCTCGCGGGATCCTCAGGGGCCGAAATGGTCGAGCGTTCCCTCATATAGTCCTCGTCTGACAGAGGCTCTGGTGATTTCTCCAATGCGATCGATAGCACTTCATCGATCCATTTGACCGGCCGGATGTCCAAATTCTCTTTGATGTTGTCAGGAACCTCTTGAAGATCCCGCTCATTCTCATGGGGGATGATCACGGTTTCTATGCCGCCGCGTCTTGCGGCCAGTAATTTTTCCTTTAAGCCGCCGATAGGGAGCACCTCTCCTCTCAGCGTAATCTCTCCAGTCATTGCGACGTCCGCCCGCACCGGTATGCTGGTGAAGGTGCTGACGAGCGCGGTACACATTGCGATCCCGGCGCTGGGGCCGTCTTTAGGAGTGGCACCTTCAGGAACATGTATGTGGACATCGCGAGAATCATGGAGCGCGGCGGCGATACCGAGGGACTGGGACTTCGCTCTGACAACCGTCATCGCCGCTTGAATGGATTCCTGCATCACATCGCCAAGAGAACCGGTTTTGACAAGACGCCCCTTTCCTAAGGTCGATGCCACCTCAATGGTAAGCAATTCCCCTCCTACGGACGTCCAGGCCAAACCCGTCACCTGGCCCACCTTGTTCTCTTTCTCAGCTGTACCGAAATTGAACTTTCGAACCCCCAGTATTTCGGGGAGCATCTCTGGTGTGATCTCCTGACCCGATGAGCGCTCCTTCAAAGCGAACGCTTTGACTAATTTCCTGCAGACTTTGGCGATTTGGCGCTCTAGAGCGCGCACACCTGCTTCGCGGGTGTAATAGCGGATGATATCCAGACAAGCAGCTTCGGACAGGCTGATTTCATCGGCTTTCAGGCCATTGAGTTTTGTCTGCTTAGGGATAAGGTAACGCTGAGCAATATTGAGTTTTTCGTCCTCGGTATACCCCGGGATTCTGATGACTTCCATACGATCCAAGAGAGGACCGGGGATGTTCATCGTGTTCGAGGTACAAATAAACATAACATCCGACAAGTCATAGTCGACTTCGAGATAATGGTCGTTAAAGGCATGATTTTGCTCAGGATCCAGCACCTCCAGCATCGCGGAGGCTGGATCACCGCGATGATCCATCCCCATCTTGTCGATTTCGTCCAGCAGGAACAGTGGGTTGCGAACTCCCGCCTTTGACATTTTCTGGAGTAGTTTGCCGGGCATTGAGCCAATGTAGGTTCTGCGATGTCCGCGAATCTCGGCCTCGTCTCTCACACCGCCCAAGGCCATACGAATGAATTTCCGATTCGTAGAACGCGCGATTGACTCTCCGAGAGATGTTTTTCCAACGCCTGGTGGCCCGACCAAACAGAGTACTGGCCCCTTCAGTTTCTTGACGCGTTTTTGTACCGCAAGATACTCGAGGATGCGGTCTTTGACCTCTTCCAGCCCATAGTGATCCTCATCCAAGACCTGCTGGGCCCGATTAAGATCATGGCGCACTTTGCTTCGCTTGAACCAGGGAATACTCACCATCCAGTCGAGATACCCCCTCACAACAGAGGCCTCCGCTGACATTGGAGACATCATTTTAAGTTTGCTGAGCTCTGCGTTGGCTTTATCCAGGGCCTCCTGCGACATCCGAGCCTCAGTAATCTTTTTCTGCAAATCGTCAATTTCGTTGGGCGCATCATCCATCTCACCCAATTCTTTCTGGATCGCCTTCATCTGCTCGTTCAGGTAGTACTCGCGCTGGCTCTTCTCCATCTGTTTTTTGACTCGTCCACGAATCCGTTTTTCTACCTGAAACAGATCTATTTCCGCATCCATCAAAGACTGTAAATGCTCTAGCCGCGCGCGAATATCAGCGACCTCCAATATCCGCTGCTTTTCCTCCAGGTCAACGCTCATGTGAGCCGCGATGGTATCAGCGAGTCTCCCAGGCTCGTCGATGCCAGACAGCGAGGTCAGAACCTCCGCTGGCACTTTTTTACTGAGACTCACGTATTTCTCGAACTGCTCGACGGTGGCCCTCACAAGGGCGTTACCGTCTTTTTCTCCCAGCGATTCAGATTCGATTTCTCGCACTGAGGCAACGGCAAACTCGTCCTCTTCATCAACGGCGAGCACAGCCGCCCGATAGCTTCCTTCAACCAATACTTTGATGGTGCCGTCCGGTAGCTTAAGGAGCTGCAGGATGTTTGACACAGTGCCCACCTGATAAAGGTCGTCTGCACCCGGTTGATCATCAGAAGCGTTACGCTGGGCAACTAAAAGTACCTGCTTGTTGTCGAGCATGGCGTGCTCTAACGCTTCGATGGAACGCTCTCGACCCACGAATAGGGGCAGGACCATATGCGGGTATACGACGACGTCCCGCAGTGGCAACAGGGGCAATTGGTGGTCTTGGTCCGTCATGTTTTCCTCCGTCTGTTACGGGGATATGGGGTCAGAATGATGACTTTAAAGTCTCCGCACACAATGGGACTGCGGCTGAAAGATGATACCTCGTTCTCCCAGCGCCGGATTAACCCAAGGGCGGTATAGATTGATGGTTGGCGCGAACTGAAGGACTAAACTCAATCCTCTGCGCCTGCTGCCGCAGGGGCGGGTGTCTCATAGACGAGTAGCGGCTCCGAATCACCTTTGACAACGGATTCGTCTATGACAATTTTCGCCACATCTGGGGTGGATGGAATGGTATACATGGACTCGAGCAGGATTCCCTCCAGGATAGATCTGAGGCCGCGCGCACCGGTCTTACGTTCCATCGCGCGCTCCGCGACGGCGCGCAGGCCATCCTCTCTAAAGTCGATCTCTACTCCTTCCATGTCAAACATCTTCGCATACTGCTTAGTCAGAGCATTCTTCGGCTCGGTCAATATTCGGATCAAAGCTGGGGCATCCAACTCTTCAAGCGTTGCAATGATCGGCAACCGCCCTACAAATTCGGGAATCAGACCGTATTGCACAAGGTCTTCGGGCTGCAGGTCAGACAATGTCTCACCAAAGTTGCGCGCCTCATCCTTGCTTTTGACCTCCGCGCCAAACCCAATTCCCCCTTTCTCAGAGCGATTGCGTATCACTTTATCGAGGCCAGCAAATGCGCCACCACAAATGAATAGGATGTTACTGGTGTCTACCTGCAGAAATTCCTGCTGAGGATGTTTGCGCCCACCCTGTGGCGGGACAGAGGCAACCGTGCCCTCGATCAGCTTGAGCAGCGCCTGCTGCACCCCTTCTCCCGAGACGTCACGGGTAATGGAGGGGTTGTCAGACTTACGAGAAATCTTGTCTATCTCATCGATGTAAACAATACCCATTTGAGCGCGTTCAACATCGTAATCACACTTCTGCAGAAGTTTCTGAATAATGTTTTCTACATCTTCACCTACATAGCCTGCCTCGGTGAGCGTAGTTGCGTCGGCGATCGTGAAAGGAACATCGAGCAAGCGCGCTAGCGTCTCTGCGAGCAGAGTCTTACCGGACCCCGTGGGCCCTACCAGCAAAATATTGGACTTACTAAGCTCTACTTCTTCTGAATCACGCGAACTTGGGGCCGAGTTACGGAGGCGTTTGTAGTGGTTATAGACTGCAACAGCCAAGACCCGCTTCGCTTGCTGCTGGCCAATTACATACTGATTGAGGATGTCGTTGATTTCTTCGGGAATAGGCAGCTTTGTGTTGTCGCTATCGCCCGTTGCTTCCTGAATTTCCTCGCGAATGATGTCGTTACAAAGATCAACGCATTCATCACAAATGAACACAGAAGGACCGGCGATTAACTTCCTGACTTCGTTCTGGCTCTTGCCACAAAACGAGCAGTAAAGCAGCTTGCCGCTATCCCCTGATGTACTCTCGTCCGCCATCAACTAATCCTGTGTAGCACCCCGTAATTCACCTCAACCTTGATACGTTTCGGGCGACAATGCAAGTCACCTTTGTGGGCCGTTTGGCCCCTTTTTATCGGGAGGTAATAACCTCGTCTACCAAGCCGTACTCAACGCTCTGCTCTGAACTCATGAAACGATCGCGCTCAGTGTCGCGTTCTATCACATCCATCGACTGACCCGTGTGCTCTGCCAATAATGTGTTCAGGCGCTCTCTCAAAAACAATATCTCCTTCGCCTGAATCTCGATGTCGGTGGCTTGTCCCTGCGCCCCGCCGCTTGGCTGGTGAATCATCGTGCGCGCATTGGGCAAAATGAAGCGCTTTCCTTTAGTGCCGCCACTGAGCAAAAAAGCACCCATAGAGGCAGCCTGACCAATGCACATGGTGCTCACATCTGGCTTGATGAAGCGCATCGTGTCGTAAATCGAAAGGCCAGCAGTCACCGAGCCCCCAGGGCTGTTGATGTAAAGATGCACGTCTTTATCGGGGTTTTCCGACTCGAGAAACAGCAACTGCGCGACCACCAGATTTGCCATGTGGTCCTCGATCGCCCCGACGATAAAGATGACGCGCTCTTTTAGCAGTCGGGAGTATATGTCGAACGAGCGCTCCCCTCGGGAAGTCTGCTCTATCACCATCGGTACCAGCCCGAGGTTTTGAGGGTCGAGATTACTCTTCGATGATGCCATTGCTACCATGCCTCTGTTATTGGGCGTTTGCGGACGGACGGGCTTTAGCCAGCGCGTCCTGATAACTGCACTCGACTTCGGCGACGGCCGCGTCAGCCAGGAGCCGCTCTACCACCGCATCTTCAAGCACTCTTGATTCAACGCCTGCGAGCTGCTCATTCTCCGAATAGTACCAATTGATCACTTCTTCAGGATCCTGATAGGTGGATGCAATGTCTTCAATAAATGCTCTGACTTTTGCGGGCTCTGCGGTTAACTCAAAGTGTTCTATCATCTCCGCCACTACGAGACCCAGTTTCACCCTTCTTCCCGCCTGATCAGCAAACATTTCATCGGGTAGTATCGACGCCAAGTCCATATCCTGTGGCGCGCTACCCCCAAACTGCTGGAACATTTGCTGGCGCATTGCGTTGATCTCTCTACCAATCAGCGCGGATGGCAACTCAATGGACTCGTGCGCGGCGACGATGGCATCCATCACCTGATTCTTGACAGAGGCATCGACCGCATTGCGAAGCTCCCTCTCCATGTTTTGCTTCACTTCCGCACGAAAATCCTGCTCGTTGCCCGCTTCCAGCCCATATTTGGAGAACAACGCCTCGTCGACCGGCGCCAACTCCATGGTCTTGACTTCCTTGATCGTCACGGCAAATTGTACCTCGGCACCCGCGAGATCCTCATTCTGGTAATCCGCAGGGAAAGTCAACTCGAGCACTTTCTCTTCGTTCGCACTTGTACCGACCAAGCCATCTTCGAAGCCCGGGATCATGCGCCCCGACCCAAGCTCTAAGGAGCTTCCCTCAGCCGAGCCCCCCTCAAACGCCTCGCCGTCTCGCGTTCCCACAAAATCGATAATCACCGTGTCACCCTCTTGAGCGGCCTGATCGGATGTTACCCATTGCCCCTGCTGCTTACGAAAGACCTCGATAATGTCGTCAATGTCAGCCTCGGTGACTTCTGCTACCGGCTTTTCAACGGTGAGATCTTGGAGTGGCTGAACCTCTACGGTGGGGAAAATTTCAAAAGTGGCGGTGTACTCCACGTCCTGCCCCGCATCCATTTTTCTGGCCTCGATACTCGGTTGCCCGGCCGGTCGCAGGTTCTCAGAGACGACGGCCTCCTGAAACGACTGGCTGATCACCTCACCCAGCACCTCCTGCCTTACACCGGCACCAAAGCGCTGCTTCATTACCTTCATCGGCACCTTGCCGGGACGAAATCCAGGTAGACGTGCATTCCGTGCCGCGTCTTGCAGGCGCTTGTTAACAACTGAGTCAACCCTATCCGCCGGTACGCCAACGGTGAGGCGCCTTTCGAGCCCGGAAGTTG
>JAYNNB010000015.1:0-25218 GCA_038112515.1 Luminiphilus sp.
CTGCAGGTGGATGCGTGGGGCGCCGATGTTGTTTATTCCGGTACTCAAAAATGTTTGTCGAGTCTGCCGGGAATCGCGCCCATTACTTTCAGCGCAGATGCGGTTCAGGCTATCTCTAAGAGAACGCACAAGGTGCAGAGTTGGTTTCTGGATATGAATCTGATCATGGGCTACTGGGGCGAAGGCACAAAGCGCGCCTACCACCATACGGCGCCGGTCAATGCCATTTACGCCCTTCATGAGTCCCTGTTAATGCTGGAAGAGGAGGGGCTGGAGGCGAGCTTTGCCCGTCATAAAGCCAATCATATGGCGCTGGTTGAGGGTCTCTCGCGACTCGGGCTAGAGATGGCGGTCGCGGAAGTATCGCGCTTGCCACAGTTGAATGCCGTTGTGATTCCTGAGGGTCAGAATGACGCAACGATCAGAGCTGCGCTCTTAAATGAGTTCAATCTTGAGGTGGGAGCCGGTTTGGGTGAGCTGGCAGGGAAACAGTGGCGAATCGGGCTAATGGGTAGCAGCTGTAATCAGATCAATGTCAATCGCTGTTTAAGGGCGCTCGAGTCGGTGATCACAAATTAGCTTGCGGTCATCGGGTCTGGCGCCTTCATAGCCTAAGGCGAGAGTCAGTTAGGAGCGATAATCAGCGCCCTCCTGATTCAGAATTGCTTTTAATTCCGCGAAGTGCCGCTCGGCTTGCTCCGGATAATCCTCTAATTGTTGTGCCGTTTTCTCGGCAATCTCGTCACTCAAAACGCGCAACGGCTGTCCTGTCCACAGCGCTTTGACGTAGGTCTCTGCAGCGCGCTCAAAATAAAACAGTCGATTGAACGCATCAGCCACGTCGTCTCCAATGACCATGATGCCATGTTGGCACATGATCAGCACTTTCTTGGTCGGATCGGCAAGGTGCTGACAGCAACGTTCCGCTTCGCTCTCAAATGCCAATCCACCGTACTCGGTATCAATGGCATATCGGTTAAAAAACATGGCGCAGTTTTGATCAATCGGCGGCAGACGGGGATCTTCGAGCGTCGACAAGATAGTGGCGTGTATTGAGTGCACATGAAGCGCGACTCGGGCGTGTGCGCATTGTCTGTGCAGCGCACCGTGCAGACCCCATGCGGTGGGGTCAGGGGCGTCGGGTCGACTCATTGTCTCAGGGTCATTAGCGTCGACGAGGATGAGGTCTGATGCCTTAATGCGTGAGAAGTGAGACTGGTTGGGATTCATTAGGAACTGAGTGCCGTCCTCATTGACGGCCAGCGAAAAATGGTTTGCCACGCCCTCATGAAAATTGAGTCGCGCCGCCCAGCGGAATGCGGCCGCGAGGTCTTCTCGTTCGCGGCGATGATCCAACACTGTGTTGGCTTTTGGGGCGGGAGCGGTGCTGGGCAGTTGAGTCATGGGCAAAACGTTCGCAGTACATCGGCGCGACAATAGCATCGCTTTGGTCTGTATGTGACCCTGCAAATCAGGGTTTTTCGTGCTGCCGTACCGCACTGTCGGTTTATCGGCGCTGTAGATGAGGCAAAAGGGCGCGTTATACTCAAGTTGAATATCGAGACCTGATTAAGGATGAAGACGGAATGCTTCCCCGCTACAAGTCTGATGACAAGGTTCCTCACGTAGTATCGTCGCTTGAGCAGACGGGCGCGGTGATTATTGAAGACCTGTTGCCTGAGGCTGCCATTGACGCCCTCTCTAGCGACTTACGCCCTGAATTCGACCGCGAGGGGCATCTCTATCAAAACGCTTTCAACGGTCATCAGACGTTGCGCGTTGGTGGCGTCACCAAATATTCGACACATTTTGCTGACTTTTTGCTGCACCCCACGGTTCTCGCGGTGGCCGACGCGGTTCTCAAACCCCATTGCGACGTGTATCAGGTGGGCAGCACGACTGCGATTGAAATTTTGCCCGGTGAAGAAGCGCAGGTGCTGCATTCAGATGGCGCCTGCTACCCCAGCCATCTGCTGCCTTTTGAGCTGCAGATCTCTGCGTTGTGGGCGCTGGATGATTTTACTGAAGAGAATGGCGCTACGCGGGTGGTACCAAAAGAGGTTGGTGTTTTCGAGCCAGAGCAGGTTCAGGACGCGCAGGTAGTGCAGGCAGTTATGCCTAAGGGCTCGGTGGTGATTTACTTGGGTTCAACGCTGCACGGTGGGGGCGCCAACAGGAGTAGCGAGCCCCGCAAGGCGCTGGTCAATACTTATTGCTTGGGGTGGCTGCGGCAAGAGGAGAATCAATACCTGACCCTGACGCGGGACGAAGTTGCGTCTCAGTCAGAAGCCATGAAGAGAATGCTGGGTTTTCAGGCGCACGGGCCGTATTTGGGTGTATGGCCAGAAGACCCTGACGGACTGTGGTATGAAACCTAGTTTGCTACAGCCTAGACTCAGGTGAGACTTTTCGTCACCTAAAAGCGCGAGGCGGTTTTATCAGTTAGACGAGTGCGTCTGTAAAATAGTTGGTATACGAAGGGACCCGACAAAATAGCGGTCATTCCCGCCAGACCGTACCAGCCGATCTCAAGCCCCAGGAATCCGAACCGGTCAAGGCCCCACAGTGTCACGCTGTGATCTACCCAGGTAAGTGCGATGATGAACCCGATTAAGGACAGAGGCGGCAGGACAAGCAAGGTGAGCGCAGTGTTGCCACCCGGGATTTTGAAGGGTCGCTCCAAATCGGGCTCCACGTAGCGCAAGCGCACTGCGGCGAGGAAAATGAGGGTGTAGGCGCTGACAGTGAGCAATACATCGATAATGACCAGACTTTGGAACGGACCTATGACGAGTACCGCGTTGACCATCGCTATCAGCAGCAGCGCGAGCACCGGCGTTTGGTAACGTGAATTCACCCGGGTCAGGGCCGCAGGGAGTAACCCATCGCTTGCCAGCGCTTGCAGTGGGCGGGCACCGGACGCCATGTAGTCAAGGTAAAGCGCCAGATTGCCCAGTACTACCGACGCCAAGAGCGCATGCCCCAAAGCCGTTCCACCCAGTGCTCGACCGATGTCGACAAACGACACTTTGCCGTCGCCGCTATCCACTGAGAACAGCTCCCACTGGCCAAAGGCCGCGATACTTGCCGCTGTGGGGAGCAGATACATAAGCGCGACAAATGGCAGGGCCAGCATGAGTGCTCTCGGAATAAGGCGCTGGGGGTTTTCAATTTCGCCGGCGATAGTCGACATCGATTCGTAGCCCGAATACATCCACATGCCGATACTCAGTCCCACGACCAGCGCTCCGTCGCTACCCAGCAGTTGGGTACCGGGGGGTGAGACTGGCGTCAGCGGGTTGAACTGCCAGTTGGCCAGTCCTATCGCGGCGAGTACCAGAATCGGGGAGATGATCAATATCGCGAATAGTGTCGAACCGATCGCTACGACCTTAATGCCGAGTATATTGATTACCGTGAAAACGATAATGATGGACCAGCACATCAGGTAGTAAACCGTGTCGCTGAATCCAATCTGATTTTGTAAATAGGTTGCGCTGAGCACGATGTAAAGGGACGTATCAACGAGAATCGCGAGGGACCACCACCATCCGGCTTGAAATCCCCAGAATTTACCGAGGCCTCTTCTTGTCCACACATAAAATCCGCCATTTTCTGGTATGGCCGATCCCAGTTCACTGGCGACAAGGGCCATGGGGAGTGCCCAAAAAACCGGTAACAGCAGTAAGAGAATCAGCGTCAGACCAGGGCCTGCGCTCGATACCATCTCTTCGATACCAAAGGATCCGCCGGACACAAAGATATAGATCATAAAAAACGCGCTGAATAAGGGGATACGGGCGCGTTTTCCTTTTGCTGTGTCTGGCATCGCCGCGCTGACTCTTTGCTCCAAGGTTTCCCCCCTGCCCACAAGTGCCCTGCTGGTCGGAGCACGTTAGCGCCGCAATTGGACGCCTTAATTGGCAGAGTATATGACGTTCATCCGACCAGCGAGGTCTGATCAGCGGCGCCCGAATGGCGCGGTCAGTTCAGGTTTGCTTCCAGAGAGTGAAGATACCAGCGCACAAATTGTTGTAGCGTGAATTCAAACTCAGGGTGATAGGGTCCCGGCTCGAAGAACCGCGAGTTCACTCCCGCGGCATTGCGCGTGATGATGTATTCATCTTCCAGCGTAGTGTGGTGCCAAAGCCAGGTTAACTTATCCACGTCATAATCTTTGCCTTCCTGCGCATCCTCGCGAACGAACCAGACGAGCTCCATGTCAGTTTCGGTTAATGAGCGAGGGAGAAACCGATAAAGCACGCAGTGATCGGGATAGTTGAGCATGAAGGTGACGGGGCCCATTTGAAAATCACCCGCGCCACCGTCGTAATCCTTGATCTGACCCATCAGCGGTGCAACAGGTTGGCCGTTCTCACTGCCCGTTACGAACCCCTCGAATAAGCCATAACGCATGGTGTGAGCGCAGGCACCGAAGCTCGGTGCGTCCAGATAGATCTCGGTGTGCGTCTTTGATATGCCCGGAATCCCTGTGATGTTATCGGCGTTCTCCAGCATCCGCTTCACAACCGGCGCTGATTTTTCTTCGAGATCCTTCAGCGTATGCATTTTGGCGTAGGCCCGGTGGGACGTTGCGCAGTGGTAGCACTCCAAGTAATTTTCGATGGCGAGCTTCCAGTTCGCATCCACCCGATAGGTTTTCCGGTGAGCGACTTTGGCATGATCCAGATCATAGGCGCCCAGAGGCTCACGAATATTTTCTAGTGACGCCAGCAAGTCGCCTGCCTCGGGGTCACAGTTGATGAACACCAGGCCCATATAGGTCACGCATTTGACCGGTTTAAGTCCATGGGCAGCCGCGTCAAAGTCGGGCATCACATGGGTCTCCCGGGCGGCTTTGAGAGAACCGTCGATGTTGTAAACCCAACCGTGATAAGGGCAAACGTAGGTTTTGCGATTCCCGGCGACCGCCTCGCAGACCCTCGCGCCACGATGGCGACAAATGTTGTGCATCGCGGTGATTTCACCGGTCTCGGTCCGCGCGACGATAATTGAATCTTCGCCGATCTCAACCAGTTGATAATCGCCGACAGCCGGAATTTCGCTGGCGTGAAGGGCGTAAATCCAGCTCTTGAAAATCAGATGCTCTAGCTCCTGCTCATGCACAAGATGTGAGCGATAGAAATAGGGGTCCATGGCGTGATGAGGCCGGCGCTTCTCGGCTTCCAGTTTGTCACGCATGCGGTTGAAGGAGTCGTCTACGGAAGTCGCTATGGTATGCATGGCGTCTCTCCAAGAATCTGAGGCAAGTTAGTGGGGCGGGGCAGGCGTCTGCCAACGCTTCGGAGACTTGAATATCGGCGTGTCAATCACCTTGCAGGGTGCCAGGAGGCGTGTCCAATGCAATTCCCTCTGGTAATAGATTTCTGCGATCAGCTCGTCGCCTACTGCGCCATGTGGCATCTCGATTTGTGCATAGGCAATATTGGCCTTTGCCGTAGGGCACCAGGCAGCCGAGGTCACCGTGCCTACCTGTTTGTCCCCCTTGAGAATAAACGAGTGTTCGGCGGGCTTATTGCCTTCAACGTCGAGTAACGCAAATCGGTAGCGAGAGCCCTTGGCCTGCTCTCGTAGCAGGGCGGCGCGACCGTTGAACAGCGGTTTGGAAAAGTCCACCAACCACCCCAGACCCAGTTCAAAAGGGCTTCTTGATCGACCGACGCGGACGATCTCTTCCGCTGGCATGAAGTCGACATTCGCCTGCAGAAAGCCTGCCTCGATTCGCGCGAGTTCAAGCGCATAGGAGCCAAAGGGCTTGATCAAATAGTCTCTACCCAACTCGAAAAGTTGATCCCATAAGGCTTCCGCGGACTCCGGGGGGACCCACACTTCGTATCCCAAATCGCCAGTAAAGCCTGTGCGGCTTACCATCATGGGTCGACCTTCAAATGTGTAATGGGCAATACCAAACGGTTTTAGTTGGTTGAGATCCGTACATCCCAGCAGAGTCAGCACCGTGCAGGAGGTGGGCCCTTGAACAGCCAGGCCAGCCACTGCTTCGGACTCATTTTCAATGGTGACGTCGAAGCCCAGCGTGTTCCAAGCCAGCCAGTCATCGGCCCGCTGATAGGAGCAAATGCGAAAATCCTGCTCGCCCAATCGGAAAATGGTTCCGTCATCCATGACCTGACCATTGTCATCGCACCAGATTGCGTAGCCGACGCGATTGATGCCGATCTTGCTGATGTCCCTGGTAATCAGACGATCCAGATAGCGCGCCGCATCAGGACCGGTGACGCGGTACTTGTTCATTGGCGAAAGGTCAAAGACGCCGGTAGTGCTACGAATCGCGAAGTACTCGAGTTCTACATCGAAGTAGGCATTGGGAGTGGTGTAACCCATCCAGTTACCCCAATCATTAAGATCGCACATTGCTTCAATACGAGAATGAAAGGGCGTGGTGAGTAGCATGGTGTCCCGGCTGACGTTGCTCATGACAGCGCTCCTTGCTTGAGTATTTCTTTGGCAGCGTTGCGGCCTGGCAGACCCTGTAGCCCGCCTCCTGGATGTGCGCCCGCGCCACAAAGATAAAGACCATCGACCGCGGTAGCGTACTGCGTAGATCCGGGAAATGGCCGCATCATCAAGGCTTGATCGATCGATAGTTCCCCGTGATGCCAACTGCCGCCCGTCATGCCGTGCGAAGCCTCGAGGTCTGAGGGGACCGCGAGATCGCTGGCGATGACCAGCTCACTGATACCCGGTGCAAAGACCTCTAACTCACGCAGTAGCTGGTTGAGGAGTTGAGGTTTTCCTGCATCCCACCCGATGTCGGGAGCGTAGGGCACATAATGCACAATCGCCGAGAGAATATGTTGTCCTGAGGGGGCCAGCGCCGGATCCTCTAATGTGGGAATACTGATGTCGAAAGTGTGCAGGTCGCTCAGCTCCCTGTATTTCATGGGGTTGAGCGCCGTCTCCATGCCATCCATAGACGGGGTGATCACCAGCCGCTCTGCCAGTTGAGCCTCCGTGAGTCCTTCAAAAGTAGGTATTCCGCTCAGCGCCAGATGTAGCTTTGCCGTGCCGCTCCGAGACCGGTAATGTTCAACGCGTCTGGCCATTCCGGCTTCCATCTGCTGATACCCCAGCAGATCGCGAAAGGTCGTGGTTGGATCCGCGCTTGAAATGACCAGTTTGGCGGACACTGTTTCGCCGGAAGATAGCGTCACACCCGTCACGCGGTCATCAGTCTTATCGATGGTAGCCACCGGTGAGCCCAGTCGGACGGTGGCGCCATTTCTTTCTGCAGCGGTGGCGAGGGCTTGACCGAGTGCGCCCATGCCGCCGATCACCTGAGTAACTCCGGTTTGCCCAAGGTGTTCTCCGGTGGCCCGGTGCAAGTAGCTATACACCGTATTGGGAGAGCGCGGTCCCATATTGGTCCCTGTGATCGCATCCAGTGCGATTGCGCTTTTCAGCGCGGCATTCGAAAAATGCTCATTCATCACATCGTAGATATTGATCATGACAATACGCATCAGATCCCTCAGACGCTCGCGACCCAAAAGCTTGAGTCCCAGGCCGAGTTTTATCAGCGTCAGCCGGTCGGTCCAATTCTGTTCAACCAGCTTCGGTGGGCGGCTGCGATACAGGGTCGTCATCAGTTTCGCAAAACTGCGCACCATGGCTTTGAAGTCACGGTAAGCCGTCTGGTCTGCTGAATTGACGCCAGCACCGGTAATGGTGTCACCATCGATAGTCAGGTGGTTTCCGTCTGCTTGCAGTGAGATCGTTGCCTTGGGCTTGCCGATGTTCAGGCCGGCATCGCCCAGCTTAAGATCCTTGACGATGCTCTCGTCAAACTGCGACAGCCATTGCGCACAATCCGACACGCGGAAGCCCGGAGAGAATTCTCGGGTACTCGCACAGCCGCCCGGTTCTGCACGTCCGTCCACCACGAGCACTTTTTTGCCTGTTTTGGCGAGATAGCTTGCGCAGACCAGACCGTTATGACCCGCGCCTATGATTACTGCGTCATAATCAGTCATCGGCATATCCTCCCGGCACGGTATTGGGCCGCTTCAGATCGGCCAGAATCTCTCGTGCTGCGTTTGCACCAGGCGCTGCCATGACGCCACCACCGGGATGGGTTCCAGAGCTACACATGTACATCCCCTTGATGGGTGATCGGTATTGGGCGTATCCGGGGAAGGGGCGATTGAAGAGCAATTGGTCGAAGGTGAGTTCGCCCATGAAGATGTTCCCTTCGGTGAGCCCAACCTCGGCCTCTATTTCGCGCGGTGTGCGGGTTTCGCAGTGTAAAATCAGGTCTCGGAAATTAGGGCTGTAGTTGGAGATCTGATCGATCACCGATTTCTCGAATCCGTCTTTGTCTGCGTCTGTCCACTCCCGACCTTCGATTTTTGGCGGGGCATACTGCACAAATACAGACATCATGTGCTTTCCGGGTGGCGCCATGGTCGGGTCGGTCAACGACGGGATCATCATGTCGAGATAGGGGTCTTTGGACCAAGTGCCCGCCTTCCAATCGTCATACGCGCGCTCTTGCCGCTCGAGAGAATCACTAAAGTGCAGATCGCCGGCCATTAATCGATTCCGGGGATCGAGACCGTGGAATACGGGGAGCCCATCCAGCGCAATGTTAAGTTTGCCCGAGGAGCCGCGAATCTTGAAGTTGCTCGCCTTCTTGAGGACGTCCTTGGGTAAGTCCGAGGGATTGATGATGTCCAGGAAGGTACGCTTGGGGTCAAGATTAGATACGACGACAGGCGCTCTGTATTCCCTACCGTCTTTCAAGGCGACGCCCACAGCCTTGCCGTTTTTGACGATAACTTCATCTACATTGGCATCGCAGATGATTTCACCGCCGAAGGACTGAAGCGACTTTGATAAGGCATTGGCAATTGCCCCCATGCCGCCTCGGGCAAAACCCCAGGCTCCAACATTGCCGTCGACGTCGCCCATGTAGTGGTGGAGCAACACATAGGCAGTGCCGGGCGAATACACTCCCAAGGCCGTACCAATAATCCCGCTGCCCGCCATGTGGGCCTTGATCACGTCGGTTTCAAAGTATTCGTTCAGGTAGTCCCCGACGCTCGCCGTCCAGAACTTGATGGTGTCCAGTAATTTTTCTTCACCCAAATCCATAAAAGAGCGCGCGAACTCGAGGAGGTCGCGGAGATCGCGCGGCTTCATTGAGGTTGGATCAGGGGGTGTACGCATGAGATAGGGACGGATCAGCTTTGTCTGCAGACTGGTATCTGCCGCGTAGCGATCGTAAGCGTTGGCGTCGCGCTTGGAGTGTCTGGCAATTTCTCGGTAGTGACGGTCGTGGTCGCTGTAGTTGCCGAAATAGTCGCCGTTGCGCATGAAGGTCGCGCCGCCGCCAAAGGAGACAACTTGTAAGCCATGGCGCGGTAACTCCAGATCTCTCGTAATTTCCGGCCGCAGCAGGCTCGATACATAGGAGCAATTTGAGTACCACCAGCCTTTGTGTAACTCGCGGCTTACGGTCGCGCCGCCAATATAGGGATTGCGCTCAAGCACAGCGACTTTGAGTCCGGCTTTGGCGAGGTAGGCCCCATTAGTAAGACCGTTATGGCCTGCGCCAATGACGATCGCGTCGTATTGGTTCACTGCACTCTCCGGTGATTCAAGCGGATCGAAATAGTGCCACGAGAGGCACTTATCGTCTACCTTGGAATGAATGGTTATTCATTCCTGATTGAGACTTGGGTCCGAAATCCCTAGACTTGCTTCAGTGGAGTCCAGAGAAGATCAATGACTGACGCTTCAGGCACAGCGGGAGACACACCGCCCGATACGAACGGCAAGCGTCGCCAGATTCGGCCCAAGGCGGAACGGCGGCAGCAGCTGATCGATGCCACTATACGCTGCATTGCCCAGCACGGGCTGTCGGCCGTCACCATGCAGATGGTGACCAGCGAGGCCGGCCTCAGTGCTGGAATCGCCAATCTTCACTTCGAAAGCAAGGAAAATCTGCTCAGGGAGACCCTGCGTTTTGTGGCCCAGGAGTATCACGATGGTCAAATTGACATCATGGAAGGTTCGAGCATCCCTGACCTGAGTGAGCGACTTGATGCCTTGCTGGATTTTCAGTTGGGTCGTGGTGTTACGCAGCGGCAGAAGATGTCCGTGTGGTTTGCGTACTATGGCGAGGCGGGTGCGCGACCGGTTTATCAGAAAATCGTCTCGACCGTTGACCGTTTGGCAGCGCAAAAACTGGAAGCGTTTTTTGCCGAGATTATCTCTGAAGGGCAGTATCGCGACGTGGACTCTCGTGACCTGGCGACTGGTTATTCAGCGTTAATCGACGGTTTGCATCTGGGCCTACTGGTAACGCCGCGGGAATTAACTAAACGCCGTGCAAGATCTGTGGCGCGAGAGTTTCTGCGTAGGGCCTTCCCCCGGCATATTCGCTGACGCGTTTTCAGCGCTTCGCGCTGGATAGTATGGCGGTACCAGGACCCTAATAGGTGTATCACTCGGGGGACGCTTGGGCAATCACGGCGGTCTTAGCTAGCTGCTAACCGTTGCTTGTATCGATATTCGCCTCAGCGCCGAATCTTTGTGGGCGGAACGTAATCGAATATAAAGTTGATTCTGCCCTCGTCACCTTTATTCATCACGCTGTGTTGTTTTTGGTTATTGATTTCATAGACGTGGCCGATCGGCATTCGCTGGGGACGGCCGTCGATCATGAAACGCACTCGGGGATTGGTATAAATCGGAATGTGAATGCGATGTCCGTAATGGAATGAGGGGTGCTTATCGGTGTGTGGCTTGATGACGCCACCCGCCTCAAGCCTTGCTGCCATGGCACGAATGATAGTGCCGCCCGGCGGATAATGATCCTCAAGAATCTTGTGCATCAAAGGCACTGCTTCGTCGGCAAGCACATCCCAACCTTGATCTTTAGATACTTCGATGTTGGGCCAGCCCTCACCGCTGGTGAATACCAGGACGATCGATTGCGTGTGTTGATGTACCTCGTACTCTAATTGCCGAAACTGATTGCCCCACCATGCTTCTTCGGGCAAGCCCATAATTTTGGTTTGCAGCGGCTCGATGTCGTAAGCCCCAAGGTCCTTAATGGGGACGCCTATGTCCATGGTATGCACCAGATAGCCAGTCGAGGTAGATAGATGATGGCGAACTCGCCGTTACGGTTCAACTGGCGGCGATACCGTGTCTGGGGCCTTGATTAATGTGCCGTCTTTCACGACAACCGCTACGTTGCGCAAAACGGTGGGGTCGGTGAGGGGATTGCCTCTGACCGCAATGATGTCGGCCGCTAGCCCCGTTGCTATCGCACCCACTTCATCGGCCAGCCCCATATGTGCTGCGGCGACCGAAGTTGCGGACCGAATCGCATCCATCGGCGCCATTCCCCGCTCGACCATGATCGCAAACTGCCAACCTCCCATGTCATGCGGCAGCACTGCAGCGTCCGTTCCATACAGTAGTGTGACGCCTCTTGCGTAGGCTTTTTCAAAGACCACGCGCTGAGCCTCGGTGGTTTCGGTATTGCGTTTGAGAAACACCGCTGGGTAGCCCTGTTCCCTGCCAATGGTGTCGGTGTAGGTTCCGTTATAGACGTCCATGGAAAACGCCACGCCGCGATCCGCCGCGAGTGCAATCGTGGCGTCCTCAAGTAGCGAGGCATGTTCCAGCGAATCGACACCTGCGAGGATCGCTTCTCGTCCCGATTGGTCGCTGTGTACATGAGCGGTGACTTTTTTGCCGTATCGTTTAGCGACCGCGACAACGGCTTCAATGTCGGCTTGTGTCATTTCTGGCGCACCGGGCTCGGTGCCGACTGAAAATACCGCACCCGAGGCGATGACTTTCAGAAAGTCAGCGCCGGCCAAAATGGCGTCTTCGGCGCGCGCGGCAAACTCTTGGGGTGTGCTGGCAATACCCAGTTGTGATTCTGGTGGAATGCGCTCGGGCGGAATCTCCGGGAAGGTGAGATCGCCGCCGCCGCCCGGAATCGTGAGGTAGGGCCCTGCGGTCTGGATTCGAGGCCCTAAAGCCTCACCCGACTCGATGCGGGCTCGGGCCTGATATACGGCTGCTGGAAACCAGGCGCCGACATGGCGGACGGTTGTGAAGCCGGTGAGCAACGTGGTTTTGGCATTGTCGAGAATCACTTTCAGCGTTTCGTCCGAAGTTCTTCGCGCATAAACACCATAATCGACAGAGTCTTCTGGGTTGCCGTCGAAATGGACGTGGGTGTTAATCAGACCGGGCAGACAGGTGAAATCAGATAAATCGAGCGTGGTGAGCGCCGATCCCTGGCTTGCGGGTGCGACAGACGCGAACCGTCCCGCATGGATGGCGATGGTTTGATTTTTTCTCGGCGTGTCGGCGACTCCGTCGATCAGTATGCCGCAATGAATCACCGTATCGGCATTTGCAGGGTCTGCTGTCGAGGCGGTTGTAGTCGGCTCTGACGCCTGCCCACAGCCGCCAAGTACCGCGACTAGGGTCATGGCGCTGAAAAATAACGCTGCGCTGCGCAACCCCTGTGTACTGCGACAGGTGTTGAGAGTGTGCCGATGTCTAGACGGATTGATGGCCGTACCTCAGATAGATCAGTGTGTAGACCAATAACGCCGTTGCTGATGCCAATGCGCAGAGCACAAAGACACCATCGAATCCCCAGCCCAGATCAAGCATGATTGAGGCGGCAAATGGACCCACGGTTTGGCCAAGGCCTTGAGCCCCGGGGATGAAAGCGGCGGCGCTACCAGAGCGGTCAGCCACCGATACGCCACCCATTTGATACACATCGATAAAAATCCACAGGAAGTTAAACATCGCCACGCTGAAAACAAACAGTGCCGCTGTAAAGTTCACGGCCAGCAGGCCCACCGCCAGCACCATCAAGAAAAACGTGAAGAGGAGCGGGCGATCATAGTCAAACCGTTTAAGCACCCACATCGCCGCAAAACAACCGCCAAAGGACAAGAGTACGCACCAGGCAATCACCTGTGCGGCCCAGTCTCCGTCCAATCCGGCGGCTTCGGCGGCGAGCTCAATATTTGACCAGTAAGCACCGATATTGATGTAGGCAATGACAATGGCGCCAATTCCGACCCAGGCGAGTAATGAGGGTCGTTGCCCAAGGGCTTCAGGCTCGGCGGAAGGCGCGGGTGGATTGGTCGTCGGGATGAGTCTGACGAAGGGCACCGTCACCAAGTACGTGGCAATAAAGAACAGGTAGATACCGTTCATTGTCAGATGCGGTATGAGCTGCAGTTCAAGAAACTGCGAGATCGCGAACGCCAGTAGCATCCAGTTAAACGCCTCGCGCGGTTTGGAGTGGGCGCCAAGCCCTGCGACTGCGACTGCGGTGTAGAAGCCGGCCCCTAGCCCAGCGACGAATCGCAATATCAGCGTCATTTGATAATCGACATACTGTGTACAGAGTCCATTGGCGGCAATGGCCAATGTGATGCCCAGATAGGTGAGTCGCTGTCGATCCCACCTGCTGATTAGAGCGCTCGTTAATACGGCTCCGATGAATAATCCCAGCAGATCCGATGAAGCGACCCGATTGACCTGCACTTCCGTGAACCCCAGTTGATCCACCCAGGCACCGTTAATGGCTGGGAGCGCTACCAGCACGCTGTAGCCCACCAGAGTCATAAAAAGACTGAGGAGGAAAGGTCCTTTTGCATCAAAAGGATTCGTGACGGGCATCTCCTCTGACCCTAGATTCTTCACAGCTCTGCCCTCATTTTGTTGGCTTAGACGTAATGCGATATTGCTGACACTGTCGCATTGCGCATGTGGGAAGGCAACGTATTAACGTGTTAGCCAGTCAGAATTCTGGCACACTCCCCTTATTTAATGCCGAAGTTCACACTCCCAATACTTATTTATGTCCGAGCAAGAAGCTAGGCAGGCATTCGAGAGGGCTATCACTTTATTGAAAAGTGGGGCCCATGATGAAGCTGAGAGCCTGTGCCGAACGATGGTGGAAAACTCTCCCGGTGACGCCAATTTCGTTGCGTTACTCGGATCCATCGCAGCGAGAAAAGGCAATCTTGAGGAGTCTGTTATTTTGCTGCGTCGAGCAGTAAAAATTGCCCCGGGGAACCCGAATGCACAAGCTGATCTGGGTACCGCGCTACTAAATTTGGGAAGAGCTGAAGACGCGTTACCGTACCTTGAAAAGGCTCGCTTACTGCGGCCTGCTGACGCCTCGCTGCTTAATAAATTGGCGGGAGCCTATCATCAGACTGGCGATGCAGATCAGGCCAAGAGCGTGATGGCTGAGGCGGCTCGATTGTCCCCGTCTCAAGCGAAGCTAGATGAAGCCACCCGTCTGTTTGTTCAGGGAAAATTCCGTGAGGCCGAAGCCCTTGCGAAAGAGTTGGTTCGGGAGAACCCGCAAGACGTTAATGCTGCGCTTCTCTTAGCGCGCCTTGCGATTAAGGCTCGATGCTTTAAAGATGCGCGAGATCTACTTCAGAAGATTACAGAAGTGGCTCCCGGATTCATTGCCGCATGGCATGACCTGGGAACTGTTCTCAAAGAACTGCACCTGCATGAGGAGGCTGTAGATGCGTTGAATAGGGCAATAGACGTTGACGTGAATAATGCCCTGACCCATTACTACTTGGGTGCAGCCCTCGCAATGGCTGCCAGACCCCATGAGGCTGTGAAGTCTTATCAGCGAGCAGTGGAGTTGGACCCGAAGTTACCCGGCGGTCATATAGGGCTTGGCCATGTCCTTAAGACAGTGGGCGATCAATCCGCCGGTATTGCGGCCTATAAACGCGCGATAGAGCTGCGGCCGAACTATGGTGAGACCTATTACAGTTTGGCGAATCTAAAAACTTTCCGTTTCTCAAAAGAGGAAATTTCCAGCATGGAGGTCCGTCTGGGAAACGAGAAACTGCCGACGGAATGTCGAGTGCACTTTGCGTTTGCGCTGGCAAAAGCCTACGAGGATTCGGGGGACTTTGATAAGGCCTTTGAGCACTATGATCTGGCAAATCGCATGCATAGGGATACTATCGCTTACGACCCAGTACAGACTCAGGTGGGTCATGAGCGGATGCGAGAGGTCTTTGACGCAGCGTTTTTCTCTGGCCGTGACTCAGACAGTGGGTGCTCCGACCCTGACCCCATTTTCATAGTTGGCTTGCCTCGTTCTGGTTCCACTTTGCTAGAGCAAATATTGGCGAGTCACTCGCAAGTAGATGGCACCAGTGAGCTTCACGATATCTCACTAATAGCCCAGGGTCTAAGCCGATCAAAAGAAGGAAGCGTATTCCCGCACTCCGTAGCGAGTATGAAAGCTCAGGAGTTGGCGGAGTTGGGCAGAGCTTATTTGAGGCAGACCCGGCAGTATCGAGGCGACGCCCCTTTCTTTACAGATAAAATGCCGAATAATTTTGCTTATGTGGGCTTTATCAAGACCATTTTACCCAACGCAAAAATTATCGACGCGCGCAGAGACCCTTTGGACAGTTGCTTTGGTTGTTTTAAGCAGCACTTTGCAAAAGGACAGACGTTCACTTACGACTTATTTGAATTGGGAGAGTTCTATCTCGAATATGAGAAGCTGATGCGCCACTGGGACGATGTTCTACCAGGGCAAGTGTTGCGAGTTCAATACGAAACAGTGGTCAATGATCTCGAAAGCCAAGTCCAACGAATACTGGATTTCTGTGGGCTACCGTTTGAGGATGCCTGTCTCAGTTTCCATCAGACAAAGAGGGCTGTCCGGACAGCCAGTTCAGAGCAGGTGCGGCAACCCATATATAGTAGTTCGGTGGGAACGTGGCGTCGGTTCCAGAAGCATCTAGAGGGGCTGCGGGAGATTCTTTTGCCCGTGATGCCAGTGGAATCGAGTGAAATCCAGTGACTGAATTTCCAAAATTGATTGCTACATCTGTGGTAAGAGGCTCAGAGAAGGGGCAAAGCCATGGCGGCGTTTACTTAATCGATTTTGAAGCTCGGTCTGTAGAAAAGAAAATTGATTGGAACACCACGGACATCGATTTCACAGGGCGGGGCTGGGATCGAGGATTGAGAGGAATTGAATTTACTGACGAAGCGATCTGGATCGCTGCTAGCGACGAGCTATTCTGCTACGCGCCAGACTTTTCTTTAATTGCGTCTTACCGGAATCCCTACCTTCGGCATTGTCATGAAATTTGTCGCAGAGACAATCTCCTATTTGTGACCTCGACTGGCTTTGATTCCATCCTCACCTTTGATCTCAATTCATTGACCTTCGTTTGGGGCTTGTACATTTCAAAAAACGGCGCCAAGTGGGTAGGGCAATCCTTTGATCCACGGGGAAGCGGAGGGCCTGCGCTCACAAATTCGTATCATTTGAATATGGTATTCGTGAACGACGACGGCATTTATTTCAGTGGATTGAATACCGAGGCACTCCTTGCACTGTCGGCTGATATGACAGTCAAGGAGTTTTGCAGCTTACCCAGAGGATGTCACAACGCTCAACCTTTTCTGGATGGAGTCATCTTCAATGACACAGGTTCCGATGTGGTGAGGTTCGTCTCAAGGCGGCGAGGAGAGAGCGTTTTGCCGGTGCCTAAGTTTGCAGCGACCGAGTTGTTGTACAGGGGGGTGGATTCTTCGAAGATCGCGCGTCAGGGATTCGGAAGAGGTATGTGCGTTATCGACGATCGCTTTGTGGCAGCCGGTTCTTCACCCTCCACAATATCTATTTTGGACCTCCAAAAAGGCGAGCGGGTAACGGCGGTTAATCTAACCATGGACATCCGGAATGCAATCCACGGATTGGAGATTTGGCCCGAAAAGTGGGCTTCTAACTGACATAAAAACGGGCGCCAACGCGCCCGCTATAAACGTCTTTCCAATGCTCAGTCAAAGGAGTATCGGACTGACAATCCAAAGTTCCGCGGTCTAATGACATTGGATGAATTCCATCCAAAGGCTTGGTCAAAGTCCTGACTGTCCTCATAGGTGATGCCACGTTCGTCAGACATATTATTGACGTACAAACGCGCTCCCCAACTGCCTTTTTGATAGGTGAAGATCAAGTCAGTGACTTCATAGTCGCCTTGCGTAAGTCGAGGTGAGGCGAAACCATCTGTGAGCTGGTTCAGAGACTCTCCCACACTATTGTGCTGAATTCGCAAAGCCCCAGAGCCGCCAAATAAATCTATTCCCGAATACTCAGCATATAGCGAGTAACTCTGGTCAGCGAATAAAGGTAGCGGCGTAACTGGCGCCAGCCCAGAGTCAACAAATCCTGTTTCCGAGCGAGAATCAGGATAGGTAGAGGGGGCCGATACTTCTGCGTCCTGAATGTCGGTAAAGTTCATCCCCACTTCAAGATTTTCGGTAATGAGCGCCTTAAACTCTAAATCAAATCCTTTAATGTCCCCTGTGCCAACGTTCGCCACCACAATCTGAAATGGGGCCCACCCGTAAGAGCTTGCAGGATCAGTAACCTCAATCTGCATGTCTTCCCACGTCATGTCATAGTAGACCGCATTGAAGAGAATTCGCCCGTCAGCAAACTCAGACTTAAGGCCGAACTCAGTGTTCTCTACGAGATCGGAGCCATACTCTACCGGGAGTACCGCTCCGCCCTGGCTTCCCCTCAGTCCGCGGTTGACACCGCCTACCCGGAACCCCTCAGAGTAGACGCCGTAAACCATGACGTCCTCACTGATGTTGTATTCCAAACCATATTTGGGAATGAACCCATCGTCCTTCATTTGCCGGTCATCTGGTCGCTGCCAGACCCGGTCTGTTGGCTTATCCACGCCGTAGTGGATGGAGCGGTCTACTTCATACCATCGCCCACCTAGCAGTAGCGTGAATCGATCGGTAATGTCGATGTCCAGCTCACCGAATACGGCGAGGTCCTCTCTTTCCGTGCCCTGCCATGAGTGCCACCAGTTATCCATCGGCGCGATGCCTGGATAGTAGTAAGACCATGCAGCGAATGCAGGAGAGCTCGCGTAGTCATCCAGATACGTATAAAAATCCCAATATTGCTCTGAGTCTTGATAGAAGATGCCGGCCGTCCAATTAGTGCGATCGGTAGAGCCGGTTAGCCGTATTTCCTGCGTGAAACTCTCGTTGTTCTCGTCGTTAGTGAGGTAGCCTATGGGGTCGGTGCCAAAGTCATAGGTGGCGTAGTAGAACCCATATACGTAATTGAAGTAGGCAGCATAGGATTGCGTATCGTGAGCGTAAAAAACGTCCCGATCATAGTAGGAGGTGGCGGATACAAGCTGAGCGAAGCCAAGGTCTCCCTCGATGACCAGACTCGTCTGCTGCCACTCGTCCGTCCTGTATTCGTCGGCAAATTTAACGGTCTTCAGATCGCCTCTATTTGGGTCATAGTCATTGAAGCCGTCCGCTTCCAATTCTTGGAAATTGGTAGTGGCAGTCACTGTCCAGTTATCGTTGACAAGCCATCTGATTGAGGCTCGGCCGCCCAACCACTCGACATCGTTGATGTCATCTTCCAAAAAGCGGCTGTTGTCTTTGCCGCCGCCCGCGTAGGTTTCCATCACCGAATCAACAACGGTATTGCCAAGCACGTTATCGATATATCCCGCGTCCCGAGCGCTGAATCCCGATAATCGAATCGCGACCGAGTCACTGAGAGGAATATTCACGGTGGCGTCCACTTCATAGCCGGTGCCGCCGTCATTGGTAGAAGATATGCCTGCCCCAATGTTTGCCTCGAAACCCGATGGATCAGGTTTATTGGTGATCAGGCGAACGGCCCCGCTTTGCGAAGATGCACCGAACAGCGTTGATTGCGGACCCGCAAGCGCCTCCACGCGCGCCATATCAACGGGGTAGATATCTGGCGATGCCTGGCTATGAGACATGGGTTGTTCGTCGAGATAGACGGCCGCAGTTGGGTCTACCAAGAAGCCGCCGCCATCACTAACCCCGCGGAAGACAATGATGTTCTGACCCGGCGTCGTGGTTTGTACGTTAAGTCCAGCCACAAAGCGTGAGAGATCCTCAAGCGTCGTGATGCCCTGTTTTTCAATTTCCTCTCCCGACAGGGCTTGAACCATCATCGGAATATCCTGAGAGGACTCTGCCCGCTGACGTGCAGTGACCACAACTTCTTCTAATTCTGCGCTCCAGGCGAGTCCTGCGCTACCTGATCCGATAGCAGCGGTGACGCCAGCCGCAATCGCTCTGCGCCTAAAGAGGGAATTCTGTTCGGGTGACACCTTGGGCATGATGTGCTCCTCGTTGCTGGGTCTCTCAATGCGGTATGGCGAGCCGCACCGTGACGAGCTCCTGACAGACAGCGGTCAGTCAAGACACTTCTTTGCACCCGACGATATAGGAGATTACTCTCGCCGGCAACTCACTGAAATGGCCACTCATTAAGTTATGCGCGCTCATCCCGGTCACTGCAGGACGCAGAGGTTATATGACTGATTCACAATGGCTTTCTCTCGCACTGGTTTGTCTCTTGGGCGCGATGTCTCCGGGACCCAGTTTGGCGATGGTCGTTCGCCACAGTCTCGCTGGAGGCCGTCGGGCGGGTATCGTCTGCGCATTCAGCCACGCGTTTGGAATTTTTCTCTGGGCGGCCATGATGGTGGGCGGTTTGGGAGTGTTGCTCCTCTCAAGCCCCGACATTTTTTTTGCGGTTCGCTTGGCGGGCGCGGCTTTCTTATTTTATGTGGGCTTGCAGGCGATTCGGGCTCGGCCCGCTGAGGCAGCGCTGAGTACCGGCACCGCTGCTCTCGGCGCCTACGCAGGATCCCCCGCCCGCGAGGGTTTTATCATCGCCTTGAGTAACCCTAAGGTTGCCGTTTTCTTCGCGGCGCTCTTCAGTCAGTTTATCAGCCCAACGGCCCCTAATGCCCAGCAATGGATCATTGCGGGCACCGCGGCGACCATTGACGCCCTTTGGTATGCGGTGGTGGCGGTGCTGCTGACCCGAGCGGCGGTCCTGCAGTGGTTTCAGGAGCGCATCGGGTTGTTGAACCGCTTTTTCGGCGTGATACTCATCACTCTGTCGCTCTCTATAATTCTCACTGGATGAGCAAGCCGGGTAAATGTGGCGCTCTTGAAGCTTGCAAAGCCGCCTGAAGACGCTGGGTGTTGGGGGGTAAGGTCTTATGGGCATTCGATGGCGCATCGCCATTTTGCTGGCGGTCATTACGACGATTAACTACATCGATCGGTCGGTATTCGGCGTTGTTGCTCCAGTGGTGCGCAAGCAATTCGATATTGGCGATGCCGATTACGGGCTCATCACCAGCGGCTTCCTGCTTGCCTACGGTGTTGGCCAGTTAATTTCAGGCCCGCTCATCGATCGGCTTGGCACTAAGCGCGCGTTTAGTATCGCGGCGATATTCTGGAGTTTGGCGACTATCTTGCACGCGCTGGGGCGCGGGTTGTGGAGTTTCTTTACCCTACGCATGCTGTTGGGCATTGCGGAGGCAGCCAATTTCCCCGCAGCCAGCAAGGCGGTGGCCCAATGGTTCCCGACCCGCGAACGGTCGACAGCGGTGGCAATTTTTATGTTGGGGGCTGGGTTGGGTGCAATCATCACGCCACCACTCACCGTATGGACGCTTCAGGCACTGGGATGGCAATGGGCATTCATTATCCCGGGTTCTTTGGGCCTCCTGTGGGTGCTGCTGTGGCAACGGTGGTATCACCAACCCGAAAATCACCCGACGATCAGCGCTGAAGAGCAATCGCTCATTCTTGAGCAGCGATCTCCTCAAGGCGGAGCGGGGCGTTGGGTTGATTTGCTTTCATACAAGGAATTCTGGGGTATCTTGATTGCGCGCGTGGTCAGCGATTTTCCGTTCTACTTTTTTCTATTCTGGCTGCCTCAGTACTTGATGGATGTTCGCGGGTTTGATTTGCGAGCCATCGCGCTGTTTGCCTGGCTTCCCTGGGTCTTCGCCGACCTTGGGGCACTGACCGGCGGTGCGATGAGCTCGGCTATGGTCACCCGCGGCAGCAGCGTTAACCGTGCGCGCAAAATCGTGATATGGGCGGGCGCTGTGTTAGTCGCCTGTGCGGTCATTCCGGCGTATTACACCGCGTCGAGCAGCTTGGCCTTGGCCCTGATCTGTTTTGGTTTGTTTGCCATTCAGGTCAAGGGATCGGTCTTCTTCACTTTGCCCACGGATCTCTTCCCCGCAGATCGTGTCGCCACAGTTTGGGGGGTTTTCGGTGCGGTGGGCAGTTTGGGGGGGAGCCTGTTAGGACTTCTGGCAGGGATGTTGATCGAAGCAACCGGCTACGAGGCCGTATTCCTTCTCATTGCCAGCCTTCACCTGATCTCAGCCTTGCTACTGCAGATCTTCGTGCCGAAGATCGCGCCGGTTTCCCGCTAATGCGTTTTGGATGGTATTGAAGTTTGCAACCTGAGCGGACAGGGCGACAAGAAGCCCTGCCGACTCACGGCCTCGCGCAGAGACAACGCCGGCACAAGGCCTTTGCGCAAAGAAGAGCCAGCTTTATTAAAGCGCGGAGATGGTCTCACCCAGCACAGCGAGGAACTGAGCCCCCACTGCACCATCGATCACACGGTGGTCGCAGGACAGCGTGGCGCTGAGCACCGTTGCGATACGCTGTTCTCCGTCACTAACCACTACCTGTTGCTTGGCTTTACCCAGGGCAAGGATGGCGCCCATGGGCGGATTCACGATAGCCGTGAATTGAGTAACGCCGTACATACCCAAATTTGAGACGGTAAATGATCCTCCGGAGATGTCCTCCTTTGTCAGCTTCCCGGTTTGGGCCTTGTTTGCCAGATCCGCTGTCGCAGCGGCAATCTCAGCCGGCGATTTAATGTCGGCAGAGTAAACAGTAGCGGGGTAGAGGCCATCCTCGGTCGCAATTGCTACGGACACGTTCGCAGCGCTGAATTGATGAATATCATCTCCGACCAGATTGACATTGACGCGCGGCTCTTTTATCAGTGCCTGCGCCACGCACCATACGATCAGATCGTTGACGGATACTTTGACTTCACCCGATTCATTCAATGCGGCGCGGTGCGATAGCAATCCATCCAGTTCGTATTCTGCCGTCAGGTAAAAGTGAGGGATTGTTTGTTTGGCTTCCGTTAACCGCCGAGCAATCGTTTTTCGAGTGGCGCTAAGCGGGATGACTTCGACCCCTTCGGCTGCGCTGCTGTTACCGCCGGCTGCAGCCTTTACGTCTTCGTCGGTGATGCGGCCGCGGCGCCCGGAACCGGTCACTGTGCCAAGATCCACACCTAACTCATCGGCCAGCCTGCGGACGCTGGGCGAAGAACGGGTATAGGCGTCCCCGGTCTGAACAGTCTGCTGTGCCGCGGGTTGCGCTGTATCAGCCTCAACGACGGATTCTGTGGGGGAACCACTGTGCTGGGCGATGAAGGCATCGATGTCACTATCGGCGACGCTCGCAGCGGCGATCACACCGAGCAGGGCGCCTACCGGATGTGCGTCACCCTCTGCAACCAGCACTCTCCGCAGAATGCCATCCACGGGAGAATCCCAAACGTTCACGATCTTGTCGGACTCCATCTCGAAGACCTCGTCGCCCTTGGCGATGGCGTCCCCTTCAGATTTATTCCAACTGGTGATCGTTCCCTCGACCATCTCGATGCCCCACTTGGGCACCGCGATCGGATAGATATCGCTCACAACTAAACTCCTGCTTTGATTTCCCTTAGGCGAGGGTCGCTTTGATCGCCGCGGTAATTTTGTCCGCGTCGGGCAAATACGCTGCCTCCAACTCGGGCGAGAAGGGCGTGGGACTGTGGGGCGCGCAAACCTGCTTGATCGGCGCCTTCAAGCTACTGAATGCCTTGTCCGCTGCGAGCCCGGCAATGTCGGCGGTCAACCCGCAACGCGGCGGCGCCTCGTCAACAATCACCAATCTGCCGGTGGCTTCGACAGATTCCAGAATAGCCGCTTCATCGAGCGGTGAGGTTGTTCGCGGATCAATCAGGTCGCAACTGATTCCCTCTTCCGCCAGCGCGTCGATCACTGCAGCGGCTTTCGGGACCATCTGCCCAAACGCTACCACTGTGACGTCATCGCCTTCTCGGACGAAATTGGCTTGCCCGAAGGGAATGGTATACATCTCATCGGGCACTTCTGCCGTTTCCTGGTAAAGAATCTTTGGTTCGAAGAACAGGACTGGGTCGTCATCCTGAATTGCTGACAACATTAACCCTTTGGCATCGTAGGCATTGGAAGGCACGACCACTTTGAGTCCCGGGAACGAGGTCATGACCTGATACATCGCCTGACTATGCTGGCCCGCTGCGCTAAAGCCGCCGCCCGCCGAGAAACGGATCACCGCCGGGCACCGGCTTTTTCCGCCGAACATGTATCGGAATTTGGCCATTTGATTGACGATTTGATCCATACAAACGCCAATAAAGTCGGCAAACATGATCTCGGCTACCGGGCGCATGCCCACTAGCGCAGCACCGGCCGCAGCCCCCACAATCGCTGATTCCGAGATGGGCGTATCAATGCAGCGGTCTGGCCAGCGATGATAGATGCCGCTGGTAACCCCAAAAACGCCTCCCACCGCGCCGACATCTCCAGCGCTACCATTACATCCCGCGACATCCTCTCCGATGACAAAAACCGATTCGTCCTGCTCCATTGCCTGGTGCAAGGCTTCATTGATCGCGTCGCGCATAGTTTTCTCAGGCATGACGTTTTCCCCCTCAGGCCGTCGCGGTGTATTGAATGTAGACGTCTTCCGTAACCTGTTCCGCGGTTGGCCTTGCGGCGGCCTTGGCGTCGATCACAGATTGGTCGATTACAGCCATGACTTCTGCGTCGATGGCGTCGAGCTCGGCCTCACTGAGTTCGCCTGTTTCGGCCATTCTCTGACGGAAATTTTTAAGTGGGCAGTGGTTCTCGCGCAGGTCTTCCAACTCCCCCTCGGCGCGATAAGCCTGAGGATCACCGACAAAGTGGCCGTGGTAACGCCCCTGTTCTGCAAATATGCCAGCTGGCCCATTGCCAGCTCGAGCATGGGCGATGGCCTTCTCAGCGGCTTCATACACGGCGAAGAAATCGGCGCCGTCGGCAACGAATACCGGGAATCCGAACGCCTCTGTGCGCGCCTTGAGATCATCACAGCCCACCGCGTAATTGATGGAGGTGTGTTCGGAGTAGTAATTGTTCTCGATCACAAAAATCGCAGGCGCTTGCAATACGACCGCCATATTCATGGCCTCAAAGCAGGTGCCCTGATTGACGGATCCGTCTCCCGAGAACGAGACGGCCACCTTGCCGTTCTTGCGGATTTTGGCAGCCAGAGCGGAACCGACTGAAATCGGTGGCCCTCCTGCGACGATGCCGTTGGCACCGAGAATACCCTTGTCGATATCTGCAACGTGCATTGAACCCCCCTTGCCTTTGCAAAGGCCTTCGGAGGAGCCGAACAGCTCTTTCATCATCCCCGAGACATCGGCACCCTTGGCGATACAGTGACCGTGTCCACGGTGGGTGGAGATGATGGTGTCACTCTCATCAAGGTGAGCACAGACGCCAACCGCATTGGCCTCCTGGCCCGTGTAGAGGTGGGTAAAACCCGGAATCTGCCCGTTCATGATTTCCGCGTTAACGCGTTCTTCGAACTCGCGAATCGTTTTCATGGTGCGGTAAGCGTGCAACAGCTTTTCCTTTGGAATAGACACAACGGGTCTCCTTGGATGTCTTTATTCTGGCGATTTCCCCGGCCGGGCTCACATCGCACTGCGAAGGCCCGATGGTGCGGCGCGCGCACCGGTGCTCTCGTACCTTAAATCCCGAGCACGGTAACGCTGACGCTAAAAACAGTCAACTGTGTTTTTTTTCTGGGCGTGGCGAAGCCGCATCCGGCAGAGACTGTTTTTAGGGGGCCGGAGTTTGGATATGCTGACTCGAAAGCGTGCAATTTCTGAATTCCGATACGCGGGCCGGACAGTCATTGCTGATCAGAAGGGCCCCCGCGTCTGTTCCCAGACGTCCTCGTTGATCCCCGCTCTGATGATGTCGGCATAAATCGCTGCGCTATCGCGCGCTGTGCGAGCAAAGTCTTTCTCATAGTCAACGGCGAATAAACCAAAACGAGGACCAAAACCTTCCGCCCACTCGAAGTTATCGAGGTGAGACCAGTGAAAGTAACCCTCAATGTCGATGCCCAGTACATTCATCGCGTACCACACCTCTCTTAGATGGCTTACCA
>JAYNNB010000015.1:25228-28398 GCA_038112515.1 Luminiphilus sp.
TGGCGTCGGCGATGCCGTTGTCCAAAAGTTGGATGGGTTGGCCGTAGCGCTGCCACGCTTCCTCCAGTACATGAGAAAACCCGATGGGATAGAGGGCCCAGCCCAGATCGCTGGTTAACTCCTCTGGATCACTGGGGTCGTTGGTGTGGGTCACTGGACCCGCCGCTACGGCATCAAAGTCCATTTCGACATAAAACCGACCGTAATAGTTGATTCCTACATAGTCCTGAGTGCCGGCCAGCCCATCAATGGTGACGTTAAAATCCGTGTTGGTCATTGCGTAGCGGCCGGTCTCGATTGCATCGAACACGTCCCAGATAAAAGCCTGTTGGACGAAACCGGCGGCCAGGCGGTCCATCAGGTGCCAATTCCGCAAGGGCTCAAAGGCACGGGTGTGTTGGGTGAGGCCCACAGAAATGGATTGCTCGCGGGCTTTCGCATCCCTGTGAAGAATCTCGTACGCGCCGGCGTGAGCTTTGAGTAGTTGCGCGACAACGGGCGCGACATCCAGAGGCACTGCGCGCTGCTCTAACGGCGGAAAAATGCCCTCCATATAGCCCCACAGCACATAGACCATCGGTTCGTTAAGCGTGCACCAAAAGTCGATCTCGGGCCCGAGCAAAGCCGAAACGGCGCTCACATAGCGCTCCCAATGTGTGAGGGCATCGCTGCGCTCCCAGCCGCGCTTGCCCTGCTGTTCCTCCCAGAACCATTCCGGGGTGGAAAAGTGAAAGAGTGAGACATGCGGCGTTAAGCCATTGGCTTTGGCCGCCGCAATGACTTCCCGATAAAACGCTATGCCATCCGGATCCGGCTCTTTCATACCCGCCCGAGGAAACAAGCGAGCCCAGGACAGGCTAAAGCGGTAACTGTTCAGGCCAAGATCCGCCAGCGCTTTAAAATCGCTCGCGTAGCGGGTATCGAAGTCGACTTTTTTTTGTCTGACTTCTGCGGAGACTTTGTCCAGATTGTGAATGTGCCCGGGTTTGGCTTGGCCGGGTTTATCGCCCGTTCCCGTTTTGCCCTCGGCAATTACGCGGCGCTCAAAAGCGGTCCAATCGCTGGGCTGTTGGTGCTCAACATGCTGCGCAGCGACCGCAACGCCCCAAGCAAAGTCGTTCGGAAAGGTGAGCGGGTAACTGGCGGTTATCGTCGATGCCATTTGCGTTCCGCGACTCTCGCCAATAAACCAGGGAGTAAACAGCGCGATGCCGAGCAGTATTGCAAGCGCTGCGATGGTGGAGAGGATGGTTTTGGTCACGGCAGTCAACCTCGTTTCGCGTTATCGAGTGAGCCTTCGCAACAAGACGTAAACCACCAACGATACAATGAGTCCCAGAAGTGAAGGCGAAAAGTCCAGAGCAATGGGAAAGCCCTCCCTGCCGTTGCCGCCGGCGATCAGAGCGCCCGCTGCGAAAGCAACGATGGCGGGCCAGTTCAGTCGCTCGTCGCTGCTGAATTCGCTTGGCTTCCCGCGAATCAGGTAGTACTCGGCAATGACCGGTCCCACAATTGGGGGCACCACGGTAGCCAGCAGTGATATCCACCCCAAAAACATCTGGTAGATACCGAGTCCCAGAATCGTTCCCAGCGCGCCACAGATGACGATGGTCACTCGTTTGGGTTTTCTGAAAAGGCTCGCTGTCTGCACGCTGGGTAGATATAAATTGGTGTCGCCCGTGGTCCACAGCGCCAGCGTCATTCCTACCAGCCCAAAAATCGCCGCGAAACCGGAGAGGGTGCCCAGATACGCCGTGAAATCGGGCGTGCCGCTACCCACTGCGCCCAATGCCCCGACAAGATTCAGAAACAGTTGGTCTACCACCAGGACAACGAAAGGAATCGCCATGGCAATCCAGAAGCTCCGGGCAAATCTTACATACTCTGCCATGACAACGGCTCCTACGATCCACGCACCGACAACAATGTTGATGGCTTCCATGCCGGTAATCGGCGATTGAGCTACTTTGCTGGCAGACATCACCTCAATCGCGGATAGACCTCCCGCCTGATCGATGTTGACCCACGCTGCATAGAGGCCGACCGCTACCAGGCCCAGCATGGCGGGGATGCCGACTCGCTCTATACCTTTGACGCCGAATAAGGTGGTGCCGGTGTAGAGCAGGCCAGCGAAGATTGCGACAGCGTAGTAAAGCGCTGTTCCGGGGGCTTGCGTCCAGATCTGGGCAAAAGCGCCAACGACAATGCCCTGCCAGCCAATCGTGAGCAAAGCGATGAAAATAACGGGGACAAAGGCCCCCATTTCGCCATACACGGCTCGGAAAAGCAGCGTGCTGTTGCATCCGGTCCGCCATGCCATATAGCCCACCAAAGCGCCGATCACAAAATTGATGGCGCTACCCAGCAGGGAGTACCAGATGAGATCGCCCCACAGTGTGACGCCACTTCCCAGTGCGCCGCCGGCGAGCAACCCGGTGATCAGAAAGCCCCATCCGAAAGCGAGGGCCAGTAGGGGGCCTCCTGGCCTTCGTTGCTCGGGGGTCAAGGGGGTTAAAGGATTATCTTCACTGGCAGCCTCGGCTTCGGCATCGAGCGTCCACCATTGCTTAAGGTTCAAGTTGCTCACACTGCTTCTCCCGAGCGCCGTCAGAACCAGCGCAATTTTTTGAATACGACGACTTGGACTACTACCACCGAAATAAGAATGCCACAGAAAATGAGGAAAGCCTCTGGATCCTCTTCCCCGGGGATGCCCGGCACATTGATGCCGAGCAGTCCGGTTAGAAAACTCAGTGGCAGAAAGATTGCCGCAATAATGGAGAAGACATAGGTGTTGCGGCTGAGTCGCGCGGCAAGAATATTGGCCACTTCGTTTTGTATGGCCTGCGCACGTTCTCGCAGTGTCTGCAAGTCTTCAACGAAGCGGGTCATGTCATTGTGAGCCTCGAGCATGCGTCGCTGCAGGTTGTCCGTTAACTTGAGTCCCTCTAACCCAATCAAGCGTCCGACAATATCTTTTTGCGGAGATAGAAAACGGTTGAAGATGCTGGTTCGTCGTCTGATAGAGATGATCTGCTCGCGAACGCCTGGCAACTGCATTTGAAGAATCTGATCTTCGAGTTCGTCAATTCCATCTGCCAGATCGCCTAGTACCGGGGAGAGTCGTTTGATAGAGCCTTCAATAAAGGTAGTCAGCATGTCATTGATGT
>JAYNNB010000015.1:28408-34475 GCA_038112515.1 Luminiphilus sp.
CCCGGATTCCAACAGATTTTGCATCTCGGCAACCCCTCTCAAATTACGAAGTTGCACAGAGATGAACCGTCTGGATTCAATCCAGATGCGGATGGAAATCATGTCTTCAGGTTCTGCATTTTCGTTGAGATTTACACCTCGCAGAATAAGCAGTAAACCGTCCTCTCGCGGGAGGATACGTGGTCGCGTGTCTTCTGCTAGCAGTGCTTTAAGGAGCGTTGAATCAGGCAGTCCTGCGTCTTTTGCGAGCCACTCTCTGGCAGACGCAGAGCGCGCACTGAGGTGAACCCAAACGGGTCTTCCATCATGCTCAGCGGCGTGAAGCCCCTCCGGAGTAAGCTGAGTGCCCGTGCCGTCACCATTTAGGGAATAGCCGCAGATAAAAGTATCGGACATGTGTGATCTCCAACGAATGCGCGCTGATCGCCGTAGGATGCGAAGTGAGGAAGCGTTCTGTTGTGAGTCTTCGCCACTTCAGCCGTAGGATACGCCCCCGTTGCGCGATCATGAAAAGGTTTTGTGGAGTTTCGGGCCTTTACTCGGGAGTGGTGTAGGTAGGAGTGCGCTGGCACTTGGATCGCAGCGAATGTCTCAAAAAAGGTTGGTTGGGAGAGCGGCGCCCCGGTTTAGATGGAGCGCCGCGGTAGTGCTGGGTTTTCCTGCGGGCTTCAGGCTCCCGGTGTGTAAATCACCCGTGAGTCGAACACGGCAGGCTCCTGGCAGCTGGCGTCTTGCATCGCCTGCGCGGCGTGGGCAGAGGCCCCGTAAGCGGCATAGCCCGCTTCCCGCTCGGCATCAGTGGCCCAGAAATTCGTCCACATGTAGTCGGGCGTTTGTTGATCAGCCAATTCGAATAACGGAGTCATGGCAGTCCACCAGTAGCTGGTAGCGCCGACTTCTGCTTCATAGGCATCCATGAATGCGGCATGGAGCGCCTCAAATGCTTTGCGATCAGCTTCTCCTCTACCTTCCTGATAATTGCAGAACAGGAATTCCACGACGCTACTGCCGCTGGTATTTTGCGCGCTGGCAGGACGACCGGGAGCAGGTGCAAACCCGTAGGCGTGCTCTGCAGAGTAGGTAAAAGTATTTTGCGTCAGTTCTAGCCACGCCCCCTCGTGGTTGGCGCCCCAGTCGGCCCAAGCGTTGTCTCTGGCTTCTTGAGATGGCCATGCCATCACCCACAAAAAGTCGAAGTTGTCATTTGCAACTCTCGGGGTCATCACGGCGGCTACCATCAGCCCCCAATCGGCCTCGCCCGCCACGTTCGACCAGTAGTCGGCGTGGGACCACAGCGCTTCATCGGTGAAGCCTTCGGCTTTGGAATGCCACACGAATTCTACAATCGCAGGAATCTGCGGTACGTCCGTATTAACGGCCTCAGCGGGTGGCGCCGCAGCCGGAGTCGGATTGTCTGGAGCATTGTCTCCCCCACAGGCGGCGAGAGCGAGAAGGCCCAGTGACAGCAGTATTTTTTTCATCTTGAATCCCCCTTTGTGGCACTGTTTTTGTTGTCTTTGGCGCGCCCTTGCAGGCGCCGAGGTGAATGTACACGGCTCGTATTCTAATTACAAAGCAGGGGGATCGTTATCAAGCAACTATGCCACGAGACCCCATTGTTTCAGAACGGTGGACGGGCAGGGAAGGGAAGAGAAGAGCGTCATTCCCGCTGTGGGCTGGGTCCTGCATCCCGAGGCTTTATTACAGCGTGTCGAGAATCAGTTGAATGTCGTCGCGACTGGTTCGGGGGTTCACGATACAAAAGCGCAGTACCGTCTCCCCCTCGTGCTTGGTCGGCGTTACCAGACCTTTTCCTTGTTCCAGAAGTTGATCACTCCATGCTTTGTATTGGTCGGGTGACCAGCCTTTTCGGCGGAATACGCAGATCGACAGGCGTTGCTCCGTCACCATCTCCAGATGCGGGTGAGCCGCTATCATGCAGGCCGCCTCGCGTGCGGTTTCCAGTGTGACCTCCACCGCTTCTGAATAGGCTCGGGTGCCGTGCACTGCCAAACTGAACCAGAAGGGCAGCCCCCGCGCTCTGCGAGATAAATGGTGAGCGTAGTCGCTGGGGTTCCAGATGCCATCGTAAAAGACTTCCAGATAATCGCCGTGCTGTCTGTGCGCGCGTCGCGCCTTGGCGGGGTCAGCGTAGATCAAGGCGCAACAATCAAACGGTGCGAACAACCATTTGTGTGGATCAACGATGAAGCTGTCAGCGTTTTCGATGCCATTGAATAGTGGCCGCGCGGAGGGCGCTGCCAGTGCAGCACCACCGTAGGCACCATCGACATGCAGCCAAACCTGCTCTTGTTGGCAGACATCACTAATGCCTTGCATATCGTCGATGATGCCAAGGTTGGTGGTGCCCGCGGTGCACGCCACCGCAAAAAGTCTTGCTCGGTCTTCGGTATTGAGTGCGGCAATGGTTGCTTCCACGTCGGCTCCGGTTAACTGATGCCCACCGGTCTGAATCAGGTCAGCGTCCATCACTTGTGCTGCCTGATCCACTGAGGCGTGTGCCCCGCGAGAGGAAATGATCAATCCTCTTTGTTTTTCGTGGTCTGGATCTTGCTGTCGCCAGTCATGTCTGGCGGCAACCAGAGCAGACAGGTTGCCCGCGGTGCCGCCGCTAACAAATACACCTCCTGCTTGCTCCGGAAACCCAGCGATGTCGGCGATCCATCGCAACGCCTGGTTCTCGGCATAGACGGCTCCCGCACCCTCCAACCAGCTACTCGCGCAGATATTGGATGCGCCCACCACCAGATCGAACAAGGTTGAGACCTCTGAGGGCGCGGTGGGGACAAATGCCAGATAGCGGGGGTGATCCTCTGAAATACAGGCGGGGGCCAGTGTGTCGATGAATAGCTCGAGTGCGCGGGCTCCACCCAGGCCCTCCTCGGTTATCGTTTGTCCGGCCAGCGACTCGAGGGTTTCCTGCGGCAACGGGTGATCCAGCGTAGGCGGATCCATGCGCAGTCGCTCCATGGCATAAGCGACGATGGCCTCCGACAATGCCTCAATGTCCGGTTTTACTTGGTGCATATCGACTCAGCCCAGATAAGGTCCGTAGCTAGTGTGCAGTAATTAGCGGCATCTAAGAAGAGTGCCGCTAACGCGCCTCGCTGGCAGGCGTTCACGCAGTTCGCAGGTGCTGGGGGGCGCTCAGCGCTTGGGTAGCCGGAACCCATTCACGCGTCAGCGCATGCGCTACGGCCTCGTGGGTGATGAGACCGGCGTGCACGTTCACTCCCGCGGCAAAATGGGGATCGGCTTGCATCACTTTGGCCAGCGGTTCTGCCGCTAGTCTCAGCACATAGGGTAGCGTTGCATGGGTCAGCGCCATGGTCGCCGTTCTCGCTACTGCACCAGGCATATTAGCCACACAATAGTGCACAACTTCGTCAACCACATAAGTGGGTTCGGCGTGCGTGGTGGGACGTGAAGTGGCGAAGCATCCTCCCTGATCGATCGCGACATCGACCAGCACTGTGCGGGGCTTCAAGTGCTGCAGCATATCGCGCGAGATCAACTTTGGTGCGGATGCCCCCGGTATCAAAACAGCGCCGATGATCAGGTCCGCTTCCCGCGCATGTTGATCAATAGCTTCAGCGGTGGAGTAGACGGTCCTCAATCTGCCATCGTAGCGTTCATCTAGCTCGGAGAGTCGGGGCACTGAGCGATCTAGAACAGTGACCTCGGCGCCCATTCCCATCGCCACGCGTATCGCACTGTTGCCGACGACGCCTCCCCCGAGAACCAAAACTTTGCCGGCCGGAACACCGGGCACACCGCCGAGCAGTGTCCCGTTTCCGCCCTGATGGATTTCCATGTGGTGGGCACCGGCTTGCACTGACAATCTGCCGGCAATCAGGCTCATAGGTGCGAGTAAGGGCAGTCCGCCCTGAGCGGCGGTGATCGTTTCGTAGGCAATTCCAGTGGCGCCTGATTGAATCAGCCAGTTCGCTTGCTTGGGGTCGGCGGCTAGATGCAGGTAAGTAAATAACATTTGCCCCGGGCGCAGTCGCCGACATTCACTTTCCTGTGGCTCTTTGACTTTCACAATGAGATCCGCGGAGGCAAAGATCTCATCGGCAGTGTCGACGATAGATCCTCCCGCTGCGCGGTAAAGCTCGTCGCTCAGTCCAATGGCCTCACCACAGCGTGTTTCTACCAAGACCCGATTTCCCGCGGCGACCAGTTCTCTCACCCCTGCCGGGGTCATGCCGACTCGAAACTCCTGCGCTTTAATCTCTTTGGGTACACCGATCAACATGGGAATCACTCCTCATTTTTATGGCCAAAGTGTGGCTTCGCCCGGAGGACTGGAGAAGGGCGCTTCGACTTTTTATTGCCCCATAAAAAGTGTATATGAATACATTTTTTATAAAAATAGGTTTATTTAACTTTATAATTTCTAATATAAAGGTATTAGTATCATACGGCGTCCTCAGAATGAGGCGCTTCAAGGAGGTTCTGCCCTTGCCACTGAAGTCAAATCAACTGGATCGTATTGATCGCAACATCTTGCGTTTACTGCAAAAAGAAGCACGAATGCCCCACACCGAGTTGGCCAAACGGGTGGGGCTTAGCACCACGCCGTGCAAGGAGCGGGTGAAACGACTCGAGCGCGATGGTGTCATTCAACATTATCAGGCGGTTCTGAACCCGGTGGCGCTGGATCGCGGTCTGGTGGTTTTTGTACAAATCCGGTTGAACCGGACATCGCAGGATATTTTTGAGGAGTTCACCGCGCGGGCGTTGGATCTTGAAGAAGTGCAAGAGTGTTATCTCGTTAGTGGCAACTTCGATTACTTGCTGAAAGCTCGCGTCGCCAATATGAACGCTTACCGCGTACTGCTAGGAGAGACATTGCTAACCCTTCCGGGTGTGCAGGAGTCGACCAGTTATGTGGTGATGGAACAGGTCAAGGAATCCCTGACGCTGCCAGTGCCGCGCTGAGACAGGCGTCAGTGGACACCCCCGGGTCACGCTAATCTTCATTATCACCAGAGCTTATGAAATAGCGCCTTGCTGGTGGCAACGCCCTGCGCTACTGTCCGTCCCCCGCCCCCCGGTTCGTTATCGAGGGTAGTCACGCCTACAACTACGAACAACGATGATATTATGACACAATATATGCCATTATATCGGCGGCGCGCTTGTTGAAAACCGACGAAACAGTGATGCATTCGCGGCCACAGCGAAACCCCATACCGCCGGCGCGGCAGGAGCAAACATGGATTTAGGGATCTCGGAAAAAGTCGCCCCTGTGCTCGAGCAGGTGAGGTCGTTTATTGGCACACATATTATTCCCGTAGAGGGCGAATATATTTCGGAAATCGAGGTGGGTGATCCCTTCGAGCTAACCGCACGTCAATACGAAATCCTGGATCAGCTCAAAACTCGGGCCCGTGAGGCAGGCCTGTGGAATTTCTTTTTGACCGGTGAAGAGGGCTCCGGCTTGAATACGGTTGAATACGCGTATCTCGCCGAAGAAATGGGTAAGTCCCGGCTCGCCGCAGAAGTCTTTAATTGTTCCGCTCCCGACACGGGCAATATGGAAGTACTGCATAAATATGGCAGTGAGGCCCAGAAAAAGCAGTGGCTGGAGCCGCTACTTGCTGGCGAGATCCGCTCTTGCTTCGGTATGTCAGAGCCGGACGTTGCCTCCTCGGACGCGACAAATATTTGTACCTCTGCTCGGTTGGAGGGGGATGAATGGGTTATTGACGGCGAGAAACACTGGACGTCGGGAGCGGGTGACCCGCGCTGCAAGGTCATGATCTGCATGGTCAAGACTGACCCCGACGCCCCAAAGCATCTGCAGCAATCGCAAATTTTGGTGCCCATGGATACCCCCGGTGTGAATATTGTCCGACCGCTCAAGGTCTTCAATATGTTGGATGCGCCCCACGGACACATGCGCGTTAAGCTGGAAAATGTTCGGGTACCCAAAGACAACATCATTTTGGGTCCTGGCCGGGGGTTCGAAATCTCGCAGGGGCGTCTGGGGCCCGGCCGGATCCACCACTGCATGCGTTCCATCGGCTCAGCAGAAAAA
>JAYNNB010000016.1:0-34082 GCA_038112515.1 Luminiphilus sp.
CAGTCATAGGAGCGGGCATCTCCGGGCTGGGATGCGCCTACCGGCTGGTCCAAAGGGGCCATCGCGTTGAAATTTTCGAAGCTCGGGACCGCATCGGAGGCCACACAGCCACCTACGATGTGCACGTGGGCACCCGACGGTTCTCAGTGGACACCGGTTTTATCGTCTATAACGACCGGAACTACCCGAACCTCATTCAACTCTTCAAAGAACTTGGCGTCGCCAGCAAAGAAACCTCCATGGGCTTCTCGGTCTGCGACGAAGTCTCGGGCTTGGAATACGCGGGCAACAATCTCAACACCCTGTTTGCACAGCGCGGAAATTTACTCTCGCCCAGCTTCCTCAGCATGATCCGAGAGATCCTCCGGTTCAATAAGCTGGCGATCGCCGACCTCGACAGCGGCCGACTCTCACCGGATCAGACTTTGGGTGAGTACCTTACCCGCCATGGTTTTAGCGCTCATTTCAGTCGCAGTTATTTACTCGCGATGACCTCAGCGATCTGGTCAGCCGACTTCGAGGACGCGCAGGACTTTCCGGTAGAGTTTTTTATTCGCTTCTTTCGCAACCACGGTCTGCTGTCACTGAAAAACCGACCTCAGTGGCGGGTGGTTGAGGGCGGTAGCCGTGAGTACCTGACGCCACTAACGCAGCGGTTCGCTGACAACATTCACACGCGTATGCCGGTAGCGAAAATATTGAGGCCGCCGGGACAGCCGGTGGCGGTCCATTTCACCAACGGCCTTGTGCGCGAATTCGATGAAGTGGTTATCGCCACCCACTCGAACGAAGCCCTCACCATGCTGGCTGACGCCACCGACGCAGAGCGATCTGTACTGGGAGCGCTACCCTACAGAGACAACGAAGTGATTCTGCACACCGATACACGACTGCTTCCGAGAGCCCAGCGAGCATGGTCCAGCTGGAATTATCGACTCAAACCCGGTAACGGGCGTGCCACCGTGACCTACAACATGAATATTCTTCAGGGCCTGGACGCGCCAGAGACGTTTTGCGTCACACTGAATGACACGGCCTCGATCAATCCTCACCGGATTTTGGGCCGCTTTAATTATGCGCACCCCCAGTTCACACTGGCGGGCATGCAGGCACAGCAACGCTGGGCCGATATCAACGGGCAAAACGGTACATGGTTTTGCGGCGCTTATTGGCAAAACGGGTTTCACGAGGACGGCCTGAGCAGCGGCCTGAGGGTTGCCGAGAGCCTGTGTGCGGCGCGCCAGATGGCGGCATGAACGCAAAGCTCTATTCGGGGACACTGCGGCACGCCCGGTACACACCAAAAGAACATGCGTTTACCTACAAAGTCTTCATGCCCTTTGTAGAGCTTGAAACACTCTCTCAATTAACCGACCGACTGCCATTGTGGTCTGCTCAGCGATGGGCGCCGGCACGCTTCCTGAGGCGTGATTTTTTAGGGCCCGAAACGCTCCCTCTTGCCGACGCAGTGCGGCTAAGAATTCGTGAGGAAACCGGCAAGCATCACACCGGGCCGATCTATCTGCTGGCGAACTGGCGTTACTTCGGATACCAGAACAATCCGATCGCGGTGTACTACTGTTACGACAAATCTGGCAGTCGTTTGCAGTTCGTTGTCGCCGAAGTGACTAACACCCCATGGGGAGAGAGACACAGTTACGTACTGGAGGCGCCGGAAGACGGAAGCCCATTGGTCACGGAATTTGATAAGGCGTTACACGTGTCTCCGTTTAACCCGATGGAGATGACTTACCGCTGGTACAGCGATAGTCCTGGCGAATCACTGGCGATTCGGATTGCGCTTTTTCAGGACAATGGCAGGATATTCGATGCCGTGTTATCGCTAAATGCGGAGCCGCTCAACGCGCGGTCAGCAGTGCGTGCCATTCTCGCCTACCCCCTGATGACACTCAAAGTTGTCACGGGAATCTACTGGGAGGCCTTGCGCCTGTTCTTAAAGGGCGTCAGCTTGCACGCTCATCCGAAGCGGTCGCATTAACGTAACCGAAAGTTCAAGCCGTCACCACCAAGAGGTGCCACATGAGTGAATACAGCGTAAAAAATATCGCCAAGTTGCCACTGCTTTTTCCAGAAAAAAATGGTGGTTTAGCGAGATCTTTCATGTGGAAAGTGCTCGGTAAGTTACAGGTCGGCTCTCTTACCCTTAAGGAAGGCAGCGAAACGAAGACCTTTGGATCAACAACCGACGCCGACGCTCCCCATGCGGAAGTCCACGTGCATGACAGTGATCTTTACCGGCGTATCCTGACGGGCGGCAGTATCGCAGCGGGCGAAACCTTTATCGAAGGCATGTGGAGCAGCCCGGATCTCACCGCAGTGACGAGGGCATTCAGCGCCAATATGGCAATGCTCGAAGCCCTCTCTGACAAACAGAATCTGTTGGCCCGACTTGCGCTGAAGCTCAGTCATTGGGCGCGTCGTAACACCTCCTCTCGCTCGCGAGAAAACATCTCGGCGCACTATGATCTCGGCAACGACTTCTTCTCACTTTTCCTTGATCCCAGCATGATGTACTCCTCCGCTGTTTTCCCCACAGCTTCTAGCGACCTGGCCTCAGCCTCGCAACATAAGCTGAGGTTGATCTGTGAGGATCTGGAGCTCAAAGCCGATGATCATCTCATTGAGATTGGCACGGGCTGGGGCGGCATGGCCATCTTCGCTGCGGAGCATTATGGCTGTCGCGTAACGACTACGACAATTTCACGGGAGCAATACGACTACACCGTAGAAGCCGTGGCGAAAAAAGGCTTGGATCATCAGATCACCGTGTTATTCGATGATTATCGGGACCTCAAAGGCCAGTTTGACAAGTTAGTTTCCATCGAAATGATCGAGGCCGTAGGACATCAGTTCTACGACACTTACTTCCAAAAAATCAGTCATCTCCTGAAACCGCACGGCAAGGCAGTCATTCAAGCGATCACCATTACTGAGCAACGATACGAGCAAGCCAGAGACTCGGTCGACTTCATCAAACGCTATATTTTTCCGGGCGGCTGCCTGCCCTCGCTAACCGTCATCAGTGACGCCCTTGCGCGCGTCACTGATATGCAAATGAGCCATTTACGGGATATCGGCCGAGACTATGCAGACACCCTCAAAGTTTGGCACGACTGCTTCCTTGATAAGCTCGACGAAGTCAAAACCATGGGCTTTGACGAGCGCTTCATTCGCATGTGGCGCTATTACCTGAGCTATTGCGAGGGAGGGTTCAGGGAGCGCATCATTGGCACCTACCAGATCACCATGACCAAGCCGGGGTATCGCCCGGCCTGAACCACCGCCTATGTTGCTGTCACTTGCGCCGATCGCACTACTCATTGTCCTGCTGTCGGCCTCGGTAGCACTATTTGGTTCAAACGCCTCTTACGGCCCGAATCAGGTCGCTCTAATCGTTGCCTCCGCCGCCACCATGCTCGTGGGATGGCGCAGGGGGATGAGTTGGCAGGCAATACAAGAGGGGATGGTAGGCGCTATCACTGTCTCTATCATGCCCATGATGATACTGCTTTCGGTCGGCGCCCTGATTGGCAGTTGGATCATCAGCGGGACCGTGCCTGCAATGATCTATTACGGCGTAGCACTGCTTGACCCTGACCTGTTCTATGCCGCATCGGCATTTATCTGCGCACTGGCCTCGCTCAGTCTCGGTAGCTCTTGGACAGTCGCCGGTACGCTGGGCATTGGCCTGATGGGCATCGCCACCACCTACTCCCTTTCGCCCGCAATCACGGCAGGAGCCGTCATCTCGGGCGCCTATTTTGGGGACAAGCTCTCACCTTTATCCGACACGACCAACCTCGCTGCCGCTGCGGTCGGTGTAGATCTGTTCGAGCACATCAAAAACATGCTGTGGACAACGCTACCCGCTTTTGTGGCCGCATTGGTGGTCTTTACATTGATTGGGAGCGAGGGCGCGTCGACCCCGGAAAATATTGCCTCGATCCGCGCTGCTCTGGACGCACAGTTTGTCATTTCCCCCTGGGTGCTCTCGCCGCTAGTGCTCATGCTGGCCCTCATTTACTGGCGCGTGCCCGCATACCCCGCGATCCTGATCTGCACGTTGGCTGGCACACTGCTCGCCGCCAGCCTGCAGAGTGATGTCGTTCGGGAACTCGCCATCGCTGCGCACCCTGAGTCTCCAGCGCCACTGACTCAGGGTCTGTGGATGGCCTTATTTTCGGGCTATCAGTCGCCAGAGGGCATGGGTGAACTCAGCAAGCTGCTCGACAAAGGGGGTTTGGCCAGCATGCTCAACACGATTTTTCTCATTCTGACGGCGATGACCTTTGGCGGCATGCTCGACAGTACCGGCATATTGCGGCAATTGCTGGATTGGGTGCTGCGCGGCGTAAAGCGCACCGGCGATTTAATTCTGGCCACAGTCGGCGGCGGGATCATCACCAACATTCTGGCCGCTGATCAATTCCTCGCCATCACGTTGCCCGGCCGACTGTTCACGCCCGCCTACGACGATCGCGGGCTGAACCGACTCAGCCTTTCCCGAACACTGGAGGACTCCGCGACGCTGACCTCAGCGCTGATCCCCTGGAATACCTGCGGGGCGTTTATGGCGGCGACTTTAGGCGTCGCGACCCTCGACTACGCGCCTTATGCACTGTTCAATCTGATTTGTCCGGTACTGGCGGTGATGTTCGGCTACCTGATGATCGCTCAGCCTCGCGCCGAGGCGGTCCGCGCATGACGGCGCCACAATGGGATTTTGCCGATCCTTATTTATGGTCAGTCACCGTTGAAGCGGCGCATATCGACGCGCTGGACCACACCCAAAACACCCACTACGTTGAATGGTGCATGGAAGCCGCCTGGTCACACACGACCGCACTTGGGCTGGGGGCAGAAGCTTATCAGCGGCTTGACCGCGCCATGGCGCTGACCCACGCGGAATACGACTATCTCAAAGCCACCAGGGAAGGGGATGAGCTTTTAATCGGCACCTGGATCACTGATTGGCGCAGTAAACTCAAAATGACGCGGCGGCTGCAAATTATCTGTCAGCAGACCAGCGCAACGGTGTTTCGCGGCACATTGGAATTCGTGTGCATCGAGATTTCCACCGGCCTGCCTAAGAAACCACCGCCTGAGTTTGTCGAAATCTACACACCGGCATTGATCAATAAGCCCTGATGGCATTGCGCCTGGCCCCGACGAAACTGCTCAAGCGCGAGCCCAATCGAAACTGATGACCTCGGCTATCTCATCTGCCCCTAACTGAAGCGCGAGCAGTCGATCGACACCGAGGGCCACCCCGGCGCACTCTGGTAAACCGGAATCCTGCGCGGCCAGCAGTCGCTGATCAGGCGCTCGCTGGACTAATCCGCGCTGCCGCCGCAGCGCACTATCTGCGGCAAACCGATCCCTCAAAGCCGCCGCATCATGCTGTTCCCAATAGCCATTCGCTACCTCAATCCCATCAACGTAGCATTCAAAACGGGCTGCAACTAAGCTGCCCTGCACCCTTTCGAGTCGCGCAAGGGCGGACTGGGAGGGAGGAAAATCGGTCACAAAAACGATCCCGGCATCCTTCAAGGTCGGCTCGACGCAATGGCTCATCAGCAGGTCCAGCAAAGCATCGCGATCCAGATCAGCAGGTACTTCCCCCAAGCGGGTTTTGGCCGCGGCCCGCAAGAGCGTGTCATTAACCCTCTCATCCAGCGGATCAAGGTCAAGGGCCTGCTGAAACAAAGTGCGATAGGGCCATACTTGCCAGCCACTTCGTCCGAGCATCTCCCCTAACAGCTCCGCGACCTCCCGTATCAGATCGGCATGATTCCAGCCAAGTCGATACCACTCCAACAAGGTAAATTCGGGATTGTGTCGCCGTCCGCACTCACCGCGGCGAAACGCTCTCGCTATCTGAAAGATGTCTCCCGCTCCCGCTGCAAGCAACCGTTTCATCGCGTATTCGGGAGAGGTTTGCAGAAATCTCTCCGGCTCCTCGGGGCAAGCACTGGCGAGAGTTAGTGCGTCAATCGCGGGGTCGGTGACGGTCGCGAGACTGACCAGAGGCGTTTCGACCTCCATCACACCCCGAGCGGCGAAAAAAGCTCTCAAACGCGATAGAAGCGATGCCCGCGCCGCTAGCGCTTCAAGCGACGCCGAAGGCCGCCAATCACTCATAGCCTAACTTTTGCTGGCGCGGCTTACGTATTCTCCGGTTCGCGTGTCAACGCGGATGGATTCACCCTCGGTTATAAACAAAGGGACCCGGACCACCGCGCCAGTACTGAGGGTTGCAGGTTTGCTACCGCCCTGCGCCGTGTCACCTTTCAAGCCTGGATCCGTTTCGGTGATCTCCAGCTCGATGAAATTAGGTGGGTTAACTGCCAGGGGTGAGCCGTTGTAAAGGGTAATTTCGTAGCGCTCCTGCTCCTTGAGCCATTTCCCTGTATCGCCCACTGCATCGCGATCTGCGCTGTATTGCTCGTAAGTAGAGGGATCCATGAAGTACCAGAATTCTCCATCCGTGTAGGAGTACTCCAGATCCACGTCCATCACATCTGCCCCTTCGAGGGTATCCCCCGATTTGAAAGTGCGTTCCCACACCCGGCCCGACTTCAGGTTGCGCAGCTTGACGCGATTGAACGCCTGCCCTTTTCCTGGTTTAACGAACTCATTCTCCAAAATGGAGCAGGGCTCGCCATCCAGCATTACTTTCAATCCGGGCTTAAATTCATTGGTGGAAAAGTTTGGCATCGCGGACAACCTGAGTATGAAAACGGCGATGATACCGCAGGCCTTTTCTTGGGAACACTTACGCGCGCTCAATCTGTGCCGAATTCGCCCTCGCTACCGAGCAGATAGCAAATGCCATCCAAACCACCATAGATAACTTCGATCGGGCTCGCCGCACGAACGGCCGGCTTTGCATGAAAGGCCACGCCCAGGCCCGCCAGCGCCATCATGGAGAGGTCATTGGCGCCATCGCCTACAGCGATGGCTTGTTCGACACCAATGCCTAGCCGGTCGGCCAATGCCTGCAGTGCCATCGCCTTGTACTCTCGGTTAACAATGGGTGGAATCACTTCCCCTGTTATCGTGCCGTCCCGCGTGTCGAGGGTGTTTGCGATCACCTCATCAAACCCGAAATCCTGCTGCAACCGCCTTGCAATTGGCAGAAATCCCCCCGAAACAATCGCGAGTTTGACGCCACGGGCCCGCAGGGTGGTGGTCATTTCTCTCAGGCCTTCCTTAATCGGGAGCCGGTCGGCCAGAGCGTCTGTTGCGTCGGCGCTCAACCCCTTCAGTAAAGCAAGACGCGCACGAAAGCTTTCATCAAAATCGACTTCTCCGCGCATCGCTCTGGCGGTGATAGCGGCGACTTCGTCACCCACACCTGCCGCATCCGCCAGTTCGTCGATCACTTCGCAGTCGATAAGCGTTGAATCCATATCAAAGACTGCCAGCCGATAGTCGCGGGTGCGCATGGCGCGGGGTTGCAATGCAAGATCGACGCCGAAGTGGTCAGAGAGATCTCTCAAGCGTTTGGAAAGCCCGACTTCATCGGGGCAGTCGATCCAGAAATTGTGAACGCTTCTGGACGCCGTCAGCGTCACCGGAACCGGCATATCGCGATGGTCGAGAACGGCGCCTCCTGCAGTGACCACGGCGTGCTCAACTGCTTGACGTTCAAACGGAGTGCCCGTCGGCACCATTAATACGATGACATGTGTCGCGCTTTTCACGAGTCACTCATTCAAATGAAATAGAAGATAGGTCGCGACGTTCTCGCAAAAGCCGCGGCCATGAAGTTTATACTGAACGCCGTGTTAATGGAGTCACGCTGTGGAACCCATCTTAAGACGATTACGACACCAGCCTCTGTCCCACCAACTGGCGTTGGCGGCCTCGGGCTGCTGTTTGATCGCCACGCTGATACTGGTTGCGGTCGCCGCAAGATCTACTCAGTCCATACTGAACGCGACACTCGATGAGCACGCCCGCGCCGCAGTCGCAAACCTTGGTGTCAGAGCCGGCACAGATCTGGCAACCGGCGACCGCTTGGGGCTCGCGACCGCGCTCCAGTTTTACACTGATCAAACCCTATTTTCGGGTGCCCGAGCACTGGATCTCGAGGGCAATGAGCTCGCTGTGGCGGGCTCCATTACCCCGGACGGCTCGCCTTATCGTTATGCCATCCTGATAGATGGGAATAGCGCAGGAGCGGTGGAGTTATACCTCGACCTGACGCCTCAGCTCGCCGCCAAAGAAACCTTGTTGTGGGGCTTGATCGCGCTGGCGCTTCTCCTCAGCACGGCGGTGTTTGCCATCACGCGGCCCATGGGGCAGCGGCTGGCAAGTGACATTAGCGATGCCGTGGCACAACTGGATGCTATTTCCAACGAATCCTCGATATCAGTCAACGAGGTCCACAAGTTACGCGACAGCATCAACTCTCTTCCGCTGGACCTGCTGAAATCTCAGAACCTGTCACAACCGGACAACGATCACTATCGCGACACCGCTATTTTGTGCATTGCTCTGAAACACCTGCCGGGCTACCTCGACACTCTGGATGACGCAAGATTGCAGGGATATGTTGGGTTATTGCATCGGATCGCATACGGCAGTGCCGGCTTTTATGGCGGTGAACTGTCAGTTATCAGGCAATTTGGCCTCGCCATCTACTTCTCCGGATCACACGCCATCGGCTCGCCAGTACTGCGGGCTGCGAGTTGTGCTTGGTTAATCGGCCAGGCCGCTGCTTTGGCAGAAAAAACCGAACGCCTCTCGTTCATGCCAGGGTTGGCAGTCGGCGTCAGTGAGTTGGGACTAGGGGACGCTGAAGATATCTATCCGGGTCTCTACACTCAAGCGACACTAGACGACCTACTGGAGTTGGCTAAGCAAGATGTGGACGCCATTTTCCTGTCTTCACGGGCGGCGGAAGATGAGGGCTTGACGTCACGCATAGGGATCGACGTCATCGATGAGCGATGGATGGCGCTTGGCGACATCAGTAGTCGCCACATGGATTTACTCGCCCGTCAGCTCACATTACTCCGGCGGGTGGTTGCACCTGAAGAGCAGGAAAGTCCGCAGGGCTTTCTTCCATTTTGAGCGCCTCAATCACGGACGACCATTAGCTGACTGACTCGCTGGTAACCCTTGGGAAGTTTGCTCCCGCGTCGCCCTCGTTCGCCTTTGAAGTGCTCTAACTCTGACCACTTGAAGTTACGGTAATGGCCACCGGACGTCACTTGCAGCGTGTCGCCTTCAGAGACAACGCATAGCCCTACAACAAATTCCTCCCGGGCGGCCGCTCGCGCCGAAGGGATGCCAATGAGTTTGTTTCCTTTACCACGGGCGAGCTCAGGGACATCGTTAAGGGAAAAAACAAGCATTCTTCCTTCGTTGGTCGCCGCCACGACCCAAGACTCGGTGGCCCCAGAAATCGCCGCTGGCGGCAGCACCCGGGCATTCTTGGGTAAAGTCAGTAGCGCCTTACCCGCTTTATTTTTGGCCTGCAGCTGAGCAAATTGCACGACAAAACCGTAGCCGGCATCACTAGCAAGCAAGAAACGATCACCCTCCTGTCCCGTCAACAAGCCTTCAAATGTCGCGCCAGATGGGGGGTTGATTCGCCCTGTTAGGGGCTCCCCCTGACCTCGTGCAGAGGGCAATTGGTGGGTGGGAATGGTGTAAGCGCGACCGGTGGAATCCAATACTACCGTCGGCAAATTCGATTTGCCCTTCGCTGAAAAACGGAAACCGTCTCCGGACTTGTAGCTGAGCGCCGTTGGATCAATATCGTGCCCTTTTGCCGCCCGAATCCAACCCTTCTCTGACAGGACAATGGTGAGGGGGTCTGCAGTGGTCAGCTCCAGTTCGCTAAAGGCTCTCGCCTCCTCGCGCGCCACCAATGGCGATCTTCGTGCATCTCCATGGGTCGCAACCACGTCATTCAACTCCCGCTTGATCAGCGTTTTCAAGCGCGCCTCGCTTCCGAGGGTTTTTTTCAGCGCATCGCGTTCAGCCGCCAACTCATCCTGCTCGCCCCGGATTTTCATCTCCTCGAGCTTCGCCAGATTTCTGAGTTTCAAATCGAGGATGGCTTCTGCCTGAGTGTCCGTGATCTTGAACGCTTTAATCAGGGCGGGCTTGGGCTCATCCTCTTCTCGAATAATGCGGATCACTTCATCGATATTGAGGAAAGCGATCAGATAGCCATCGAGGATGTGGAGCCGTCTTTCGACCCGATCGAGCCGATGAGCCAAACGACGTTTCACTGTTGCCTTTCGGAAAACCAGCCACTCTTTAAGAATGGTGAGAAGTGACTTCACACCCGGTCTGCCATCGATGCCAATCACATTGAGATTGACCCGGTAGGTGCGCTCAAGATCCGTGGTGGCGAAGAGATGGCTCATCACGGCATCAACTTCGATTCGATTGGATCTGGGCACGATTACCAGACGGGTGGGATGCTCGTGGTCCGATTCATCACGCAGATCGGAAACCATGGGCAATTTACGGGCCTGCATTTGTGCCGCGATCTGTTCCAGCACCTTGGCACCTGACACCTGATACGGCAACGAGTGAATAACGATTGCGCCGTCTTCGACAACATAAGCTGCCCGCACTCTCAAGGCGCCTCGGCCCGTCTCGTAGAGCGCCAGCATTTCATCAGCCGGCGTCACGATTTCGGCCTCGGTGGGGAAATCCGGCCCCTTAATGAATTGACAGAGCTCGGCAACGCTGGCCTTGGGTGACTCAAGAAGATGAATCGCAGCGGCCACAACTTCCGTCAGATTGTGGGGAGGGATGTCGGTGGCCATGCCTACAGCAATGCCCGTGGTCCCATTCAGCAACAGATTCGGCACCTGGGCAGGAAGCACTATTGGTTCGTCGAGGGTGCCGTCAAAGTTGGGCTGCCAATCCACCGTACCCTGCCCAAGCTCAGAAAGGAGGACATCCGCATAGGCCGTGAGGCGGGACTCGGTATAACGCATGGCAGCAAAAGATTTGGGGTCGTCCGGAGAACCCCAGTTGCCCTGACCATCGACCAACGGGTAGCGATAGGAAAAATCCTGCGCCATCAACACCATCGCCTCATAAGCGGCACTATCGCCATGGGGATGAAACTTACCGATGACGTCGCCGACGGTGCGGGCTGATTTTTTATATTTGGCGCTCGCCTTGAGTCCAAGCTCACTCATGGCGTACACAATGCGGCGCTGTACCGGCTTCAACCCGTCACCGATATGGGGCAAAGCACGATCAAGGATTACGTACATCGAATAATCGAGGTAGGCTTTCTCCGCGTAATCCTTTAGCGAAAGCTGCTCGACATCGGTCGCCGGCTGCATCAAATCTGTCATGGTATTGAGGCTCTCTTCAGGCAAGTGACACTGGCGTCACCGAGGACTCCTTGAAGCGCGCTATCGTAACGCACCCGGAAGTGGAAATACCACGGCGTAAGTGATTCCATGGCGCTCCACACCGACAAGGCCATGGAAAACGCCAATGACCACCCTGACAGAAAAAGACCGACGGGCACTGAGCCTGCGCTGGCGGCACTTTGACGTGTTCAACACCGCACAATGGCACCGGCTGCTGGCCCTTCGGACAGCCATTTTTGTTGTGGAGCAGCAGTGCCCTTATCAGGAAGTCGATGAAAAAGATCCGCTGTGTTGGCATCTCGAACTGCTTCACGACGAACAACTCATCGGGACATTACGGGTCGTTCCTCCGGGCGTCACCTATGCCGAATGCGCTATCGGCAGAGTCGCTATTGATGCGACCTACCGCGGGCTGGGACTGGGGCGCGACATGATGGAGGCGGCACTATTATTCTGTGAAGCGCGTTGGCCCCAAGGTGTTCGACTCAGCGCACAGCTCTACCTGCAGGCCTTTTATGAGTCATTGGGATTTCAGGCGACGCGTGAACCCTATCTGGAGGATGATATCCCCCATATCGAAATGTTGAGGTGCTTCGAGCCGTCAGGCAGCTGAGCGGGCCGCACGCTTGCGCTCATGTTCAAGCAACCACTTTTTCCGCAGACGAATACTTTCGGGCGTAACCTCTACCAGCTCGTCGTCCTCGATAAACTCCAGGGCTTGCTCAAGTGAATGGCGCGTCGGAGGCGTGAGTGTCAACGCGTCGTCGTTGCCGGATGCGCGGACATTGGTGAGTTGCTTTGCCTTGGTAGGGTTGACGACCAGATCGTTCCCGCGGCTATGCAAACCGACGATTTGACCCTCGTACACCTGGACATTGGGATCGATAAACAAACGCCCTCTGTCCTGAAGCGCATGGAGCGCGTAGGCAAGGGTCTTGCCGCTGACCATCGATACCAGCACCCCGTTCTGACGCTCGGCCAAAGTAGCGGTCGTAACCGGACCGTAATGATCAAAAACGTGCGTCATGATGCCGGAGCCTGACGTTAGTGTCAGAAACTGCGACCGAAAACCGATCAACCCTCGGGCAGGCACGATGAATTCGAGGCGAACCCGCCCTTTCCCGTCGAGGGTCAATTGTGTGAGGTCGGCGCGGCGGAGACCCAGCTCTTCCATCACAGCACCCTGATGCTGTTCGTCGATATCCAGCACCAATTGCTCGTAGGGCTCACTCAGTACACCGTCGATAGTTTTCTGAATAACCTCGGGGCGGGACACACCCAATTCAAAACCTTCTCGTCGCATCGTCTCGATCAGCACCGACAAGTGCAGTTCACCACGACCTGACACTTTGAACTTGTCGGCAGTCTCTCCCTGCTCGACTCGCAACGCGACATTGTGGATCAGCTCTCTTTCCAACCGCTCCTTAATATTGCGCGACGTAACAAACTTGCCCTCGCGGCCTGCGAAAGGGGAATCATTCACCTGAAAGGTCATACTGACGGTGGGTTCATCGACAGTCAGCGCAGGAAGCGCATCGGGCTTGGCTGGGTCGCATAATGTATCTGAGATCAGCAGCCCGTCGATGCCCGTGATGCAGACAATATCGCCAGCCTGCGCTGAAGGAACCTCGACCCGTTCGAGTCCTTCATAACCCATTATTTGCAGTATTCGACCCGACCGAGTGGCGCCTTCACGACCCACTATTGTGACCTGAGTATTGGTCGATACTTTACCGCGGGTTATCCGGCCTACGCCGATGACGCCAACATAGCTTGAGTAATCCAATGCAGAAATTTGCATCTGCAGCGGCCCCTCAGCATCTACTTCGGGTGCAGGGACGCAGGCTTCAATCGCCTCGAAAAGCGGGGTCATGTCACTGGCCATATCGTCGGGATCACGTCCAGCAATCCCCAACACGGCAGAGGTATAGACCACCGGAAAATCCAGCTGTGACTCGTTCGCTCCCAAGGCGTCAAATAGGTCAAACACCTGGTCAACAACCCAGTCCGGTCGAGCGCCATCGCGGTCAACCTTGTTGACCACGACGATAGGATTGAGGCCGCGCTCGAAGGCCTTGGAAGTCACAAATCGCGTCTGGGGCATGGGCCCATCGACAGCGTCCACCAATAAAAGCACGGAGTCGACCATGGAGAGGACCCGCTCCACCTCACCACCAAAGTCTGCGTGTCCCGGGGTGTCGACAATATTAATGCGGTAATCGCGCCAACTGATCGCGGTATTCTTTGCTAGGATCGTTATACCGCGCTCCCGCTCCTGATCGTTGGAGTCCATAACACGCTCGGCACCGGCGAGTTTGCGATCAAGGGTTCCTGATTGTTGCAAAAGACAATCCACCAAAGTGGTTTTGCCATGGTCAACGTGGGCGATAATGGCGATATTGCGGAGGGCTTGCATGAGGATTCCAGATCAAGGTGAGCGGGCTTGCTTGCGGGCGCGCGGAGTGTACACCAGCGAAGCGCCATCGGTTCACGCAATAAATGGTTACAAATGCTGTCGGACGATGGCATCCTCCCACAACAACCTGCTGTGAATCCGAGATAATGCACTTTATTGGTGCATTTTAATCGTTAAATGCGCTATTATGGTGCGCTTCTTCTTTGGCTGACCCTGCGGCCTTGGGAGAAACTCAATAAAATCAGTTAGTTGAAGAATATCCAGGCGCCCCAAAAATTGGCACGCACTTTGCACCAAGCTTGCGGCTCAGCCAGTGCAGTTCGCATTGATTGAAATAATCCCCCAGTCAGCACTGGGTCGCTTTAAACCGGAGGAAGACAACATGTCAGAGCGCACGCTCGATTTGATTAGCAAGAACGATGTCCGCTGGGTGGACCTGAGATTCACCGACACCAAGGGTAAGGAGCAGCATGTTTCTATCCCTGCATCTGCGGTAGATGAAGATTTTTTTGAAGGCGGCAAGATGTTCGACGGGTCGTCCATCTCTGGCTGGAAGGGCATCAATGAGTCGGACATGATTTTGATGCCCGACGACAGCACCGCGATTCTGGATCCGTTCACCGACGATCCTACCGTGATCGTTCGATGCGACATCGTCGAACCGTCGACTATGCAAGGCTACGACAGAGATCCCCGCAGTATTGCGAAAAAAGCGGAGGCCTACCTCGCCTCTACTGGACTCGGTGATACCGCGTTTTTTGGGCCTGAACCCGAATTTTTCGTCTTTGACGACGTTAAATGGAACGTCGAAATGAGTGGCGCGAGTTACGCGATTAATGCGGAAGAAGCAGCCTGGTCCTCCAACGCCGACTTTGAAGACGGCAATACCGGCCACCGTCCACGCGTCAAAGGGGGTTATTTCCCCGTACCACCCGTTGATTCGCTACACGACATTCGCGCCGCCATGTGCTCCGCGATGGAGCAGATGGGCCTTGACGTCGAAGTTCATCACCACGAAGTCGGTACCGCGGGTCAGTGCGAGATTGGCGTCAAATTCAACACCTTGGTCGCAAAGGCCGACGAAGTACAGATTCTGAAGTACTGCGTACTGAACGTGGCTCATGCCTACGGCAAGACCGCCACTTTTATGCCCAAGCCCCTGGTTGGCGATAATGGGTCAGGCATGCACGTCCACCAGTCGATTGCGAAGTCTGGCGACAACACCTTCGCAGGCGACGGTTATGCCGGCTTGTCTGATACCGCGCTGTACTACATTGGCGGCATCATCAAGCATGCTCGCGCACTGAATGCGTTCACGAACGCCTCCACCAACAGCTACAAGCGATTGGTACCCGGGTTTGAAGCCCCGGTCATGTTGGCCTATTCGGCACGTAACCGCTCGGCATCCATTCGTATTCCTTACGAGCCATCGCCAAAGGGCAAGCGTATCGAGGTGCGATTCCCCGATCCCACCGCCAACCCCTATTTGGCGTTTGCCGCCATGCTGATGGCTGGCATCGACGGCATACAGAACAAGATTCATCCCGGCGATTCCGCGGATAAAGATCTGTATGACCTGCCTGCGGAAGAGGCGGCCAATATCCCGACTGTTGCTTCTAGCCTGGAAATGGCGCTGGATGCGCTGGATGCGGACCGTGGGTTCCTTACCGCAGGCGGCGTGTTCTCCGACGATATGATCGATGCCTACATCGAGCTGAAGCGAGAGGACGTCGAACGGCTCAATATGACGACCCATCCTGTGGAGTTTGATCTTTACTACTCCTGCTAATGCCAACGGTCATCACGCCGTGGCGAGACCACCGAAAGCCCGCAACATGCGGGCTTTCGTCCCTGTGGATAGCCATCTGACGGCCTGCACCAAATTGGTGCACGCTCGTCGTCTACGGCGTTCCGACATTCGCATTTCAGGTATCCCGGCCGTGCGCGAGTCGGGACAAATTGAGGAAGCAACGCCCCTATGAGGATCTGTGTAAAACGCAATTACGCCGTCAGCTTGGCCACTGCGTTGGTAGCGGTCGCTGGAACCTCACTGTGCACTGCCGGATCTGCGCAAACGATCTATAAAATTACGGACGAAAATGGCCACGTAACGTATTCGGACGTGGTGCCCGAATCCGGTAATCACACCGTTGAAGAATATGGCGTTAAAGCCCCGAACACGGCCGTGCCATTGCAACCGGCATCGCCCGCAACCTCCGCGATGGGCAATCCCACTGTGGACGCAATCAGTTATCACACCGCGATCAACCAACCCCCGAACGGTGCGACGGTCCCGATGGGGCCGGGCAATTTTACGGTTGCGGCACAAACTTCACCGCCACTGGGTGCCTCTGAGCACCTTCAGCTGGAGGTAGACGGTTCGGCTTTTGGCGCACCCCGAAAAGAAGCCACGTGGAAACTCGAAAATATCTTCCGCGGCGAACACAAGCTGCGCGTGATACGCCTCGATGAAGCTGGCGATACGGTGGATGCCTCTGAAACGAGCACGGTTTTTGTGCTCCGCCCGAGCCTCATCAAATAATCACATGGTCGACTTAGCCGCAGACTACAATCTCGAGCTCCTCGCTACCGGCGTGGTGCTGCTCGATGCGGACTTGAAGATTCTTGCTCTCAACCTCTCCGCAGAGAACCTGCTGGAGGTGTCTGCAGGCCGCGCCGTCGGTAGTGAACTCGAGGCGTTTTTGGACGAGTCGAACGAGTGGTATCCGCTTCTGCGGCAGGCCCTTGCAGACAACTACCCCTTAGTACGCCGAGCCGTTCCCCTGACGACGCGAACAGGTCAGGAGCGTACCGTGGACGTTACCCTGAGTCCGATCGCGGCCAAAATAGGCGCGCGAAGCTTGCTGGTGGAACTGAACATGGTGGATCGCCTGCAAGCGATCAGCCGAGACGAAAATGAATGGCAGGCACAAGCGACGCTCAAAGAGATCATGAAAGGGGTCGCCCACGAAGTGAAGAATCCTTTGGGTGGTATCCGGGGAGCAGCACAGTTACTGGCTACGGAACTGGCTAACCCAGCGCAACAAGAATACACCGACATCATTATTTCTGAGGTTGATCGCCTGAGAACGCTGGTGGACAGGATGCTGGGCCCCAATGAAAAGCTCGAGTCCGAGCCGACTAATATTCATGAAGTGACCGAACACGTGCGCCAACTCATTGAGGCTGAGGCGAAAGGGTCACTGATTATTGGACGTGATTACGACCCCAGCCTCCCCGATTTTTATGCAGACGCCGGGCAACTGACTCAGGCTATTCTCAATCTGGTGCGCAATGCCTGGCAGGCGTGCGGCGATGGCGGACTCATCACGCTGAAAACCCGCGTGCTGCGTCAATTCACAGTCGGCGGTAACCGACACAAGCTTGTCTGTGCGCTGCAGGTTCAAGACAACGGGCCTGGCGTGCCCGAATCTTTGCTGACTCGCCTTTTCCTGCCCATGGTGACGGGGAACGCCAATGGCACCGGCCTGGGCCTGTCCATTGCACAGCGCATCGCTAATCAGCATGGCGGCTTGATTCAGGTCCAGAGCACACCGGGCGATACCTGCTTTACCTTACTTCTGCCCATGGAGGTTTGATATGTCATTTACTGAACAGGTGTGGATTGTCGATGACGACAGCTCAATCCGATGGGTGATGGAGAAAGCTTTGACGCGCGCAGGCCTCGATTGCCGCGTTTTCGAATCGGCCGATGAAGTACTCAACGCGCTGGCTTCGGAAGAACCAATGGTCATCCTCAGCGATATTCGCATGCCGGGAATGGACGGTATCCAGTTACTGTCGCGGATTCGCGCGGAAAAGCCCGACCTGCCAGTGATTATCACCACCGCACACTCCGACCTCGACAGCGCTGTTAATTCTTATGAGGAAGGCGCTTTTGAGTATCTCCCCAAGCCGTTTGATCTCGACGAGATGGTCTCCACGGTCACTCGCGCTCAAGCGCAACGCAGTCCCTTGCAGGGACCGTCGGAACAATCCAGTGCAGGTAAGACCGCGGAGATCATTGGCAATGCCCCCGCCATGCAGGAGGTCTTTCGCGCTATCGGTCGTCTTGCACAAAGTCATATTACGGTTTTGATCAACGGTGAGTCAGGCACTGGCAAAGAACTGGTAGCGCGCGCACTGCACAGACACAGTCCTCGAGCCGGCAATGCCTTCGTCGCGCTTAACATGGCTGCCATCCCTCAAGAGCTGATGGAATCGGAGCTCTTTGGGCATGAGAAGGGAGCATTTACCGGCGCCAACAGCCGTCGAGAAGGCCGATTCGAGCAGGCGCGTGGTGGAACATTGTTTCTGGATGAAATCGGCGACATGCCCGCAGCGACCCAAACCCGCTTGCTCAGAGTCCTGCAAGACGGCGAGTTTTTTAGAGTGGGCGGCGTGGATTCGATCAAGGCCGATGTTCGTATTATTGCGGCAACGCATCAAAAACTAGAGTCTCTTGTCGAGACTGGGGCATTTCGTGAGGACTTGTTCCATCGTCTTAACGTCATCAGGATTCACGTCCCCAAGCTTTCCGAGCGTCGCGAAGATATTCCTGGTCTACTGACACATTTTTTACAGGGGGCCAGCGCCGAGCTGGGTGTCGAAACCAAGATCCTGTCTGCGGAAGCGCTCGCCATTCTCACGCAGTTGCCCTGGCCGGGTAACGTCCGGCAGCTCGAGAATACCTGCCGCTGGCTTACAGTGATGGCGGCGGGCCGTGAAGTATTGGTATCAGATCTGCCCCCGGAGCTCATACAACAGCCAGAGAAACCTGAGCTAACCGGCACGGAGAGTTGGCACGAGCAATTGGCGAGTTGGGCCCATCAGCGACTGGTCGATGGGCAATCCAATGTGCTGCGCGAGGCGCTACCGCGGTTTGAGTCCATTATGATCGAGGCAGCGCTTCGGCACACGGGCGGGCGAAAGGCCGAAGCGGCAGAACTGCTCGGGTGGGGTCGCAATACCCTCACCCGAAAAATCAAAGATCTGGATACCGCCACACACTGAGTGCCGGCTGGAATTAGTGGGTCGCAGTCCCCTGCGGCGCCTCTGACTCCTCTCCGGGTGCACCCGCCGCCTGTTGCGCTACCGCCTGCCTGAACAGTGCATCAAAGTTGACCGGAGCAATCATCAGCGGAGGGAAGCCTCCTTTAACCACGAGATTGTCGATGGCCTCGCGGGCGTAGGGAAAGAGAATGGTCGGCGCAACCGTCGCCAATAGCTGGCGCAAGGCATCTCCCTCTATGCCCGCCACGAAAAAAATACCCGCCTGCTGCACTTCTACAAGAAAGGCTGTCTGATCTTCTAACTTGGCGGTGATTGTCAGTGTGAGCACCACCTCATGATTCCCTTCCTCGTCGAAGCGACTGCTCTTGGTATTGAGGTCTACGTTGACAGCGGGTTTCCACTCCCTTCGAAATACATCGGGCGCAATCGGTGATTCAAAGGAGATATCCTTGGTATAGATCCGCTGTGTCACAAATTGCTGTTGTGCCGCCTCACCCTGCGCGGCCGCCTGTTCTTCAGCCATGATGGCTCTCCTTTTGCTTCAAGTCTTTGCTATTTAACCCGCCTGAACGGCAAGTAATGGATCCAAGGCGCCGGAACGCTCCAGACCATACAATTCATCACAGCCGCCTATATGCTGGCCGCCGATCCAGATTTGCGGCACCGATGTTTGCCCGGCTGCTTCTGCCATTTGTTGCCGAGCCTCGGCATCGCCATCGACCGCTATTTCCTGATACACAATGCCCTTTCTATCCAGCAGCGCCTTTGCGCGTATACAAAAAGGACACCACCGCGTGGTAAAAATAAGGACATCGCTCACTGGGAGACAACGGGAAGCTTCTGGGCGTCCCACTCCATCATCCCGCCGGCCAACTTTTGAGCTCTTGTGAAACCCTGCAGTCTCAGCGTTTTGGTGGCAGATCCCGCAGACTGACCCATTTTACACACCACCACTATGGGTTTTTCCCTGAACTTTTCCAATTCGTCAATTCGATTGCCCAGTGACGCCAAGGGGATGTTAACTGCCGCCGTGATGTGGCCACGCGTAAATTCCTGCGCTTCTCTGATGTCCAGAAAAACGCCCGCTTCATTATTAACCAACTGGACCGCCTCACTAATTGACAATGACGGCCCCGCTTTGCGGCTCTCGTGAAGCACCAGCATGGTCAATGTCGTCGCCAGAGCGGCGATCAACACCCATTGTTCTGCCATGAACTGAAATATCATCGCACTCGACACACTCTAATCTGACCCTATCGGTTCGCAGCTGTGGCTGAGACGGCTCTCTCATTCGTTGCTTAAAAACCCGCGACCGCCGCCCACGCGGTGCGCGAGTATATCGGTTCAGTAGGACCGCCTCCAGTCAGCTCTGAAGACCGGCATTTTCGACCGCTTCGATTTTGTCGTCGAGCAGCTCCTCTGAGAGGCTTACAGGGTCGAGATGAATCATGACATCTGCATGGGGGATAAGCTCAACAAGGGCTTCCTCAACCGCATCGCTCACCTCATGCGCCACCATTAGTGGCATGTGGTCATCGAGCTCCAGGTGCAACTCGATGAAATCCACCCGACCAGCACTGCGCGTGCGCAGGTCATGAACACCACGCACTTGGGGATGACCACTCGCAACAGCGATAATTTCCTGCCGCCGGGTCTCCGGCAGTTCCTGATCGAGTAACTCACTTAGGGCATCGCGGATGATGTCCCAGGCCGCCTTCAAGGTATAAGCCGCCACGGCCACAGCAAACAGGGGATCCACACCAGGCCAGCCAAAATGCGCGAGCACCAGGGCCGCCAGAACTGCCGCGTTGGTCAGCAAATCGGCGCGATAGTGCAGCGAGTCTGCGCGAATGGCTGCGGATCGTGTGCGACGAATTACGCTACTTTGCACGGCGACCAAAGCTGCTGTGAGCACGATAGTCAGTACCATAACGCCGATACCCACCGAAAAGGCGGTGACGGGTGCGGGATTCATTAATCGATTGACCGCCTCACTGACCAGGAAAAAACCCGATCCGAGGATGAAGACACCCTGACCCAATCCCGCGATCGCCTCGGCCTTGCCGTGGCCCCATCGGTGACTGGCATCAGCGGGCGCGAGTGCATACCGCACAGCAAAAAGATTCAGTAAAGACGCTCCTGCGTCCATCAGAGAATCAACCAGTGACGCCAGAATGGCTACTGAATCAGTCATCCACCAGGCATAGGCTTTGGCTACAATCAGAATCAGGGCAACGGATACCGAGAGATGGGTTGCTAACCGCAGAAGTCGCCCGGCTTCCGCATTGGCTGGGGTTATTGTCGTGGAAGACGCATCCATGTAACGAGAGCTCCTCCGGATTCAGCCAAGGATGTTGGAATCTTTGTGTCCCGATAGTCGCACCATATCATCGGCCTCGAAGTGGCGACAGTCGCGAAGCCCCGATCTTAACGGATAAGAGAGATGCCAGCAGGTGCTGGGCACGCTAAACTGGTCGCTCTTCGTAGCCTGAAGTTTTGCCCGTTGTCGCAATCACGTCATACAACCCTGCTCGTCATCCTCGATGGTTTTGGCCACCGAGAAGCGCGCGAGGACAATGCAATCCTCGCGGCAAATACACCCCACCTGGATATGCTGGTTGCCCAGTCATCCCATACGTTGGTTTCCGGCTCAGGCCTGGATGTCGGACTACCGGAAGGTCAAATGGGCAACTCCGAGGTGGGCCACATGAGTTTGGGTGCGGGCCGAATTGTCTATCAATCCATTACTCGCATTGATCAGGCAATTGCCTCGGGTGAATTTGCGCAAAACCCGGCCTATCTTGATGCGATCGATAACGCAATCAATTCTGGCAACGCCGTACATATCATGGGATTGCTATCGCCCGGCGGCGTGCATAGCCATGAAGCGCATATTTTCGCGGCATTGCGATTGGCGGCGGCACGCGGCGCACGGGAGCTTTACTTTCATGCTTTCTTGGATGGTCGGGATACGCCACCACGTAGCGCCACCGGATCGTTGGAACGGCTGGAGGCAGTCCTGACTGAGATCGGTGTAGGCCGAGTAGCCTCTGTGCATGGCCGCTATTGGGCGATGGACAGGGATAATCGCTGGGAACGTATTCAGCGCAGCTATGATCTTATCGCCGCAGGCGATGCCCCCGAACATGCCCTAACCGCACTCGACGCGCTGCAAAACGCCTACACCCGCGGCGAAGACGATGAATTTGTTCCGCCCACTCGCATCGGTGAGTCCGTGGCGCTGAGAGACGGTGACGCCGTGCTCTTTATGAACTTCAGGGCCGACAGAGCGCGCCAACTGGCTCAGGCGCTGATAGATCCGGCGTTTAACGCTTTTGCCCGCAGTTCGCACGCAGAGATCAAATTTGTCGCCACCACAGCCTATTCAACCGCACTTAACTGCCCTGTCGCATTTCCCCCTGACAGTCTGGACGCGAGTCTTGGCGAAGTGCTATCGGAACAAGGCCGGACACAGCTCCGTCTTGCCGAAACAGAAAAATACGCTCACGTCACCTTTTTCTTCAGTGGCGGGCGTGAGGCGTCTTTCCCCGGTGAAACGCGGGTTCTTATCCCCTCTCCCGAAGTGCAGACCTATGACCTGAAGCCTGAGATGAGCGCGCACGAGGTCACGGATACGCTGGTCGAAGCCATCGCCACAGGACAATACGATTTTATCGTCGTCAATTTTGCCAATGGCGACATGGTGGGTCATACCGGCAATTTTGAAGCGGCAGTTACCGCCGTTGAAACACTGGATCTTTGTCTCGGTCGCATTGTGTCCGCACTTTCTGAGCACGGCGGCGAGGGCCTTCTTACCGCGGACCACGGTAACTGCGAGCAAATGCGCGATTACGAGAATCAGCAGCCCCACACTCAGCACACCACGGAGCGGGTACCTCTGGTCTATCTGGGTAATCGGGCGAGACAGCTCGACCCCGAGGGCGGAATCCTCGCAGATATTGCTCCGACCCTGCTAGATATGATGGACATTGCCATTCCCGAGGCCATGTCCGGGCGCAGCCTGCTGATCAACTGAATCAGCACCATGTTTGGGGAGCGAACATAGACGATGGGTCGCCTCGCCAATCTCACAGGTCTTCTCTTACTGGTAGCGAGCCATTATGTGAGCGGTCAGTCCTCGACAGAGACTGAGAGGGCTGAATCTGAGCTCTCCGCGCTGAAGGCAAACATCGCCGCGATCCAGGCCCAGCTCGATGCCCAAGGAGAGGCGCGCGATGATCTGCAGGATGACTTGCGCGACACCGAGCAATTGATTGGCAGCCTCGACCAACAGTTGACCGAATTGTTAAGCGAAAAGCAGGTCATTCAGGAAACATTGTCGTCTTTGCTCAGTGAGAACCGCCGGCTCAAAGACGATCAAGCTCAGCTCGAAACCGATATTGAAGAAGGCATACGGCAATTATGGCTGCTGCAACAAGGTGGGGGCTTGCGGGTGTGGTTGGGCGATCAGGACCCGCAAACAACCGCCCGGCTTCTGGCCTACTACCAATTGATACTGCAAGCACAACAGAACAACATCGCGGGCTATCAGCGCGGACTCGAGAGAATTGCGTCGCAAGTGAGCGACATCGAGCGCAGCGAACAGGATCTAACACAGCGCACGACTGCCATCGCCGAAACCCGGGAACAACTGGCAACGCAACAAGCGGCGCGCCGGCAGACCATCGCACGCATCAACAGCCAGCTAGCGCAGGATCAAAGACAACTCGACAACCTGATACAAGACCGAGAGCGGCTCAATACGCTGCTCGAAAATCTACAGGCAATGGCTCTTCCCAAACTGCCTGTGACACAGCCTTTCGCCACCCTGAAAGGCAAACTCGAGATGCCGATTCAAGGCAAACCCCTGAATAGATTTGGCGCCGTTCGCAATGCCGATCTGCGCTGGCGCGGCTGGCTGATCCCCGCCGAACAGGGGAATCCGGTGCGGGCCGTTCACGGTGGCCGGGTAATCTTTGCCGATTGGCTGCGGGGTCAGGGGCTGTTATTGGTGGTAGATCATGGGGACGGCTGGCTCTCCCTTTACGCACAAAACCATAGCCTGTTGCGCGCGGTCGGCGATTGGGTAAGCGCTGGCGAAATACTGAGTCGGGCTGGCGCCAGCGGCGGCAGTGATGTGAGCGGCCTGTACTTTGAAATCCGCCATCAAGGTGAACCCGTCGATCCGGCCGATTGGTTTCGACGCTGAGTGTTGCCAGCGGAATCAGTTAACATAGCGGCCCTATTCGCTCAGGTGTCACCTATGACCGCGTTTCCCCGATTATCCGTTGTAGGGCTATTAATCTCGATACTGGCGCTGCCCGTCGGCGCCGAAGAAGCAACTGACGCGCCAGAAGATCCGCATCAGGGAAATAGCGAAGCGCGTCAACATTTGCCGCTTGAGGAGCTGCAGATGTTCGCCGATGTGTTCAACCAAATCCGGCAAGGTTACGTGGAGTCCGTGCCAGACAGCGAGCTGTTCGAGCTCGCTGTACAGGGCATGCTGTCGGGGCTTGATCCCCACTCCGTATTTTTAAAAGAGAAGGCCTACGACTCACTGCAGGAAACAACACAGGGTGAGTTCAGTGGCCTCGGTATCGAAATAGGACAGGATGGCGGTTACATCACCATCATTGCACCCATTGACGGCTCTCCCGCTGAAGATGCCGGGTTGCTGGCCGGTGACGTGATTCTCAAGATCGATGGCGACTCTATACGCGACCTTCCGGTCGATCGTTCGGTGGACCTGATGCGAGGACCCACTGGCTCCGAGGTATTGCTGACGATCGGGCGACGCGGGGTTGCCGAACCCTTTGAGGTCACGGTGATCCGCGACATTATCAAAGTCCCCAGCGTGCGTAGCAGAGAACTGATGTCAGGCTATCTGTGGTTGCGCGCGTCACAATTCCAGAAAGATACCGGCCAAGAGGCCATCGCGATTCTCGAAAAAGCGGTGGCTGAAAGCACATTGAAGGGCGTCGTCCTCGATCTGCGTAACAACCCCGGCGGGGTACTGGGAGCGAGTGTCGACATGGCGGGCGCTGTACTCGATGGTGGTTTGGTCGTTTACACAGAGGGGCGCCACCCCCAGGCGGCTGAATCTTACGAAGCAGCGGCGGGAGACATGCTCGATGGGCTACCCATTGTGGTGCTCATTAACGGCGGCTCTGCCAGTGCCTCGGAAATTGTTGCGGGAGCGCTGCAGGACCGACGGCGGGCCGTCATCATGGGCACGCGGAGTTTCGGCAAGGGCTCAGTGCAGACCATCCTACCGATATCTGATACCCGCGCGGTTAAGCTCACTACGGCGCGCTATTACACCCCTAATGGCCGCTCTATTCAGGCGGAGGGCATCGTTCCAGACATTGTCGTCGAACGGGCCGAGGTCAAGAGCGTTGAGTCTAACCGACGCGCGAAAGAGGCCGACCTACAGGGAAGCCTCGCGGCAGAGGACGCCGTTGATGCCCAATCGGAGAGCGAGTCACTGACAGCACTGCGCAATAACGACAATCAGCTTTACGAGGCCCTCACTCTGCTGCGGGGCATTAATCTACTAACGGCACCTGCGGCGCCGACTGATGGAGCAGACGACGCCGACACCGTCGCCCTACAAAAATAGAAAAAAACCGCGATGAGGCATCGCGACTCAAAGGCGCATGGTGATGCCCTGATCAGCCATAAACTGCTTGGCTTCGCCAATGGTGTACTCACCAAAGTGAAAGATGCTGGCCGCCAACACGGCGTCTGCTCCACCCTGAGTCACGCCATCGGCGAGGTGCTGCAGGGTTCCCACTCCACCTGAGGCAATCACAGGAATATCCACCGCATCGGTGATCGCCCGAGTTATCGTGAGCTCAAATCCGTCTCGGGTTCCGTCGCGGTCCATACTCGTCAGCAAAACTTCGCCCGCGCCCAACGCTGCCATTTTTTGCGCCCAGGAAACCGCCTCAATACCCGTGGGTTTTCGTCCACCGTGGGTAAATAACTCGTAACGGGGATCGGCATCCTCGGCCGACACCCGCTTCACATCGATCGCTACGACAATACACTGGGATCCAAAACGCGCCGCCGCATCCGCCACAAGTTCGGGGCGCAGAATTGCCGCCGTATTGATACTGACTTTATCGGCACCGGCGTTGAGCATAGTGCGAATATCCTGCAGTGAACGGATGCCACCGCCAACGGTGAGCGGGATAAACACTTCTCGCGCAATCTGCTCCACGGTATGCACCGTCGTATCCCGTTCTTCGTGACTGGCAGTGATGTCCAGAAAAGTGATCTCGTCTGCGCCCGCTTCGTTGTAGCGTCGGGCGATTTCCACGGGATCTCCGGCATCGCGGATACCCACGAAATTGACGCCCTTTACAACGCGACCCTGATCAACGTCGAGACAGGGAATAATGCGCTTTGCCAGCGCCATCAATCGCTACTCAAGAATGCGTCAACCATGGCCTGCGCCGCATTCAGATCGAGCGCCCCCTCATAGATCGCGCGCCCGGTGATGGCGCCGCATATCCCCTGCGACGCATAAACCATCAATGCTTCTATGTCGGCGAGGCTACTGATACCCCCTGATGCAATCACCGGTAACCCGGCGTATTTTGCCAGCGCCACCGTCGACTCGACATTGACTCCCTGCATCATGCCGTCGCGGTCAATATCGGTATAAACCACCGCATGAACGCCTGCGTCGGCGAAGCGCTTGGCGAGATCGGTGGCCTCGATCTCGCTCTCGCTGGCCCAACCCTCAACGGCGACACGACCGCCACGAGCATCAATGCCCACGATGATATGGTCCGGAAAGGCAGCACAGGCCTCACGCACAAAATCGGGGTTTTTCGCCGCCATGGTGCCAATAATCGCGTATCGCACACCTGCCTCGAGATAATGCGCGATGGTATCCAAGCTGCGGATGCCGCCGCCGATTTGAATCGGCAAATCGGGCAGCGCTTTTGAGATCGACTCGATAATCCCCGCATTAACCGGCTTGCCGGCAAAAGCGCCATCGAGATCGACGATGTGCAGGCGTCTCGCACTTTCTGCATACCACTTTTCCGCCATGGCAACGGGGTCATCGGAAAACACCGTGCTGTCTGCCATGTCGCCTTGACGCAACCTGACGCACTGGCCGTCCTTCAGATCGATGGCGGGTATGACTAGCATTGCCCATCCCATGTCAGAAAATTTCTGAGTAACTGCAACCCGGCCTCGTGACTTTTTTCAGGGTGAAACTGGGTGGCGAACAAATTGTCTCTGGCGATAGCAGCACACCCCTTCAAGCCGTATTCGAAGTGCGCAGCCGTGACGTCGGTGTCGTCAGGCACCGCGTGATAGCTGTGCACAAAATAAAACCGCGCACCTGGCTCGATGCCCTGCCACAGAGGATGTGGCCTGGTGGGTGTAACACGATTCCAACCCATGTGCGGCACCTTAAGCCGTTCACCGGATGCGGCCCGATGAGGGTCACCGAAAAAAACCACCTTGCCCGGAACCACATCGAGACAGTCCACCCCACCGTTCTCTTCCGAGTGGGTCATCAAAGCCTGCATACCCACGCAAATCGCAAGCACCGGCTTTTTGTCGATCCTAAAGGCCTGATCCAGCAACCGATCGCATCCCAGATCGCGAATAGCCGTCAGACAATCTCGGATAGCACCTACTCCGGGAAAGATAACGCGGTCGGCCGCACGAATGGCATCATGGTCATGACCCACGATCACCTCCGCGGCGCCCACATGCTCCATGGCACTCGCGACTGAGTGCAAATTTCCCATGCCGTAATCGATCACGGCAACCCGTTGGGTCACGAGCTACAACACCCCTTTGGTAGAGGGACTGACACCCTGTAAACCGGCATCGTGTGCTACGGCCATGCGCAGCGCCCGACCGAAAGCTTTAAAAACGGTTTCCGCCTGATGGTGGGCATTATGGCCACGCAAGTTGTCGATATGCAGCGTTACCTTGGCGTGATTCACAAACCCCTGAAAAAACTCCACGATCAGATCGACGTCAAACTCGCCGACCTTAGCGCGGGTAAAAGGCACGTGAAATTCAAGCCCGGGCCGGCCGCTGCAGTCGAGCACCACGCGCGATAGGGCCTCGTCCAGCGGCACATAAGCGTGTCCATAACGCACGATCCCACGCTTGTCGCCAATGGCTTCATAAAAAGCCTGCCCCAGCGTAATGCCGATATCTTCCACTGTGTGGTGTGCGTCAATGTGCAGATCACCCTTTGCCAAAATATCGAGGTCTACCTGTCCATGGCGAGCAATCTGATCGAGCATATGCTCAAGGAAGGGCAGCCCGGTGTCGAGTTTGCACTGACCGGTGCCATCAAGGCACAAGGTCGCCGTAATCTGGGTCTCAAGGGTCTCGCGGCTAATCGTCGCCGAACGAACACCTGTCTGGGACTGACTCATGCTATTTCTCCGGGGCCACGGCGATACCGCGCGTCGGGCGCTACACTAGGGGCGCCATTGTATAGAAAGAGACCCGTTACTTCATTGCGAAGCTTTACCACTTCATGACGACGCAAGAATCCATCGCTGCACCACTTCTTGATTGGTTTGACCAATATGGCCGAAAAAATTTGCCCTGGCAGGAGGACAGATCGCCTTACCGGGTCTGGGTCTCAGAAATCATGCTGCAGCAAACCCAAGTCACAACCGTCATCCCGTTTTATCAGCGTTTTCTCTCGGCTTTTCCCACTGTAGAGGCCCTCGCGGCGGCACCGGAGGACGCAGTGCTGCATCTTTGGACCGGACTCGGTTATTACGCGCGTGCGCGCAATCTGCATCGGTGCGCCCAACAGATTTGTTCTCTGCATGGTGGCCATTTTCCTAAGGACCTGGACGGATTGATGTCCTTGCCCGGCATCGGTCGCTCCACGGCGGGCGCGATTTTGTCCCTGGCAATGGACGTGCGAGCACCGATTCTGGATGGCAATGTAAAGCGCGTGCTCGCTCGGTATCACGCGATTGACGGATGGCCCGGACGCAGTGCAGTCAGTGATCGCCTCTGGCAGTGTGCAGAGCGACATACCCCAACAGCGCGCGTCGCAGACTACACGCAGGCCATCATGGACCTGGGCGCGACGTGTTGCACCCGCACCCGACCCGGGTGCACTGCCTGCCCTCTCAGCACGGGTTGCCAAGCCGCAAAAGCGGGTCGTCAAGCGGCATACCCTGGCAAAAAGCCCGCCAAAGCCCTTCCGATAAAACGCAGTTGGTTTTCTGTTGTTACGAGTCAGTCAGGTGAAGTGCTCCTGCAGAAACGCCCCGCCAAGGGAATCTGGGGTGGGCTTTGGGCGCCACCGGAATTTACTTCTGAAGCAGAGGCCGCCGCATGGATAGTCAATACGCTTGATGTCCCACCGAGTGCGCACCACACTGGCGCCGGCTTTCGGCACACCTTTACTCACTTCAAGCTCGAAGCGATCCCCTTGCGAGCGCACATTCCGGCAAAACAAGGCAGCAAGAGCCCCGCAAAAGTTGACGCTGACGGCCTGCAGTGGTTCAGTTTGCACCCGCCGCCCTCAGTGGGCCTGCCGGCACCGATTGTCCGGCTTCTGGAGCGGCTGGGAAAAGAACCGCTAAACGAGGAGTGAGGGATGGCAAGAACGGTGAAATGCCGCCGCTATGGTGAGGCGCTAGAAGGTCTTGAGCGAGCGCCGTTGCCGGGCCCTAAAGGGCAGGATATTTTCGATAACGTTTCTAAAAAAGCCTGGCTGGAGTGGCAGAGCCATCAAACGATGCTGATCAACGAAAAGCACCTGAGCCTCATGGACCCGGAGGCGAGGAAATATCTGATGGGCGAGATGGATAAATTTCTTGCGGGCGAAGACTTTGATCAGGCCGAGGGTTATGTTCCTCCCACCGACTAGGCTTTCCGGACATCCGACGGCCTCATCTGATGGTGTTCAAGCTGCCAATGCCATGATCCCCCGACTAATAGACGCTGCGTTATGAGAAAGCACCCCTGGATCCTCACAATAATTGTTTGCCTCTCGGTGACTGCGGCGTTGTCGGGCATCAAGTTTGTGCAGATTTCCAAAGCCATGGCGTTTATGGAGAGCTTCCCACCCCCATCCGAATCGATCACCGTTGCAAAAGTCAGTGCCGATACCTGGGAGCCTACGCGGCTCATTAGCGGCACGGTGCGCTCCCCAGAACATCTCGTGATCTCCGCGGAGATGGCGGGTCGCATCGTCGAACTGCCCTACCAAAGCGGCGAGGTGGTCCCCGCGGGTGAGCGCATATTGGTGCTATTCGATGATGACCTCGAGGCGCAGCGTACCGCCCTCGAAGCCGATTTGGCGCTGGTCGACATGCAGCTACAGCGCAATCGCACGCTAGAAGCAGACTCGCTGGTATCGCAGGATCAATTGGATACCTTGCAAGCGAGAAGCCTGTCACTGAAAGCGCAAATTGCAGTTCTCAATGCCAGACTGAGCCGGATGACGGTGCGCGCGCCTTTTACCGGCTCCCTCGGTATCTACCCGCAGCGCCCCGGTGATTTGATGCGCTTCGGCGAGGTCCTGACGACGCTCACCGGTTTAACGCCGATTCGGTGGATTGACTTCAAAGTCCCTCAAGGATTGGCCACCTTGCGACTCGGCGACAGCGTGCAAATCCGAGACATCGCGGGCTCTGTCGTCGGCACAGCAACCGTGATCGCGGTGTCGGACGCATTCTCTGAGGGTGCGCGCACCTACGACGTGCGCGCCCAAATAGAGGCTTCGCTGCTCAAACATGGTGCATTGGTCCAGGTCGTTGTTTCGACAGGACCTGGCGAAAACTTGATGTCGGTCCCAGCGCGCAGCGTGCGGTGGGATCCCGAAGGCGCCCACATTTTTGTCATTGAGGAATCGGATACCGGTGACCACTTGCCTCACCGTGCGGCCCTCAAGCGGGTAGAGGTGCGCGGCGAAAAAAACAGTCGCTTTTTTATCCGTGGTGACTTTCAAGTTAACGACCGAGTCGCTGACCAAGGCGCCTTTAAGCTGAAAGACAACATTCTGGTCAGCATTCAGCCGGCGGCGATCCGAGGGTGACCGATCTCACGCAACGCCCTCGCTGGACGGATATTTTTATCCAGCGGCCGGTGGTAGCCATTGTTCTCTGCATCGGCTTGCTACTGGTGGGCTTTCGCTCTGCGATCAATCTTCCGGTCATTTCTTTTCCAGTGATCGAGAGCTCTTCTATCGCTATTGTCACCGCCTACCCGGGAGCCAGCGCCGAGACGGTTCAGGGCTTTGTTACCGAGCCCATTGAGCGGGTTGCCAGCAGCGTGCCCGGCCTCGACTATGTCGAATCGGTCACCACGGCGGGGACCAGTACTGTCACGCTGTGGTTAAGGCTCAATGAAGATACCACCAAGGCGCTTGCTGAACTCTCTACCCGTTTGAGCCAGATTCGATTTGAACTCCCGGAAGGCACCGAGGACCCCTCCATTGACGTCAGCAGAGCCGACACCCCGTATGCCAGTTTTTACCTCGGTGTGCTGATACCGCCAACGCGCACCTACGCCGAGGTCAGCGACATCATTCAACGGGAAATACTGCCCCGTCTCTCCGCGATACCCGATGTGCAGCGAGCCGTGAACTATGGGCTGCCGCAGGCCATGCGCATTTGGCTGAATCCCTGGCGGATGAGCGCCTTGAATGTCGATGCCGATGACATTTACGCAACCCTCAGGCGCAACAACGTCATCGGTACCTTTGGGCAAGCCGAGAGCGCCTCCCAACGCATCAATCTGCAGACAAACAGCGAGGCAAAGTCACCAGCGGACTTTGCCAACATGCTGATCCGCCGAGAGGGTGGTGTCGAGATTCGCCTGGGTGATGTTGCCGATGTGGAAGTGGGTACGATGGAGATATCCCGCATCTCTCGCTACAACCAGGATCGCGTGGTTTTCATCCCGGTTTATCCAGAACCCGGTACCAGTGAAATTGAAGTGGGTGACCGCGTGTACGAGGCGGTGGAGGAGATCAACGCCACTTTGCCCGACGATCTGGAATTAACGATTCCCTTCGACAACTCGCGGTACATGCGTGAAGCCGTGAAGGAAATTTTCCTAACGCTCGGCGAAACGGTCCTCCTGGTAGGACTCGTCGTCGTCGCCTTGATGGGATCGATGCGCAGTGCGCTGGTGCCGCTCCTGACAATCCCCATTTCGATACTGGGCGCCACAGCGGCCATGTCATTGATGGGTTTCTCGTTAAACCTGTTGACCATTCTCGCGGTTGTGCTGTCGGTTGGTCTGGTCGTGGACGATGCCATTGTGGTGGTAGAAAACGTCGCGCGTCATTTGCGCGACGGCATGTCCCGAAGGCAGGCCGCTCTGGCTTCCTCACGTCGGCTACTCTCACCGATTATTGCCATGACGATTACCTTGGGGGTTGTTTATGCGCCGATCGGGTTTCTGTCGGGGTTATCAGGCGTGCTATTTCGGGAATTCGCCTTCACGCTAGCCGTCGCGGTACTGATCTCGGGATTCGTTGCCATGACGCTCTCACCAATCATGAGTGCATGGGTTTGTCCGGATAAAGGGCACGAAACTCGAATGAGTCGCTGGGTCAATCAGCGCTTTGAGATCATCTCGAACCATTACGGGAAATTGGTCGACTTCTCTTTACGCTGGCGCCATCAACTGATCGCCGCCGGCCTTTTCTTCACATTGCTTATCCCGCCACTGTACCTGTTCTCGCTGAAGGAACTGGCACCGGTAGAGGATCAAAGCGCGATCAATCTCGTGGTGGATGCCGCGCCGGAGTCCGCTATCGAGGAGACGCTCCAAGGCTTTGTGGATGCGGTAGCCGTCTTGATGGAACGCCCTGAAACTACTTATATCTGGCAAGCCATGGGCCCCTCCGGCGGCTATGGCGGTCATGAATTTGTATCGCCAGACCAGCGAGAAAAAAGTACCCAGATGTTGCTACCAGAGATCCGTACCGATCTTGCCAACGTCGCCTCGGTGCGCGCCTTTCCTGCGACCAACCCCGCTCTGCCCACCGCAGGCAGATTTGACTTGGAGGTTGCCGTCACTTCATCCGAAACCGCGGAAGAGATGCGGGCTTATGCCTTGGCGATGGTCGAAAAAGCGCAGCAATCCGGTTTGTTTCTGTACTTTGATACCAGTTTGCGGTTGGATCTGCTCTCGGTTGAGTACAAACTCGATAAAAATCGTCTCGCCGATCTCGGCATGACCCTCAACGAAGTCACCTCACAAATGAGCTTGTTTGTCTCAGAGGGGTACGTGACCCGCTACGACGAACGCGGACGCGCGTACCGCGTTATACCGATGCTGGAACGCCGCCTCAAGACCTCGCCAGAGGCCCTGCTCGACACTCCGATAACGCTGCCTTCTGGTGAACAAGTACCCTTCGGCGCTTTCGCCACGCTGGAACGACGCACCGAGCCGCGCGCGCTTACGCGATTTCAACAAAAAAACAGCTTTCAACTCTTCGGCGGTGTCATTCCCGGCTATACCAAGGAGCAGGCGTTGAGCCGCATCGAGGCGCTGGCGCAAGAAATTCTGCCACCTGGCTATGTGCTTGATTACACCGGAGAGTCGCGGGAGATTCGGCGTGAAGGAAACACTATGGTGAACGTTCTGGGCGCTTCACTGATTATGGTTTTTCTCGTACTGGCTTTGCAGTTTGACAGCTTCAGGGATCCACTGATCATCTTGCTGGGTTCTGCACCGCTCGCATTGTTCGCCGCAATGGTGATCACCTTCACAGGCTTTACCACCATCAATATTTATTCTCAGGTGGGGCTGATCACACTGGTGGGGCTGATCTCCAAAAATGCGATTCTGATTGTCGAATTTGCCAATCAGGCGCAGGTAGAGGGCCTTACCAAGCTCGAAGCCATCAGGGCGGCCTCGATGAGCCGACTGAGGCCGGTATTAATGACAACGGGCGCAACTGTGCTGGGCCATTTCCCGCTGGTGCTGGTGGAAGGTGCAGGTGCCATGGCCCGCAACAGCATCGGCTTTGTGCTGGTGATCGGTATGGCAATCGGTACGCTGTTCACCCTACTCCTGTTGCCCGCAATCTACGCGCTGCTCGCTTCTGAACATCACGACGATGAGGGTGTGGTTATGGATAAATCACCCTCGCTTGAGAAGAACGCCGCTTCTGCCTAGCAGGCTTACTTGACGCATGGTGAGCGCACGGGTTTAATACGCGGCCTTCGCGCTGTACGCCTTTTAATGCCCAGGTAGCTCAGTCGGTAGAGCAGTGGATTGAAAATCCTCGTGTCGGTGGT
>JAYNNB010000017.1:0-1799 GCA_038112515.1 Luminiphilus sp.
TCTGGCCTACCACAGCGTGAGCGGCAAGATTGATTTGCTGCCCCACCTCCAATCCGAGAGCCGCGTCACCGGTCACCTGCAGCGCGTTGGACACGATCTTGTCTGCTTCGGGTTCTCCTACCCGGGTGCCGGTCTGACCCAGCTCCTCAAGGGAGAGATTGGTTCCCTCGCAGATCGCATCCAGCGAGCAACCGCGCTGCAAAACGATGCCGATCAGAATCAGCAGATATTGGGCCGGTGTCGAGGTCTCCATGGCGACATTTGGCCATAAATGACCTTTATTTGGCAAGGTATCACCTTGAGTTAGGGAGCCTTCTGGTTGGATGATGTGAGCGTATCGATCGGAGCAATGGTTATGAAAATATCGTGGAACGAGGAAACACCTCGAAAAATTCAGCGTTTTCCTAATCCTGATTATCCAACAGACAGTCCAGATCTCGAGGATGTACTGACCAGTGCCGACGTTGACCACGTCGCGCAGATTTTTCAAACGCCTCTTACAGGGGCGTATAACTGGGATTACTCAGTGCAGGATGACCGCATAAAAAAACTCTACGAGCTAGGCAAGCAACTCAATTGGGATCCTCAGATGGACATTGATTGGGACCGCCCCTGGCCCGTGGAAGAGCGTGCGGCAGAAATGATGAACCTGCATGACTATCCCCCCTACCTGGCGCTCTCGGAGAAAGAAAGGGACGAGTTCTGGCTTCATATGAACGCCTGGAGCCTTTCCCAGTTTCTGCATGGAGAACAGGGAGCGCTCTTGGTCGCCAGTCAGTTGTGTTCCTGTGCGCCCACCTTTAACGCGAAGCTATATGCAGCCTCGCAAACATTCGATGAGGCGCGCCATGTCGAGGTCTTTAATCAATACATCCAAAAACGCATTGGTCTGATGTATCCGATTAATACGCACTTAAATAGCATTATCGATAAAATTCTCACCGATCCTAGATGGGATCTTAAGTTCATCGGCATGCAGATTGTTATTGAAGGATTGGCGCTGTCGGCTTTCAACACCACCCGGGAGACCACGCCTGATCCGGTTTTGAAAGATATTGTCTATCTGGTCACCCGGGATGAAGCCCGTCATGTGACGTTTGGTGTCAATTACCTTGAAGAGTATGTCAAAACGCTCACGGAGGAAGAGCGGGAGGAGCGCGCCTTGTTCGCTTTTGAAGCCTGCGCTATCAGTCGAGAGCGTTTGGTTGCGACCGATGTTTTCCGGCATTTTGGCTGGGACGTCGAAGAGAGCCGCCGAAAGGTGCTCGACGGCTTTGTTATGTCTACATTCCGCAATTTACTTTTTCAACGCGTGGTCCCTAACTTGCGCAGAATTGGTCTGCTCACTGATCGAATCAGACCGAAGTTTGAAGAACTGGGTATTCTGGAGTATGAGGCCATGACGGATGATGGAGATATCGACTGGGCAAAGCTCGAGCGACCTCTTGATACCTCAGAGGCGCAAAGCCATGAGCAGAGCATGTTGGCCGCTTTTCACGAGGCTTTCGAGGCGAGTCAGGTCGCCAATGCCTGAGGCTTCAGTGCTGAGGTTGAGGATTGTTACGCGGCGGGGTGATACAGTCTGCGTCAATCAGAAGTATTTTTAGCCGGAGGAAGGCAGACACTATGACCGTGGTCACATTTATTCAACACGATGGCTCTGAGCGAATGGTCGATGGGGACGTAGGACTGTCCCTGATGGAAACCGCACTGAAGCACGATGTCCCCGGTATTGATGCAGACTGTGGCGGTGGCGCTATTTGTGGAACATGCCACTGCTTCGTTGAGGTATCAGGCGA
>JAYNNB010000017.1:1853-33386 GCA_038112515.1 Luminiphilus sp.
GCTGAAGGCATGTCAGACATCACCGTCCGTCTACCAGAATTTCAGATGTAGCGTTGCAAAAATTACAGTCGGCTACCCATCGAAGAGGTAAGGTCTATGGATGTGCAAGTCGCGCCTGAGGTTCCAGATTACAGCGCCATTCCACTATCTGATTTGGATATTGCCGATCCGCGCATGTTTCAGTTCGATTATTGGCACGGTCTATTTGCTCGGTTGAGGGAGCAGTCGCCCGTGCATTACCAGTCAGACAGCCCCGCTGGCCCATTCTGGTCTGTTTCGCGCTACGAGGACATTGTAGCGATTGAGCGCGACACCGAAACCTTCTCCTCTGAACCCTCGATCGCTATTCTGGATCCCGAGCCGGACATGATTCTGAAGATGTTCATTGCCATGGACCCGCCCCAGCATGACGATCAGCGCCGCGCGGTTCATCATGTTGTGGCGCCCAGAAATCTAAAAGAATTCGAATCTCTCATTAGAGAGCGAACGGCGGCGGTTTTGGATGGCCTCCCAGAGAACGAGACCTTTGATTGGGTGAAGCTCGTCAGTCGGGATCTGACGACCAAAATGCTGGCGACCCTGTTTGATTACCCTTGGGAAGAGCGTAACAACCTGACAGCGTGGTCAGATATGTTCACTAATGATGAACGTATTACCGCAGGTGAAGGTGTTTCCAGGGAAGTTATCATTGAGCACATGACCGCCTGTCTGCAGCGCTTTACAGAGCTGTGGCACGAGCGGAAGGGTGATGGCAAAGAGGCTTTTGACCTGATCAGAATGCTTCAGGCCGATCCCAATACCGCCAATATGGTCGATGATCCTCTCACTTACATGGGCAACATTATGTTGCTCATCGTAGGTGGCAACGATACGACGCGAAACTCAATGTCCGGCGGGGTTGTTTTTCTCAATCAGTTCCCCGAGCAATTGGCCAAGGTCCGCGCTCAGCCGGCACTGATCCCCTCTATGGTCTCTGAGATTATCCGTTACCAGACTCCGTTACCTCACATGCGGCGTACCGCGACGCGGGATACCGTATTTGCAGGGCAAAATATTCGTCAGGGCGACAAGGTCGTGTTGTGGTATGTGTCGGGTAATTATGACGCTACCGTAATTGATAGGCCCAATGATTTCTGGATAGATCGTCCTAATGTCAGAGGTCACTTGTCCTTCGGTGCAGGCATCCATCGGTGTATGGGTAATCGACTGGCGGAAATGCAGCTTAGAATCTTGTGGGAGGAGGCGCTCGCGCGTTTTAAGACCATTGAATTGGCGGGTGAGCCCGAGAGAACCTGTAACCTCTTTATCCGCGGTTTCACCCGCTTGCCTGTTAGGGTCGCGCGTTTCTAGCCTCAGCGGTCAGCATCTTCTCGATCCGGTGTCGCCTTCAAGTGCAACTCGGCCACTGTTGTCGGCGGGTCTAGACGGCTGTCGGAGAGGATGGGTGTGTATAGGCTGGGATGGCCGCAAATGGTCCGCCCTGGTTTTCACCACTTTAGCTGACAGCTTGGCATTCATTGCCCCTAGTGCCAGAGTTTGCATCGATATCCCAGTGGGTTTGTCAGAAACGGGACTGCGCGCCTGCGACACCGAGGCGCGGCGCCTCCTTGGCCCTCGCCGCAGTAGCGTTTTTCCAGCGCCTCCTCATTTCGCGCTGGAAGAGCGTGGCTATGCGGAGCTGAATGCCGAGAGTAAGCGTCGCTATGGTCGAGGAATCAGTAAACAGGCATTTTATTTGCTCCCCAAGATCAGAGAAACGGCCCGTCTCCTTCATGCTCATCGCGCGTACTGTGCGAACTGGCGCGAGGCGCACCCAGAGCTGTGTTTTGCGGCCTTGCAAGGTGGCGTACCCATGAGTGAGAGCAAAAAAACCGCCTCCGGCTATGTTCAGAGGCTCGCACTTTTGCAAAAGCGCATGGGGCGGCGGGCAGTAGCGAAGTTAATGGAACAGCTTGATGCTCATCCACTCCGCTCTGGCGTGTCCAAAGACGATATTTTGGATGCAATGGTCTGTGGCTATGTCGCACGACTCGATAAGTCGATGTTAAGGGAGCTTCCCGATGGGCAGGTAGAGCGTAGCCCAACCGGCGAGGCCATGACGATCTCTTTCCCAACTTTCCATGTATGATTCGAGCAGATTCTCTTGGGATAACTTCGTATGCAGTCCCCACTGGCCCGACAGCGCAGAGTCCGGCGCTGGCATAGAGCTGTTGCCCTTATTACATCGATTCAACTACTCCTGTGGACCATCAGCGGGGTGTTTTTTGCTTTTGTCGATATTGATTATGTTCGGGGGCATCAATTTAAAGTGGACCCCGAGGCGGTCGAATTTGCCTCCTCGCCTTTTTTAGTGAGCCCCGTGGTTGCCACCCAACTGACAGTGCTGCAGCGCAGGCCAGCCGAGTTCATAGTGGGGGTGCGCTCCGCCAACGGCATTGAGTGGCGTGACCGAACAGGTACTTTGGTTCGCCCCCTGTCCAGAGAGGAAGCACTGGATTTGGGTGCAGCCAGAACAGTGATGTCGCCTGACAGCGCGGAGTGGGTGGATGAAGCCGTGGTTGGCAGCGAGTATCGGGGAGCGCCATTGCCCCTGTGGAAATTGTGGGAGTCGGCGGAGCCGAGCCGGGTGGCTTATTTAGACGCGGTCTCCGGTGAGGTGGTTACTGTTAGGCATAACGCATGGAGGTGGTGGGATTTTCTCTGGTCGCTGCATATTATGAGTTACTCCGACAGAGACACCTTGGGAACATGGCTTCTCAAATGTTTTTCAGTGCTCGCGGTCGCAACGGCGGCTCTGGGCCTGTACTTGTTTGCGCTGACAAGCCGGAGGGGCGGAAATCACTGAACGATCAGGATCCACAGATAGGCAAAAAACAGCCCGCAAAGGTAGGCCAGCCAGGCACCTGAGAGCAGCCACGCATTGACGCGGCGAAGACGCGCACACGCCACCGCTTTCAAGGGGTCAAGTGGGCACGGTGCGCTTCTCTGTTGCCACCACAGGGCGGTGCTGAAGCTCATGAGTATTCCCGACAGAATGAATAGCAGATTTTTGTGCGCCGACAGCCATATGATGCCGGGAATTGCTGAAGTGAGGCCGGCCATCACGGCTCCCGCTCCCAGCGAAATCAGTAACGCCGGTAGCGCGCAGCACAGCAGGGTCGAGGCGCTGCCAAACAGCGCCAACGTCGGTGCAACGCTATCGCGCCAGTCTCCTCTCACGATGTTTGCCCAAGCGCTTCATCGCCTCGTCGCACGGCAGCGATCCGGTATCCGGCCTGAACCGCTAAATCCGCGATTGTCTCGTCACTCATGGTTGCGCCTGGTGCCAGGACAAGACTCAGCGCCTTTGTGTCGAGATCGACATACATTGCCGCGACTTCCTCGCGTTTGCTGAAGATTTTATTCATTGCCAATGCGCAAAAATCGCATACCACGCCCATAACATCGGCAACGATGGGCTCGCCACCCTCTGCCAGAGCGGCGCTGATGTTTTCCGTTAGGGTTAGCGTTACGTGGGAATCACTGTCGCGAACGGTGGCCATGGCATCGTCAGCTGCGTCCGCTATTTCACCATGGTCGTGACCTGCATGATCAGTGTGGGCCGAATGATCCTGCTGGGCGGTCTCTGCACTGTTATGGCCGTGCTGGTCATATTCTTGCGCGCTAACCGCGAGAGAAAGCAATGTCCCTAATGAAAGAAAACCAGCGAGTAATTTGAGTTTCATAATTCCTATTCCTCGGGTTAAAAGCGGTAAGTAAAATTGAGTAGCGGTTGATTCACGGTGAGGTTGTAGCCCATCTCCAGCAGAAGCGGGCCTTTGAAAAGTCTGACCAGTGGCGTTGCGGTGACCGGGTCCTGATGCTCGGGACGATGGTCTATCTCTAGCATTAGCCACGTGTGTAGATCGCCGCTGTCACCCTCATAGGGCGCAAACCCTACGCGCGCGGCATGCATAAACTGGTCTCCGAAGTGCCCTGCATCAAGGTAGCGGGACCGATACCCGGCGAAAAGCGAGCGCGTCTCCCAGTCGGCCATTACGCCCCCATAAACGGCCATTTGATCATTCAGCATGTTGTCGTGTATTGCCGAAGCGATGCCGATACCGCCATGAAGATAAAAGTTACCTTGGTAGTCCTGGCCAAACCATCGTTTGGCGAGCAAGGTTGGGTGCACGCTGTACACCGCATAGTCACTCTCTCTGTTAACTTCAGTTCTCACCCCGATCGACCAGGAGGGCGCGGGGGTGTAGTGAATTAGTGCGGCGCTGGCTTGGCGATCAGACTCCTCAATGAAGGTCCAGCCTCCCGTGTAGGAGACTGGCCTTGCTGACGCAAGGCCGCTGACTACACTTAGCAACGAGAGTAGGCCAGCAAGAAGCGCTTTCACTTCTTTTTGCCCGTGAGTATGGAGACCAGTTCGTCAACTTTTTCTCGCCGTGCTTCGGCGGAACCGCTCTGCAGGGAGGCTTGCACACAGGTTTCGACATGGTCCTCTACGATGACGGTTTCAAGGCTCGACAGTGCCGAGCGCGCGGCCTGCACCTGCCGGACGACATCGACACAGTAGCGATCCTCATTCACCATTTTGCGGACCGCGCGGATTTGGCCCTCAATGCGCGCCAATCGGGCATCTGCTGCACGCTTGGTTTCGCTTCTCAAAATTACGCTCCTACGCTAGATACATACCCCCATGGGGTATTAATAAGACGAGAATATACCCGGTGGGGGTATATCGTCAAGCAGGGCAGGAGCGCCGCTTTGGCGGCTATGACGCCCGGTAAAAACGCTAATCCCCTTGCTCCGAGACTGCGTACAAGAGGCAGGAACGAGGAGATTGAGATGAACGGGCACCCCGTCGCTTATTCGCGCAGTGTGATTACCGAGCTCATGGTCCCGAGCTATGCCAATTTCGGGGGCAAAGTGCATGGCGGGATGCTGATGTCCCTGATGGATAAGCTCGCCTATGTTTGCGCCAGCAAGCACGCCGGTAACTACTGTGTGACGGTTTCGGTCGACAATGTGCAGTTCCTGAGGCCAGTAGAGGTGGGAGAGGTGGTCTCACTCATGGGTTCGGTCAACTATGTGGGCAAGACTTCCTTGGTCGTTGGCATCAAAGTCATTGCCGAAAATCTTCAGGAAGGTCTCAGCAAGCACACCAACACCTGTTACTTCACAATGGTCGCGAAGGCGGCTGACGGCAGCACTGCCCATGTGCCCCCTTTGATTCTTGACAGTGAGGAGGACGTCCGTCGGTTCTGTAGCGCACTGCAACGGCGACGAATCCGCGAGGAAGGTATCGCGTTCATGAGTGATTACAAGGCGGGCTTCGAACTTGATGAAGCAACCCGGCAGCTACTCGCGAGCGAGCGCTGCATCCTTGGTGTCGCGCAGAGCTAACTAAGCTTTCGGCCGGGCCGGGGCACGCCCCCCAGTGTTATTGGTCTTTAGAGTCATGACCAGAACAGTGGCTGTCAGCGATAGCGCTATGAGTCCGGCAAGCGCGTTCCGATAATCGCCCTGAAATTCCCTCGCCAGTCCGAGTAAACGCGTACCCAGAGCGCCGCACAAAGTGTCAATTAGAACCACAATCGCCAGAATTCGCCCATAGCTGGGGCCCCGGTAAAGGTACGCGACCAGGAGCTGGATGCAGGTGAAAGCGCCGCTGAAGCCCACTCCCGCAATGGCGGCGTAGGTGAGGAGTAACCAGTGACTTTCGGCGCTAACTTGTGTCAGAAAAAAAAGCGCAGTGGCAAGGGTCAGATTCGAGGCCGCCATGACTCGCTTAACACTGAAATACTCAGATAGGACCCCAAAACCTAACTTGCCCAAAACCGAGCAGGCAAAAAATAAGCTGAATAAACCGGGTAGCTGCGCTTTCGGCAGCCCCACATCCTGAGTTAGATAAATTGACTGATGCTGAGTGAGCGCAATGATGACAAACCATAGGCTCCCAGTGAGAAAAAGTACTTTGTAAAAATTGATTTGCTTGAGGACATCGGTGAGCCCACCTGCAAATCCTTGAGTTATCGACTTTGCCGATCTGTAGGCATCGAGCGGCGTTTCAGTGCGAGTGTCACGTAGCAGAAACCAGGCACTCCCGATCATGAGCGTGCCCGTGAAAAATCCCACGCCCAGCATCGTGCTTCGCCATCCGTGCGCTGTGAGAGCAGCGCCAACTGCGAGCGGAAATAGCACGCCTCCGAGGCTAGAAGCCATCAGCAAGATGCCGGTTGCGCGGCCACGCCTCTCATCAAACCAGGCCGTTAGAACCACCATATTGGACACCAATCCGCAGAGGGAAAGCCCCAGACCGAGAAGCGCATAAACAGAGACCAGTTGCCATAGTTCTTGCACCTGTGAAAACCCGATCAAAGCAACGCTTAATGTCAGGCTGCCAACCAAGATAATTTTTCTTGGAGAGTATTTATCTAGTAGCCAGCCGGCAGGGGGCGAAGTCATGGCACCGATCAGAAAAAATACAGTTGCTGGGAGCGTGACCTGGGAGGCCTGCCAGCCAAAACTTTCGATAAGTTCAGGATAAAGCAAAGGCAGCGTGTGCAGCGTGATGCCGTTCGACGCCATATAGATCAGAAATAGGCCGCTCAGTACAATCCACTTACGTTCTGTAAGATGCGTGAGAAGCATTTGGTCTCGGCTCAGGTGAGGGGCCCTGATCAACATACACCAGCAGTTAACAGAGTGGTGAAAAAATGCGTGGAGCCTCAACGACCGCTGTCGAGCAGGCCGATATCGGAATTATCGGTGCAGGTATCGCCGGAGCGGCATTAGCAGCAGCACTGGCTGACAGCGGCTTGCGTGTGGCGCTAATTGATCGGCGGGAGGGGCTCCTCGATACTGCGCGCGGCGACCATATCCAGCCCAGTCTTATACCGGTTCTGTCTCGTTGGGGCGTGTTGGAGCATTTGCACAGTGCGGGTGCGGAGCAGCGAGTGGGTACGCGTTGGTTCGACGCTCAGCAGCAACCAATCGTCACTGTCGGCGTGCCTCACACGGTTCATACGCCTCCGTGGTTTTTGTTTTTGAATCATGAGCTGATTGGTGAGGCGTTGCTGAAGGGTGCCGCGCGGGGCGATACAGATGTCATCCTCGGTATTGATCATTGGCACTTGGCACGTGATGGCTCCGCCTGGCGGATCGATTTTCTTCAAAACGGCCGTGAGCGATCCTTGCGCTGCACTTTGCTAGTGGGTGCCGATGGCACGGGTTCTTCGGTTCGGAAAAAATTGGGCATTCAGGCGCACCGGCATCGGTATCAATACCCGATAGCCGTGTTGTATGGCCGCTTGGCGGAGCAACCGCAGGAGCGCACGCTCGACGTATACCTGTGTCATGAGCGAATGCTGTCAGTAATCCCCCGTACGGGAGGATGGAGCAAGATTGGTATTCCGATCGACGCCGCTGAACTGGCCGGATGGCGCAACAGTTCTAGCGATGAGCTCACTGCGCGGTTGCAGCGGTGGTGTCCGGTACTTGATTTTGAGCAATTGTCATTTGGTGCTATTTATCCGCCGATATCACTGGAAACCGAGCCGTTTGTCGGTGAGGGCGCCGCGTTGTTGTTGGGCGATGCCTGCCACGCGATGCACCCCGCGCGGAGCCAAGGCATGAATACCTGCTTCCGGGTCGCGGATCAATTGGCGACAGTGATTAGTAATCTGCCAAGCGGGTTTAGTGAAGCCGCAGTCTTGCCTCTAATCAAACAATTCGATGCCGACTTCAGGGTCCAGTTGACACCGAGGCTAGCCGAGAATCACGCCGCCGGGCTGCAGATGGATACGCTCAATGGCGGAGGCTTTGTCGAATTGACGGAACAACTGCGAGGAGCTGCACAGAACCCCGAGATATTGGACCTCATGGCCCATCGGGCAGCCGGGCTGACGCCTTAGGCCATGTGTGGGCGCTACACTCTGGCGGCAAGCCAACGACCTGAGAGACACAAATGGGATGTGTCATTGCGAGACCGTTTCAACATCGCACCGCAATCGGACGTACTCATTCAGCTTGAATCTGGGGCGATGGCGTTGAAGCGATGGAGCTATTCGCCACCTTGGACTCAGCCTTCTATGCGTATCACCAATGCCAGGGCAGAAACACTGCTGCAAAAGCGTGTCTTCAAAAATGCACGTCGCTGTGCGTTTGTCGCGGACGGCTGGTACGAGTGGCAGCGATCGGGCGCCAACAAAACGCCTTGGTATCACCACTCGGACGGCGCCTTGTTGTTATTCGCCGGTATCTATGAAGATGACTCGGGCTGCGCGATTGTCACGACTGAGGCGCAGGCTGGTATCGAGCATGTTCATCACAGGCAACCGTTGCTGCTAGACAATGATGGCCTGGACGCGTGGCTGGATGGAGCGACCCCAGACGTCTGCATGCGCGATCTGCCGATAGAGTGCTATCCGGTTTCGAGGCGGGTCAATCGAGCGGGTATCGATGATTCCTCGCTCATTCACCCGGCCTCTGAGGACGTGGCGGATGATGGCTTCGGACAGACTGCCGATCTATTTGCAGAGTGATTGAACGCACCGTTTCGGCTGCGCGATCCGAGGTGGCCGCCGTGTCGACACTGGTGTCGTGGCGCTGGCACAATGTTGGCCAGGTTGACAGTGGCGGGCTCTGGCAGTTTGATCATCCAGTGGTCGTAAAAGGGCGCAGACAACACCTTGAGATCAAGGAGTGAGCATGAGAATCGGTACCTTTGTTCCGCAGCAAACTCAAACCGTGCTCTATGCGATGGCGGGGGACGATTGTTCGCTACACCATGATCTCTCCCAGCTGACCCCGAAGCAGCAGCATGATCATTGGGAAAATCAAGTGCTCACCTGTGCGCTTCAGGTGGCGCTCAATGGATTGGGCAAGCCGAAGGATCACGTTGCGATGGCAACACAGTTCACCGATCCGCTTTGGTCCGATTTGCTCGCGCACTACAGAACGATGTTTCGATCGATGGGATTCGCGTCCGTCGACGAGGATCGTCTCTCTTTTCATGACCTCGACCGCTTCTATGAGTCTGTTGCGATGGCAATCCCGGCGGTTGAGCTCGTCAATCTCTACATGATCAGTGGTTCAAACGCTTGCCTGCATCAAAGTGACGAGGCCTACCTGACCAGTCGTAACGTCAATTCCAAGCTCCACTTTGCTCTGAATGCGCCGAAGGCCGGCATTCCGGTACCGCATACTGAGATATTTACCAAGGCATCGCTGCACAATGGCGACGCTGACGCGTTGTTTAACGCGCACCCCGAGGGTTTGATGGTCAAGTTGCTGGGGTTAGCCGGTGCCCGTAACGTATTTAAAGCAAGAGATCTCAGTGAATGTCTGAGCCTCATTGACGAGTACGAGGGTGATGTCGAAGTGTTATTGCAGGAGATTCTGGACGCTGGCCGCTGGCAGGAGATGACGGTAGATCTCACCGTCAAACCAGATTCTGTCGAAATCAGTAATGTGCGTCAGATCTTGTTCGCGGGTGGCGTTTGGGTGGGGAATTACATCAGCGCCAATCTGCCGCTACCAGCTGCTCACCAGCGTACCCTGATTGCAGTGGGAGAGTATGCGCGTGCTCACGGGCATGTTTCCGAGGAGGGCGTGAACTGTGGGGTTGATTATTTTATTGACGGTGACGAGGTCATGGTCACTGAGATCAACGCACGGTGGACGGGAGGTCTGTTTCCGACAGAATTTCTAAAACGCTTGGGCATTACCGAATCTGCTGTCGCCTTTTTCGATATGGTCAGGGTCGATGCGCTGGAGTCGATAAAGGCATTTCAGCTCGACCATCTTTACCCCCAGTCAGATTCCGAGTTCGCTTATATTTCTATGGGCTTCACACCCTTCCGGATTGAAGTCGACGGTGTCGAACGCTGTTTTCTGTGGCAAGTCGTGGTGGGAGATTTCGCCGCGTTCGTCAAGGCACGCAACCAATCGTTGGCCGAGGACTTGTTTTCTACCGCAACGATGATCTTAGAAGAGGCATTAGCATGACCCGCACCGACCTGAGTACGCTCAATTTTTTCAGCCCCGAAGTTCAAGAGTGTCCCTTCCACGTATACAGGCAGCTGCAAGAAGAGGCGCCGATATGGCAGATGCCTGACAGCAATGTTTTCGTGGTCACCCGATACAACGATATCCGGGAGATTATCCGCGATCCTGACCGGTTCTCCAGTAGTTTCAGTGCGCTGCTGAACGCAGGTTCCTCCAACGAGGAAGTCACTGCGATCTACGAGCAGGGCTATGAGATGGTGGAGACGCTGCTCACGCAGGACCCGCCGCGGCACCGGGTGTACCGTAATCTGGTGAATAAAGTCTTTTCCAACAAACGAATTGAGGGTATGCGAGGCAATATAGAAGCGATTGCCGACGAGCTCATTTCTTCGTGGATTGATGATGGAGAGGTAGATTTACTCAACCGGCTCTGCGTGCCTCTACCGATCTACGTTATCGCGGATCAGTTGGGTGTGCCGCGTTCAGAGTTGACTGCCCTGAAGAAATGGTCAGACGCATCCGCGTCTCGCTTAGGTCGCCTCGCTGATGAAGAGCAGCAGATTCAAAATGCCAAGGATATCGTGGAATTCCAGCATTACTTTGCGGATCTTATCGATCGTATGAGGGAGCAGCCAGAGGATAATATTATTTCTGATCTCGCGAACAACACGATTGATGAGGGCCGTTTATTAACAAAACCAGAGGCGCTTGGGATGATCCAGCAGATTCTGGTGGCGGGTAATGAAACTTCCACCAACGCAATCGCCGGAGGCGTTGTATTGCTGATTCAAAATCCTGATCAGCAGAAGAAACTCCGTGCCAATCCAGGCCTAATACCCACTGCGGTCGAGGAAATTCTGCGACTAGAGACGCCCACTACGGGGATGTGGCGTAGGGCAACCCGGGATACGGAAATCGATGGGGTGGCTATCCCTGAAGGTTCATTCCTGATGGTTCGTTTTGCTGCGGGCAACCGTGATGAATCGATTTTTCCTTGCGGGGGCGAACTGAAGGTCGACCGTGAGAATGCGGATAGCCATTTAGCGTTTGGGCAGGGCACTCACTTCTGCCTCGGCGCTCAATTGGCGCGCACCGAGCTGCAAATCGCTATGACGAGTCTTTTGTCGCGGACGGATAATTGGGCGTTGGTTGAGGGTAAAAATTCGCTGAAGCATCATCCGAATGTCTTGCTGCGAGGTTTGATGGATCTGCACATTTCCTTTGATAAAGTGGCGTGAAACAAGCATTTGTTAATGATGTGGAGTGACTCATGAATAAGCCTATTTTTCCGAGCTATCAGGAGCTGCTCGACGAGGAAGCTGTCAGCGTTCCCGAGGCACTTCGTTTGGATACGCAGCCAAATATCGAAAACGACGTGATCGCGACCGATGTATGGACTGATAGAGCTGTTTTTGAGAAGGAAGTTGAGCTCCTCTGGCCCAGAGTCTGGCAAATGGTGTGTCGTGAGACGGCGCTTCAAAATGCGGGAGATTATCTGGTCTATGACATCGCGCGATACTCCATTGTGTTGGTTCGCACCGAAGCGGGACAGTTGAAGGGGTTCCACAATTCGTGCCTTCATCGAGGGAGGGCGCTGAAATCAGGGAAGGGCACCAGTCGTGAATTGCGCTGTCCGTATCACGGTTTTTGCTGGCATTTAGATGGGCGATTCAAGGAGGCCTACTGCGACTGGGAATTTGACCAAGCGCAGCTGGAGGAGTTGACCTTGCCTGAGGTACAGGTCGCAATATGGGGCGGGTGGATACTGATTAACATGGATCCAGAAGCCCCGCCTTTCGAAGCGTATGCCTCCGTTCTTGGCGAGCATTTCCAGCGATGGGCGCCGGAAGAACGTTACGTGTCCTTGCACGTTGAGAAGAAGATTCGGTGTAACTGGAAAATCGCTATGGAGGCCTTTATCGAGTCTTATCATGCGATCCAAACGCACCCGCAGATACTGTCCTTTACCGGTGGCGACAACTCGCAATACGACGTGTTCGGTGACCATCTCAGTCGCACTATCACGGCTCAGGGGATACCGAATCCAGGTCAGGCCGAGCGCTACAGCCTCAGGGAATCTGTCGAGGCGATGACCGGCCCCGGTGGTCTTGAGCGGGCGCTTGAACTGACCGGGTTGGAGCCGGACAGTATTACGTCGCGACAAGCTATCGGCGCTGTTCGAAGAGAGCAGTTCGCTGAGTTTATGGATCCGGAAAAGCTAGCGACTGTCACCGACGCAGAGACGATGGACTCTATTCTATATTTAGTTTTCCCAAACTTTGCGCCTTGGGGTGGCTTTCAGAGTCAAATCACCTATCGCTACCGTCCTGATGGGATGAATCCTGACGGGTGCATCATGGATATCTATTTATTGGACGGTTATCCCAAAGATCAACCTCGGCCAGCGGATGCCAAGACTATTCGGCTGGACTATGATCAGAAATACGCCGATGCCGAGGGCCTGGGTTTGCTGGGTGCTCTATTTGATCAGGACGCAGGTAACTTGCCCGAGGTTCAGCGCGGCCTGATGGCGTCTAGAACCCGAAAGGCGATTACAGCGAGCTATCAGGAGCTGAGGATCCGCCATTTTCATGCAACTCTGGCCAAATATCTTAGCGAGTAGCACAACGCCGTCGACGCTTTTCGGCAAAAGTGTGTCGCTTGTCAGTAGGTCAGGGCCATGCTTGCCCGGCCATCTTTCTCGGTAGCTCGCGTAAAACTGGGTAAAGCCCTCATTCGTTCGATCCAGCCCAAACAGTGAGGATGATTCCGCTCGTTGATCATGCCGCGTTCAGCGCCAACGATCATGTTATAGGCGATCAAGAAATCAGCCGCTGAAAGACGCTGTCCCCCAAACCACGGTGCGTTGCTCAAATCTTGCTCAGCGAGGGTTAATAATTTAGTCATGCGAGGCGCTATGAAGAGATCGTTGAGCCCCTTTGCATACAGTTTGACGATGGGTCTCATGAGCAGGGGTAGTCGTTTCTGAGAGATGGTCAGCACCGTCGTCATCAACTGTAGCGGCATCATGGAGCCCTGTGCCGCATGCCACCAGAATAAATAACGATTCCTGTCGGGGGACTCTGGCTCCGGCCGAAGGTTTCCATCGGGCGTGCAATCCAAAATATAGTCCATGATGGCACTGCTCTCCGCCAATACGAGTTCGCCATGCGTGATAACCGGTGCTGTTCCCAGCGGGGAGAGTGCTTTGTATTCGTCGGGCGCAGCCATGGTTTTTGCGTCCCTCGAGTACACGATTAGCTCGTACGGGGCATTGAGCTCCTCCAGTAGCCAAAGAACGCGGAAGGACTGGGAATACTCAAGGTGATGCAGGGTTAAGTTGGAAGTCATATCTGCAAGTGGGTAGCGCGCAAGTGAGCCTGGGCAAGTGTCACTTATACCGACCGATAGACGTTTTGGATCGCGTGGCGTCCACCGCTTTGGGATATGCGTGAGACGCCGAGGCGTCATGGCCTCCCCGCCAGGACTCGAACCTGGAATCACCGCTTAGGAGGCGGTAGTTATATCCTGTTTAACTACGGGGAGAGGAACGGGAGTGTACCGCAACTTTTCTTAGGAGTTGCCAGCCACGTCCGTGAATGAGTCTGGCGGGCGCTGGGACACTAAAAATTCTGCCACTTCTGTTTGATTACCCCTAAAAATAGGGGGCTTGATCCTTTGTCGCATTTGATGCTCGTACATCGGGTCGTAGTATTCGGCAAGCAGCACCTCAATCCAAAGCTTGTGTTGCTCTGGGTCTCCACGACGATGACTCAGCAAGGCGGCATGCATTACGTCGCGCATTGCGTCGTGGCGCTTTCCGCCCAATCTTTTTCGGATGCGTTCAAGTGCGGCGAGCAGGCCTTCGGCAAAAATCTCAAAGGCCTGCTCTTCGCCGCTGTCGAGGTATTCCTGGAAGTTACCGAGAATATAGCAGTCGTACGAGTGATCAACGCGCTCGGAGAGGCTTGCCTCGACTCGAACCCAATCCGCCTCTATCCGCGCCGCCTGCAGCGAATCGGGCAGCGCACATCTGCCGATTAAGCGTCCCTCGTCCTCGAGAATCAAAAAAGGGTGGTTATCGGCATTGTGTTGCACCAGCGCCATCCCCAGCGCCAATTCGAAGCCGATTTGTGTCGGCTGGTCCGTGATGCGTCGGCCAAATGCCGAACCGCGATGATTCGCAAGTCCCTCAAGATCGATGCTCCCCGGGATTGGACATCCCCCATGGCCCTGGTTAAGCAGTTGCGTCTTGGCGACCCCCGTTTGGCCACCGACCAACAGTAATGCAGACGAGGCCAGTAGCGTATCGGTCTGGTTCATCAACCACTGGCGGAGCGCTTTATAGCCTCCTTTTATTCTCGGGTAGTTAATGCCTGCCTCAGCGAGCCATTGCTGCGAGATTTCTGATCGCATACCACCCCGGAAGCAGAATAAAGCGCCTTCGGGGTGTTTATTTGCGAATTGGATCCAGCGGCCGACGCGTTCGTCTCTTACAGATCCGCTGATGAGCTCATGACCTAAGCTCACCGCCGCAGCCTGTCCCGAGTGCCGATAGCAGGTGCCGACGGCAGCCCGCTCGCTATCATTCAGCAGCGGCAAGTTAACGGCAAAGGGAAGACTGCCTTTTGCGAATTCGACCGGCGCACGGACGTCGATTAAGGGAGTGTTGCCTAAAAAAAGCGCGCGAAAGTCGTCAATCGCTAGCATGAGGAGACGAAACCGTGATGCGCGCTTTCTGCCCGCTGGTCCGACTGAGCGAGCCAATGACGGCGCAAGGCAGGTTACGATCCGACAGGAGCTGCTGAACCGATGGCAGTGCCTGCTCTGCCACAGAAATTAAAAGACCGCCGCTCGTCTGCGGATCGCAGAGTATTGCCTGCTCTCTGGTGGATAGTTGTGGGAGCCGCTCACCGCTGGCAATCAAATTGCGGGCTGTACCCCCGGGCACACAACCCAGTGCGATGTAGTGATCTAGGCCCGGCAACTCGGGCACTGAAGTTGTGTCGATGGTGGCGTCTAGATTAGCTCCCTCGCACATCTCCAGTAGGTGGCCGGCTAGTCCAAATCCGGTCACATCGGTCAGTGCGTTTACTCCCGCAATCTCCGCGAGTGAGGGTCCGACACTGTTGGGCTGACACATCAAGGTGGAGGCAAGCCCTACATGCGCTGCTTGCAGTTTTCCCTGCTTCTCTGCCGTGGCGTGGATGCCAATTCCCAGCGGTTTCGTGAGGATCAGTTGGTCTCCGCTTTTGGCGTCGTCGTTGCGCTTTAACCGCTTTCGCAGAACGGTACCAGTAACCGCCAAGCCAAAAATAGGCTCGGGGCAATCGATGCTATGCCCGCCCGCGAGGGGAAAGCCTAGCTGCTGGCAAACGTCGCGTCCGCCCCTAATGACCTGATTGGCGATATCGGCATCCAGTTTTGCAATTGGCCAGCCGAGAATGGCTACGGCTACCACTGGTTGACCTCCCATCGCATAGATATCGGAAACGGCGTTTGTTGCAGCGATACGACCAAAATCATAGGGATCATCAACGATGGGCATAAAGAAATCGGTGGTGGAGAGGAGCGCCAGTTCGTCGTTAAGGGCTACAGCTGCTGCGTCATCTCTCGATTGATTTCCCACCAGTAACGATGGAAATAGTGATGTGGTTTTGGTCTCACAGTCGGCGGCGAGAATGCGCGTCAGCACATCGGGTGCAATCTTGCAGCCACAACCCGCGCCGTGACTGTACTGCGTTAATCGGATCGATTCTTTACTCATTGAGGCTTTTACTCCAAGTATGCGCGAATGCTAACGCGTTAGCATTGAAAAGCGGAGCGTTACGGCCCATTCTTCGGTCTGTGGTAGTGGTGAATAACGTGAATAGTGTGGGATTGAGAGTCGTTTTCATGACGGCGCTGGGCATGCTGCTCATGTGTCTCTCTACCGCGCTTCGAGCATCTACGACGCTCCCCCCGGCAGAACAGTGGTCAACGGAAAGAGCCCTTTATCAGAAGGCCGCCGCTGAGCTGGCCACTGGCGCGGGTCAACGCTACTCAGAGTTGCGAGCTCAGCTGACAGACTATCCCCTCCGAATCGATCTCGATTTTGCTGTCAAGCTTGGGCAGCTACATCCCATGAAGGGCAGTCAGGCGAAGGCATTTCTTGAGCAGGCTCGGGGGACCCCGCTGGCAAATCGCTTTTTGGTGGCTTATCTCCGGCACAAGGCACAGGACGGCCGCTGGAAGGCTTTCTTGGAACTAACAGACACGCCGCCCGAGATGCCCGAGCTACAGTGTTATTACTACCGCGCGCAGCTGGCCGTCGGGAGCCAAACACTGGCTTTCGAGGGGGCTTCGTTGCTTTGGAATGTCGGCCACTCACAAGATGATGCCTGTGACCCTCTTTTCGCCGCCTGGATGTCTGCGGGCGGACCTAGCGACGCTGTCATCTGGAGCCGCGCACTCAAGGCATTTGAGGCCAAAAACGGGCATTTGATTCGCTATGTGAAACGCTTTGCCAGCCCTGATTTGCACTCTCATCTGGAAGAGTTAGCAGCGATTTACCGGCGCCCGTCGAGGGTAGAGGGTGATCACCACGCCAGCAGTCCTCGGCACACCGATATTTTGTTGGCGGGCGTGGCACGCTTGGCGCAACTTAATCCTGAGAGGGCCTATCGCGCCCTGCAGGCTTTGAGTGACGACCACCCCATGCCGCAGGAGCAGTTGGAGAATACGCAAACGGATATCGCTCGACATAGTCTATTCGCCGAGCGTTTCCCAGCCCCGGAACCTTGGATAACCCAGCAGGTTTCCACGTTGAGAAGAGACGAGCTGACCATTATTTGGCTGCGCAATGCAATCGCGGAGGGCAATTGGCCCGCGTTACAAGCCGGGCTGACGTGGCTGTCTGACGAGGTGAGAGCGCAGGACCGCTGGGTTTACTGGGATGCGAGAAGTCGCAAAGCCTTGCAGCTTGAGGGTGGAGATGCGCTTTTTGCTAGCTTGGCCCGTGAACGCAGTTTTCACGGATTTCTGGCTGCGGAAGCGGTTGGTCGACCCTATCAACTGAATGAGGCGATGGCATTCGCTGGCAATCTGGAACTCACAGAAGCCGTCGTGCTCGGGGCGGGGCGTGCGCAGGAGCTAATGGCGTTAGGGCTTCGAGACGAGGCCAAGGAGCAGTGGCAGCATACGCTGAATCAAGCAGGATCGAACGAGCAAATCGCGCTGGGCATGATTGCGCTCGACAGAGGATGGCCTGATTTTGGCGTAGACGCTGCAATTGCCGCCGGCCATTGGGATCGACTGGATCTACGATTCCCGTATGCCTTTTGGGAGGATTTTCAAGGCGCGGCAAGCGTAATGAAACAGGATCCGCTCTCTCTGCTGGCGCTGGCCAGGCGGGAAAGTGGGTTGAACCCGCGAGCCCGCTCAAAAGTAGGTGCCCGTGGTCTGATGCAGCTCATGCCGGCGACTGCGAGGAATGTCGCCAAACGACAGGGTGTGGCATACCGAGGTACGAAGACGCTCTATGAACCTGAGGTCAATATCCTTCTCGGGACACGATATTACGCCGGGCTCCTGGAGCGATATGACGGTAATCGCGTCAAAGCGCTAGCAGCCTACAACGCGGGACCAAGTCGAGTATCGCGTTGGCTCTCAGGGGAGCAGGCCATGGATCAGTGGGTAGACTCGCTACCTTTCGCAGAAACCAGAGAGTATGTTCAGGCCGTGTTGACATACCATGTTATTTACCGCCTTAGGGCGGGGCAATCAGCCATGCTGCTGACCCAGCTTGAGCGGACCGAATTGTACTGATTTTGAATCGGGACACTCGAGTAACCTGCAGTTGAATGTTGGAGACTAGAGCGCTTTATGAAAACACTGCAAATGCAATCTTGTGTACATGAGAACGGGACGATCGAGTGTGCGTTGGTGGAGACGGTTGTAGACGCACCCGGTCCTGATGAGGTTCTCGTCGAGATAGAGGCGTCTCCCATAAACCCGTCGGATTTGGGCTTGATGTTTGGAGCTGCGGACCTCGGTACAGCACGTGAAACAGAGCGCGATGGGCAGCCTGCTGTAATACTCGATGTCCCGCCGGCGGCTATGCGGGCTATGGCGCCTCGCGTTGGCCACTGGATGGCGGTGGGTAATGAAGCGAGCGGGCGGGTCGTTGCCGCTGGTGAAAGTGATGCGGCGCAGCGTTTGCTCGGTAAGCGCGTAGGCATGTTTGGCGGTGAGATGTATGCGACCTATCGGTGTCTCCCGGCTGAGCAATGTCTTGCGTTTTCAGAGGCGATATCTTCAGAGCAAGCAGCCTCTTGTTTCGTCAATCCGATGACGGCGCTCGGGTTTATGGAGACTCGCGATATAGAGGGCCAGAAAGCAATAGTGCACACAGCGGCGGCGTCGAATCTGGGGCAGATGCTGATCAGATTGTGCGAGGCTGACGGCGTGCCACTCGTCAATATCGTTCGGTCAGAGGAGCAGGTCGCCTTGCTTAAGGGCGCTGGTGCGCAATGGGTACTCAACAGTCAATCCGACACTTTCATGGGCGAACTTATCGACGCCTTGGCTGAGACCGGCGCGACACTTGCCTTCGATGCCATCGGCGGCGGGCGTTTGGTCAACCGCATTCTCACCGCGATGGAGCTTGCTGCAGCCCGATCGGAGGCCTGGTCACGTTATGGCTCAGAAGAGCCTAAGCAAGCCTATATTTATGGTCAGCTCGATTTGGGCGCTACCGAGTTGACTCGCGGTTACGGTTGGGTGTGGTCGGTCAGCGGCTGGTTGTTAACCCCTTTTATGAAACGCGCAGGGCCCGAACGGGTGGGTCGTATGCGTCAACGGGTGATTAATGAAATCGACACGACGTTTGCGAGTCACTATTCGTCGCGCATCGATTTGGAGCAGGCATTGCGGGTGAGCGCGGTACAAGAGTACGGGGCTCGCAAAACGGGGCAGAAGACGCTGCTGTTAATGGCGGATTCAGCCGCCTGATAATTTTACCTGGTAGCCCAGTGCCGAGAGCTCATGATGACAGATAGTCCGCTGATCGCCCTGAATTTCAAGCGTATCTCCCTTAACCGAGCCACCCACACCGCAACGCTGCTTTAGCTGTTTGCAAATTTGTTTAAGACGCTCGGGCTGTTCAGGGATCCCCTCGATGACGGTCACGGCTCTTCCGCCCCGGCCTTTGGTCTCCCGGCGAATTCTGACGATGCCGTCCCCCGTTGACGCAGGCCGCGCCGCACCGCAGACGCATTGGGCCAACGGGCGTTGGCATTGAGGACACAGCCGCCCGCCATCTGTACTGTATACCGCTCGTGAAGCGACTGGCTTGGGCATTTGATTGTCCTGATCAACAGCTGACGGCCTATACTATCAACTGAGGGCATTTGACGGGTTCATTGCTATGTCGCAAACCGCTGAGCTAGAGACGCAGTTGGCATTCCTGGAGGATGCGGTTCAGGCGCTTGACCGGGCATTGGCGCTTCAGCAGCAGCAGCTATTGCAGCTAGAGGAGCGCGTGACGGCCATCCACCATCAGCTTCGGCAGCAAGGTGACCGACTAGATGTCATCGGAGCCAACGCGCCTGAGCCGCCGCCGCCGCACTACTGAGCACCTGCTTTTTATGGGAATTAACATATGAATTTACGCGTAACCGCACTGATTTTAATAAGCTTTTTAGCTGGAGTGGCGGTGCTGATTGCTATTCTTGTGCGGCCCCCGGCGGCACCTGAGAAAGCGCTGTATGTAAATGGCGTGGTGCTCACAATGGATCCCTTGAATACGGTAGCTGAAGCCGTTTTGGTGCAAGAGGGGGAAATTGTAGCGATAGGGAAATCGTCCGATCTAATGTCCCGCGTTGATGAAGATACGCTGGTCGTGGATCTCCGGGGCCGAACTTTAATGCCCGGATTTGTCGATGCTCACGGACATTTTCCCGGCTCTGGCCAAACAGTCTTCTCTGCTGATTTAAACAGCCCGCCCATTGGTGAGGTGAACAATATGGCGGAGTTGATTGCTCGTCTCGGCGCCTTTGCCGATCGTCGCTCAGAGGGCTGGATAGTCGGGCATGGTTACGACGACACGCTGTTGGCAGAGAAACGACACCCTACAAGAGATGATTTGGATCGGGTGTCGGCAGAGCGACCGGTGGCGATCGTGCATGTCTCGGGTCACCTCGCCGTGGTTAATAGCGCGGGGCTTGAGATTTTGGGTATCGATGAATCTACTGTGGATCCCGAGGGCGGTGTCATTGTCAGAGACCCGCTTTCTGCGGACGGCAGGCGCCCTAATGGTGTCCTTGAGGAGACAGCAGCCAGAGCGGTTTGGGAATATACCCTGGACCTCGGCATCATGGATGGCGTGAAGATGACCACGCAAGCCGCGGCCGAATATTTGTCGGTTGGGGTCACAACCGCATCGGCGGGCGGAATGCCGCTTTCGGTAGCAAAGCTCCTCGGCCTGCTCAGTTCACTTAACCAGTTTCCGCAGCGGGTAGCGCTGTTTCCCTTGTTCGAAGAAGTCGGCGAAGACCTGTTGTCGGGAGCGGTGGTTTTAGACGCTCTGGGTGACGCCCGGGTTAGCGTGCCCCGAGTGAAGATAATCGCCGATGGCAGCATTCAGGGCTACACAGGTTATCTGAGCGAGCCGTATTACCGGCCTTTTAAGGGTGATGCGGCGTATCGCGGCTATCCTTCGGTTCCCCGAGAAGAGCTGTTTAGACAGGTCGCGGGGTTGTATGAGCGGCGCATACAAGTTGCCATTCATTGCAACGGCGACGCTTCGATTGATGATGGCTTGGATGCCATTGCGGCAGCAGCTCAAGCGTATCCTTGGCCGGAAGCACGTCCGCTCATTATTCACGCGCAAATGACCCGCTTGGACCAGATCGAGCGAATGGCTGAACTCGGCGTCACGCCCAGTTTTTTCTCGGCGCACACCTATTATTGGGGCGATCGCCACGCCGCAATTTTCATGGGTCCGGAGCGAGCCGCCAACATGAGTCCAGCGCGTTGGGCGCAGGAGGCTGGCGTGCGTTTTAGCTCCCATATGGATACGCCCGTAACACCCATGCTGCCCTTGCAGGCGGTCTGGAGTCAGGTAAACAGAGAGAGTACAGCGGGTGTGGTCATCGGCCCCGGTCAGACAATTGATCGTCTCTCAGCGCTCCGCGCCGTAACGATTGACGCGGCGTGGCAGGTCTTCATGGATGACCAGGTTGGTTCTATAGAACCGGGCAAGCGTGCCGACCTTGTGGTGTTATCGGATAACCCGCTGACCGCCGTTGACATGCGATCGATTAAGGTGGATCGCACCGTGATCGATGGGGCGACGGTATACTCACGGCTATGAGGCTTAAGCCGCGTTTACGCGGAATCAAAGCCAAAGCGCGCGCTGTCTACGCGGATAAATAGGGCCTCTGCGGTAGCGGTAATCGTATCGTCGTAACGCATTTCCGCCGTTACCTCTGTCTGCCGCTCGTCAAGCGCTTTGGCAACGGCGCTGACTTTAATCGGGGCGTTGAGTGGGGTCGGTCGTCGATACCTTACCGATAACCCGCCAGTCATACCCGGGCTACCTGTCCGCACGTGTGTCATGCCCATCAGATGGTCGAGAATGCCGGCAACCCAGCCGCCGTGCACATGCCCAGGCGGGCCCTCAAAAGCCTGTCCGAAGACAACCACACCGACGATACCATCGTCTTTTTCTTCCCAGCGGAGTTCGGGCGCGCAGGGATGACTCCTTCCCGCCATCGCCACCAACTCACCCATCACACTATCGAAGCTGCCCCTGTCAGGGCGTTTTCCCATGTCTGCGAGCCCGGCCACCTGTGGTAAGTCGGACAACTTGTCGGCAAGTTTCTCCAGTTCTAGCGCAAGCGCTAGCGCAGTCTCCGCGGGAATATCCGAGCTGATCAATTTGTCATTCAGTTTTCTGGCGGCGGCAGCAAGCGTGTTGCGTCCTTGCCAATAGATCGCTGTCTCAGAGTTGGGTGGATAGATGGAGGCGGTTGAGTTCATTCGGTGGATTCCTTCAGGTCAAGCTTGGCGCGCCATTGCCGGAGGTCCGCCACAAATGCCTCGGGTTGCTCAAGCGCTGCGAAGTGCCCACCTCGTGCGTGTGAATTGTTGAAATACACCAAACCCCGATAGCGCGTTCTGGCGAGCCGTTCGCTGCAGAGAAAAAGCTCGCGCGGAAACAATGAGATGCCTATGGGTCGCTCGATTGGGTCGTAGTTAGGGTGATTAAAGCTTTCCCAGTAGAGGCGGGCACTGCTGGCTGCAGAATTGGTCATCCAGTAGTGGCTGACGATGTCCAGCATCACGTCGCGAGTCAAGGCGTTCTCTGGGTGACGAATCCCTTGACGTTCACAATCCGTCCACTGGGCAAATTTCTCAATAATCCACGCCATCTGCCCCGACGGGGAGTCTGCCAGACCATAGGCCAGAGTTTGTGGGCGCGTGCTCTGCTGTCGAGAATATCCCGACTCGTGTTCCTGATAGTGCATGGCAGCCGCCAATGTGGCTTGCTCGGCGGGCTCGGTTGAGCTCACCGTTTGCTCATCAGGCAGCACGAGCGGTAAATTGATATGTCCAGCTCTGCAGCGAGTATCTCCAACGAGCAAAGCATGCGTAACCAGAGAGCCCCAGTCCCCACCTTGGGCCAAATAGTTGGGGTATCCCGCCCTCAGCATCAGCTGGTCCCACATCGCAGCAATTTTTTCTACACCGACACCCGGCATGGTGGGAGCCTCCGAGAATCCAAAGCCGGGTAGGCTGGGAATGACCAGATGAAAGGCATCGTTAGGTGTGCCGCCTGATTGTGTTGGGTCGGTGAGGGGTGTTATGACCTCCAGAAACTCAAGAACAGAGCCGGGCCATCCATGGGTCATTAGCAGCGGCGTCGCCGCGCTATGAGGACTTCTGATATGCAGAAAATGTATGTTGATGCCGTCAATTTCTGTGGTGAAGTTGTCAAAGCGATTGAGTCGAGACGGCACGCGCTGCCAGTCATAATCCTGTTGCCAGTGTCTGACCAGTTCTTGTTGGTAGCTGAGAGGAAGTCCTTGTTGCCAATCCTCAACGGTTTCGGCATCGGGATAACGGGTTCTCTCCAGACGCCGTTTAACGTCTTCTAGCATCGCCTCAGAAAAATGGGCTTCGAATGGCGTGATAACGTTATTCACCGGTAATCACTCTTGTTTTAATTCGGGTCAGTCGTGGACGTTACTACCGCCGGCGCTGGGCCTCAAGTTGGGTGATTGAAGTTCAGGCTCTCATAGGTTTCGTTTAGCCAACTGCGCAACAAATCACGTTCCTCTGCCCGTTCTCTGGTGTTGGCCCGTAAGTGGGTCGTCCGCGGCTCACGATCGAGAAACAATTTTCCTGACACCAGCCCGGCTTCGCGCGCCCGCGCCAGCCAAACAATGGTATCCGCGCCTTCCTCGGAGTTTCGCAGTACCCGTCGGGTAAGGCGTCTGAAGCCCGGCAGGGCCGATTGAACTCCGGGAGTATCTGCCCATCCCGGGTGCATGCTGTTAACGATAATGTTGTCCTTTTGCCAGTCTTCAGACCACAGCTCGGTCAGCACGGTAAGGGCTCGCTTGGCTCGCGCATAGGCGACGGAACCGTTGTAACGGGTTGGCATCATGATCAGCTGATTCAGCTTGAGTTTCTGGGTATACATGCCCCCCGAAACCACGTTGATGACGCGTGCTGGTGCGGCATGACCCGCTAGCAGCGGATGCAAGCGCTCGGTGAGCTGCCAGGGAGACAAAAGGAGTAGCGCGATGCTTCTTTCAACGCCTTCGCGAGTCTGCTCATAGTCGTTAAACAGAGCCCCCGCGTTGTTGATTAATACATCAATCGGTTTTGCTTGTGCATTGAGTTTGTCGGCCAGGCGGCGAACCTCGGACAACAGGCTAAGGTCTGCCAGCTCCACTGATTCTGCGCGGCGACCTGTCGCGCGCTTTAATGATGCTTGCATCGACTCTGACTTTGCCTTGTCGCGAACGATGACGGTAAGATCCGCGCCGGCGTCCAGAAGCGCCTGCGCTGTTGCGTAGCCAAGTCCCGAGTTCGCTCCGGTTAACACAACATGTTTCCCCGTCATGTCAGTGCTCATGGGGTACCAGTGCTTCTTGCCTCGTTGGTATCCGTAGCGGGTGAAGCATCGCAGCGCAGAAATCAAGTTGCTGTCTTTTCGCAGCGTTTCTGGGCGTGGGGCAGGGGCTGGGTTATCGTCTGCGAGGGCCTTGGCCAGGCCACGAAGACTGGCCTCACCCATGGCTTTCAGGCTCTGTTCGTTGCGACGTGCCAATGATGCAAGGCCATATCGGTACTCAAAGTGTGCGGTATAGGTGATTTTGGTGTGGCCGTTTTTCCCAGCCTCAAAGGTGATCAGGTCTTTGACGGTAAACCATCGACTGTTGCCGGTGAGTACGAGGCACTGCCAGGGCGTAAATTCGTCAATCGTGTAGGCGAGATCCAGCGTGGCTGGGCCTGCTTTGCACTTCAGCGCAAATCGAGTCCCAACGCCGATTTCCCCCTCGCTTAATTTTTGGGCCTCGATCGCTGTCGCATCCCACTCGACCGTGGTGCGAAAATCCGCGACATACCGGAAGCATGCCTCGACAGGGCGGGGCACCTCTATAATTTCTCGCAGCGTTATCATGACGTCACCAATAGATAGCAGCTATCTGGTACGAGGTCCGACGGAGCTCAGTTCATTTTGTAGCTGATTGTCTGCTTCTGACGCTTGCTACAGAGCGCGATCGCTATTCTTCTATCCATACAACGCGAAGCGGCTCACCGAAGTCGTCGTAGACCACTTGCTTCTTACGTTTTGGCGTTCTTCGGCGCACGATCTTTGTACGACTGCGCTTTTCAGCGCGTCTCGCATCGAGGGCGGCAATAACGTCATTTAATGGTGTGCGACTGGTCTGACGCGCTTCGAATACGGGCGGGGTAATGGGTGGGATGGTGCTCCGGTCATAGGCGCTTTCGCCGGTTTTTAATTCTTGCACCTTGCCGCCTTCAGACAGGAACGCCGCCACCTGCTTTTCAAGGCGTTTGCGCACATCCTGCTTGGTCGGCGGTTTTTTCACTCGGCCTCCTCCGGCGCGAGTATAAGACGCCAACACGGCGTAACAAAGCAACGGGCTGACCGAAAAGGGCGCTTTCTGGTTTAATGCGCCCTCGCGGTTCAGTCCTCGGCGGCTGAGGGCCGTCGAGTCGACATTGTCTGAGGAATCCACTGATCAAGAGTTTGACGAATGGGTGCGCTTCGATCATTGCTGGTATTTCTATGGATGGCGGTTACTGTAATCCCTGCAGCCTCCGTGATCATACTTGTCACACCATTTTCTGGTGCGGACGCGCGCTGGTGGTACGTCGCCAGGCCTTGGCTCCGTGCGGCAGTTGAGGCGGCCCGTGTGATTGGCGGCATCCAATATACGGTGGCAGGTGAGGAACATCTTCCGGCGGCGGGTGACAACCAACGCATTATTTTGTGCCCCAAACACCAATCGACATGGGAAACCTTTTTTTTCGCTTGTCGTATGCCACATCCGCTTGCCTATGTTTTCAAAAGAGAACTTCTGTTTATTCCCTTCTTTGGCTGGGCGATGGCATGTTTGAATATGATTCATATAGATCGTAGCGCCCGAGGCGATGCGTGGACCAAAGTCGCATCCCTGGGAGAGAAACTCATGGACGCGGGAAAATGGGTCATCATGTTTCCTGAGGGAACGAGATCTAAGCGCGGGGAGCAGGGAATCTATAAAACAGGGGCTGCGCGACTAGCACTTGCCACGGGTGCAGCCATTGTTCCCATTGCCGTAGCGTCTTCTCGGTGTTGGCCCAGAAAAAGCTTTACTTTCATACCCGGAACGGTCGCGGTTTCTATAGGTGCCCCCATAGTCGGGCGTGTGGGCGAAAGCGCCGGAGAGCTCATGGAGCGGGTGGAAAATTGGATCGAGGGCGAGATGCGGGTTATCGATCCCGATGCTTATCCAGAGTCTGAGCGCCCGAGTAGCTTCCAAGAGCAAGAAGCCAGGTTAAAGCGCCAACTAGAGGCGCAAGCGGATGCCGCTCGGGCTGCACAAGGTGAGCTCCCCGAGGATTTCCGTAGGTCCTGATTGCGGGGTTATGCCTGTATGGTTAAGTGAAACCATTTGCGGCACTGTTGGCGTCGGGCATTTACCACGAGGGTGTTAGATGGGTTTTTACAGTGACGTGATAGTTCCGCGATTGGTCACCTGCGCTTGTGGCACCAAGCCAATTCTCAAGCAGAGACAGAAGGTCGTGCCTCTGGCGAGAGGCGCAGTGCTCGAGATTGGCATGGGAGCCGGCCACAACCTGCCGTATTACGATACCGCTAATGTCACCTCTCTCGTGGGAATTGATCCCTGTCAGACGAGCTGGCGGTTGGCGCAACCGCGGGCTCGGGCTTTGGGTGTGACGCTTGAATTTGTAGAGGGTAGTGCAGAGAGCATGCCGTTACCGGACGCCCATTTTGACACTGTGCTGATGACCTACAGCCTCTGTACCATTCCCGACCCTTGGGCGGCCCTGGCAGAAATGCGACGAGTTTTGAAACCTGGCGGGCAATTGGTGTTTTGTGAGCATGGCGAGGCACCTGATGCTTCGGTTGCTGCTTGGCAGAGGCGGATCAATCCCACCTGGCGGCGGTTGTTGGGCGGTTGTAATTTGAACCGTCCCATCGTGGACCTGATTCGCACAGCGCAGTTCCGTGTAGATCAATTCGATCAAATGTATCTACCGGGAACCCCCCGTATTGCGGGATACAACGTATGGGGTACTGCGGAGCGTTGACTCACTGCGGTAATACCCATGCGGTATCTCAGCGCGAGATTTCCTGCGGCTTTATACCCAGCCGTCTCTCTTTATTGGCCGCGCTAACAGTTGCGGCGAGTATGTTTGGGTGTAGCGCCAACGAGGCGCAGCCGGTCATGTCTGACCGTCCCGTTCCCGACTTTTCGGGTCATTGGGAGATCGATTACGCGCGCAGCGACGGAGTGCAAAATCAGCTAAACACCACCTTCAGGGAGGTGCAGCGGGAAATTCGTCGTCGCAATGAGGCCGCAGAGCGAGGGGCCGCGTATCAAGGGCCGCCACTGGGTGACCTAGACACCTTGTTTGCGCTGGCGAGGATGGCCGAGTTGGTGGTGGAGCCAACGCTGCTCGAGATTGGTCAAGATTCTCGGTGGATCACAATCGAGAGAGAGAACAGCTTTGCACTCGTTTGCTCTTTGAATAAGACGGCAGAGGAGGTCAGTCGGCTAGGGAAAGAGCTGTGCTGGTGGGACGGTCAGGAGTGGCATTTCATTATTCAGCTTCCCGATGGACTGACCGTGGCTCACGGATTTATCCGATCAAAAGACGGTGAGTCGCTGGCTCAGCGAACCCGCTTGAGCGACCCTAAAAGTGGCCGTGATTTCGTGGTCAGTCAAATTTTTAGCCGCTATGACCCGAAAAAGCGCGGGTATACCTGCACTGAAACCCTGTCGAGAGGCCGCGTTTGCACGACCGAAAATGTGACCTCAGACGCAATATGAATGCGATGCTGTGCCACTTGATGCGGGGATCGGTATTGGTGCTATGGTTGATGCATCTCTCGGGGTGTGTGACTTCCTCCTCCGTAAGCGATGAATCTCAATCCATCGTTGATACTGCCTCGCACGCAGAAATTGTTACTCGAGAATCACTGTATATTGGCAACGGACCGCTGTTGCCCGCACTCGATATCAATGTCGTGATATTTGATGTCACTCCAAGCGCTATAGAGCTACCTGGTCAGAGCGCGGTGAGAAAGCTGGAAACCCGATTGTTGCCCGGGCTTTTCCGTGAGGCACTGGTCAGCAGCGATCTGTGGGGCGCTGTTCGTGTTGTCCCGGCGGCATCATCGCTCGCACCTGTCAATATCGAGACGACGATTGTGGCTTCTGATGGGAGAGACCTGGTCCTCGATGTACAGGTTGTCGATGCCACCGGTGAGGAGTGGTTTTCGGTGCGATTGACTGACAGGCAATCTGAACCGGACCATGACCTGGCGTCGTTACAGGCAATATTTAGTGGCGTAAGCAATCGTATGCGCGATTATTGGTTGAGCCGGACAGAAGCGACGCGCAAGCGTCTGATTTCGATCGCGAACCTTTTGTATGCTCGGGATTTAGCGCCCGACGCGTTCGCAAACTACTTCGATGAAAGCGGGTCTGTGTTCCGCTTGACTCGAATGCCTTCCAATGACGACCCGATGTTGGGCAGAGTGCAACTGATCAAAAATCAGGAATATCTGTTCTGCGATGCGATTGATGAGCAGCTCGTTACAGTGTTCGAGCGAGCGGGTCCCACGTATTACCTGTGGCGCGTGACGGCGATGGAACAGGCGAACTGGCTCGATCATTATGAGGCGATGGCCGCATCGCGGTCTTCTGGAAAGGGGGACGGAGAGTTTTCCCGTATGCAGGCAAGCTATGCCGCATATCGCTCTTACCGCATGCAAGAGCAGGCGCTTGTTGAACTGGCGGAGGCCCTAGAAGGAGAGAGTGAGCCGGTTGTGCTGCCAGTTCAGGATGCGGTTGTCACTCTTGAGGGTACATTGGCTACGCAATATGCCGCCTGGCGCGATCTGTTGCGAGAGATCTTTCAGTTAGAGCAAGGCGTGTTGCTATGACGGTCCATCGCTATCTCGCAACTTGTCCTGCCGGGGTGGGCCCCTTATTGGTCCGTGAGTTGTCCGCGCTGGGCGCTGCGGAGCTGGTAGAGAGACCGGTCGGCGTGGCTTTTTGCGGCGACCTCGCTCTTGCTTATCGCGTGTGCCTGTGGAGTCGTTTGGCGAATCGGGTGCTGTTGCAGTTGCACGCTGATGAAGTCGGTAGTGCTGAGGCCTTGTACGAGATGGTAGCAACCATCAGTTGGCGGACTCATTTGTCTGAAAAATCATCCTTGATGGTCGATTTTTCGGGAAGCGCCAGTTGGATGCGTAATGCGCAGTTTGGCGCGCAAAAAGTCAAGGACGCCATTGTTGATCAATTCCGCGCTGCGGGTCTGGGCAGGCCCTCGGTGGATCTCAAGCAGCCCGATGTTCGCGTTGCCGCACGTTTGGCAAAAGGGCAAGTCACAATTGCTATCGATCTCTCGGGGGAGAGCTTGCACCGTCGCGGCTATCGATTGGAGGGTGGTCTCGCCCCGCTAAAGGAAAATATTGCGGCGGCGGCGCTCTGGGGAGCGCAGTGGCCGTCGCGTTCGCGAGCAGGGGAGGTTTTGATCGATCCGATGTGTGGTTCAGGTACGCTGCTCCTCGAGGCGGCGTTAATGGCGCTGGATCGCGCGCCGGGTCTTACGCGTTCAAAGTTTGGATTTTCCGGATGGCTGGGTCACGACCCCGCACAGTGGGTCGCTATCAAGAGCGAAGCAGAGGCTCGTGCTTGCGCCCCGAACAATGAGATTGAGATTCGTGGCTATGACGGCGATATTCGTGCCGTAAGGCGGACTCAGGAGAATATTGCGCGATTGGGTCTGGAAGATGTCGTGAGAGTGCGCTGTAAAAGCCTTGCCGAGGTAAAGCGTCCCACCCACCGGGCGATGCCATCGGGTCTGCTGGTGATGAATCCTCCATGGGGCGAGCGAATGGGCGGCAGCGATGCTTTGCCGCACCTATACAACGCCATTGGTGAATTGATGAGTCGCGAATTTGTTGGGTGGGAAGGCCTCGTGCTTACCTCAGATCTAGCGCTCGGGAAAGCGATTGGTTTGCGGGCTCACAAGCGGCGGCGACTCCATAATGGCCGCCTTGAACTCCATTGTCTGCAGTTTCAGCTGGACGCAGACAACCATTTCAGACTTCCCGGGAATGGAGCGCCGACCCCTCCGCCGGAATCGTCAGAGGCGGGTCAGAGTGTGCGGGGAATCGTGCTCTCCAGCGGGGCATTGGCCCTCGCCAATCGACTCGAAAAAAACGTGAGGAAGCTAAAGCCATGGGTCAAACGGGAGGGCATTACCTGCTATCGCGTTTACGACCGGGATATTCCTGAATACGCGGTGACAATAGACTGGTACGACGGCAACCTGCACGTCGCAGAGTACCAGGCGCCCAAAACAGTTGCGGAGGACAAGGCCGCACAGCATCTGGGCGAAGCACTCGATGCGATTCAACGGGTTTTCAATATCCCGGACCGCGCAAGCATCGCGCTCAAAACCCGAAGCCGTCAACGAGGCCGGGATCAATACCGACGGCTTGGTGCGGATAACAATCGCATTAAGGTGCAAGAAGGTGCGGCAAAATTACTGGTTAATCTGCATGATTATTTAGATACCGGGCTTTTTCTGGATCATCGTCCACTGCGCCAGTGGTTAGGCCAGCAAAGCAAGGGGAAGCACTTCCTAAATCTGTTCAGCTACACCGGGGCGGCGACAGTGCAGGCTGCTTTGGGTGGTGCCGTGACCAGTACCAGCGTGGACGCTTCCGGAACTTATCTTGAGTGGTTTCGCGCCAATCTGGCGCTTAACGGTTTGTCGGAACGCCAGCATCGCAGTGTCAGGGCTGACGTCAGGCAATGGTTGGAGGAAGACCGGCGCTTTTATGACTTAATCATGTTGGATCCCCCTTCTTTCTCCAATTCAAAAGGGGGTGCGGACTTCGATATTCAGGCCGATCACGAAGCGTTGATTGAGCTGGCGATGGCGCGCCTTAGCCCTGATGGGGTTCTGTATTTTTCTACCAACCGTCGAAAGTTCACTCTGGAACCGCGAGTTTTATCAGTTTGGGGAGTACAAGATGTTACGGCAGCGTCAATTCCACCTGATTACGCGCGCTCAAAACAGATTCACCGCTGTTGGCGACTAACCCATCGACCAACCTGACTGCAAAGTTTCAGCAAACCGTTCTTGAGTGTGGTTGACTTTATTTTGGCTCTCGCGGGCTTCAAGCCAAGGCCTGCAACGGTGGTATACTCCGCGCCTTTTTAACAGCCAGAATGCCGCCCGTGGACGTGTCTCCAGTGGTCGGTACAACCGGGAAAGCTGACCAATGGCGCAGACCTTGTATGACAAACTGTGGGAGACCCATCTCGTAGAGCAGCGAGACGACGGTACGTCTCTCATTTATATAGACAGGCATCTCTTGCATGAAGTGACCTCTGCCCAGGCATTTGAAGGCTTGTCGCTGGCAGGGCGGTCTCCTTGGAGACGAAGCGCTAATCTGGCAGTCCCTGACCATAATGTATCGACTTTGCCCAAGGAGCGGGCGGGTGGCTTGTCGGCGTTACCCGACCCTGTCTCGCGGATTCAGCTGCAAACGTTGGATGACAACTGCACTGCTTTCGAAATAGCGGAGATCCCGCTCGACGATGCGCGTCAGGGGATTGTTCACGTCGTAGGCCCCGAGCAGGGCGCGGTATTGCCGGGTATGACGGTCGTCTGTGGTGATTCCCACACCTCGACTCACGGCGCAGCAGGTGCGTTGGCTCACGGTATCGGAACCTCCGAGGTAGAGCACGTGCTTGCTAC
>JAYNNB010000018.1:0-662 GCA_038112515.1 Luminiphilus sp.
GTCAAAGTGGTCGGTGTGGCAAAAGGCACGACTCGCAAGGCGGGGTTCGAGACACTCGTTGATGCTGACTCTGGTGCGGAGATGCGGCTACGCGGCGATCACCCAGGTTTGCATTTGATTCAGCAGATTCGTGACGAGGCGCACCGCTTTGCCATTAGCGGCCACCGCGGGCAGCGGGCCAAGGCAAGAAAACAGTCGCTCTTGGAGGATATTCCTGGTGTTGGCGCCAAGCGCCGTCGCGAGCTGCTGCGGCATTTCGGTAGCGCCAAAGCCATCGAAAACGCCAGCGTAGAGGAGTTGTCCAAGATCAAGGGCATTAGTGACGCGGTGGCGCGCACAATTTATGACCACCTGCATACGATAAATGATTGAACGCACAGCCCTCATCGAGTGTGTCAAAATCGGATATCGATAGCAGGAGTGTCTCCTTGCCACAGAATTTACCCAATTTGCTGACAGGACTGCGGATCGCCGCTATCCCGTTAATGGTGGTTTGCTACTACTTGCCGCAGCCTATCTCCACCGTTGGCGCCGCAGTCATTTTTATTGTGGCGGCCGTGACCGATTGGTTTGATGGTTGGGTTGCGCGGCGCATGGGTCAGACCTCGCAGTTCGGCGCGTTTTTGGATCCGGTGGCGGATAAGCTTCTGGTCACGGTTGCG
>JAYNNB010000018.1:745-33226 GCA_038112515.1 Luminiphilus sp.
CTCCTGATGCATCGCATGGATAACATTTTTATCACCTTGGCTGGGATGGTCGTGATCGGCCGCGAGATTGTGATTAGTGCCTTGCGAGAGTGGATGGCGCAGCTGGGCAAGCGCGCGTCAGTGGCGGTCAGTGGCATCGCGAAGGTCAAGACCGGTGTTCAGATGACGGCCATCCCCATTCTGATATGGTATCCATCGTGGCCGGCAGTAGAGGAGATTCGGCTTCTGGGGTTATTCCTGCTAGCACTCGCGGTGATCCTGACGCTTTGGTCGATGATCCTCTATTTCCGGGCTTTTCTGTCCACGCTCGAGGAGCAATCTGCTTCTCCCGACGGTTGACGTGAACGACTTCGTGTCTAGAATCAACGCTATGCGGGAATAGCTCAGTTGGTAGAGCGCAACCTTGCCAAGGTTGAGGTCGCGAGTTCGAACCTCGTTTCCCGCTCCACATTTACGCGCGACACGGAACGCCGCTCACCAGTATCCCAGTGCGTTACTTGCTCTCGGTTCTCACGGCAGCAGGGTGGGGCAAGCGCTCCGGCTCTCATTGACTAGCCGCTGCTGGTGACCTCGAGCTCTGTGGAATATTTAATCTCTTCCATCGATAGTAATGCGGTCACTTTGAAGATTTTTACCTCCGCAATCAGACTCTGATAAAAGACGTCATAGGCTCTGGCGTCCGCCACGCGGACTTTGAGCAAGTAATCCACATCACCGGCTAATCGATGCGCCTCCATCACTTCATGGCGAGCGCGCACCGCGGCGAGGAAGCGGTTTTGCCATTCGGCATCATGCTCGCTGGTCTGGATCAAGACGAAGAAGCAGGCGGTTAACCCCAAGGCATCGGGGTCGCACAGAGCGACCTCGCGACGGATGACCCCCAGCTGCTTGAGCTTCTTAAGTCGATTCCATATCGGGGTTTTGGTAGAGCCTGTTCGTCGTGCCAGTTCATCCAGCGACAGCGTGCAGTCTGCTTGCAGCAACCTCAGTAGTGTTCTATCGGTGTAGTCCAGAGACATTTTCCCTCCAGCCGGCATTTAAAGGAAAATTATCCCGATTTAGTCCAATAAAATAAAATAAAATTTTTAATAAATGGTTATATAGACATAAAAAAAGAATTCTTTTTTTTAACGGCGGCTGACGATAGTGTGCCGCCCCATGAACTATCTCCCCCTATTTTTCGCAGCCAAAGACCAGCACATTATTGTGGTGGGAGACGGCCAGATGGCAGAAGCCAAGTGCCGCGGTGCGCTAAAAAGCACTGCGCGCGTGACGGTATTTTCAGAGCATCCTACTGACGCAATGCGTGAGTGGCACGCCAGCGGTCAGATCGCTCTTTTCGCTCGGGGGGTGTCGAAAGCTGATTTTACCGGGGCTCGCCTAGTTTATGCGGCCAGCGACAATGATCAGTGCAATGAGCAAGTCGCCCGTTGGGCCCGCGCCGCAGGCGCCTGGGTTAATGTGCTAGATCGCCCCGAACATTGCGATTTTATTACGCCCGCGATTGTTGATAGGGACCCCGTCGTCGTTGCCATTGGCACGGAGGGTAGCGCGCCGGTGTTGGCCCGCAAGATAAAGGCAGAAGTTGAGGCGATGTTGCCCAGCCAGTTGGGCAGACTGGCCGAGGCGGCACGAGTGTTTCGTGATCGCGTCAGTCATAGCCTGGCTTCGGGATGGCCGCGCAGAAAGTTTTGGGGGGCGTTCTTTGAGACCGCGTCGACGTCCTCGACGCTAGACGATCAGTCGTTGCGCTCATCGCTCGAGGCACTACTGGAGCAACATGTTCGGTGTTCCGCACCGGAGGGGCATGTCGCGTTTGTCGGAGCGGGTCCCGGTGACCCCGAGCTACTCACCATTAAGGCGCGTCGTGTCATTCATGAGGCTGATGTGATTGTTTATGATCGCCTGGTGTCTTCTGAAGTGCTCGATTTGGGTCGCAAGGAGGCTAAATACATCGCCGTGGGCAAGAAAGGGTTTGGCCCATCCGTGAGTCAATCAGACATCAATGATTGCCTCATTGCTGAAGCCGCTCGAGGTCTGCTTGTCGTGCGCCTGAAGGGGGGCGATCCCGGTATTTTTGGTCGCTTGGACGAAGAGCTGTCGGCGGTCCACGGGGCGGGCATCCAGACCTCGGTTGTGCCGGGTATCACCACTGCTGCGGCTGCCGCCGCAATATTGGAAGTGTCACTGACACGCCGGGCACGAAATTCAAGCGTGACCTTTATTACAGCGCACGACGCCGCGGGCTTCGCGGAACATCATTGGCAGCAACTCGCCCGTCCGGGGCAAGCGCTAGCGGTTTATATGGGGCGGCGCACGGCCGCTTTCGTTCAGGGGCGCTTGTTGATGCATGGTGCAGAGGCGGATCTGCCCGTCACTTGCATTGAGAATGTGTCGAGGCGAGATCAGCGCGCATTTACCAGCGATTTGTCACAGTTCGTTCGCGAGTTGGATGACCAGCGCTTTGATGGCCCGCTGATGATCTTGGTGGGTATTGCTGCAGGTGCGACAGCCTTGAGCGCTCATGAAGGCGAAGCGCACGTCTCGCCTGATTCATGGTCGGTGGCATATGCCGCGGGTTAATGCCCCGGTTGTCGTGAGTGCCAACTGCCTCCGCTCTGGGCAGGTGGTATACCTTGGTGCCGGTAATTCATGGACTCCGGAGTGGCAAGCGGCAGTCCCGTTTGACTGTGTTCAGGCCGCGACGGCGGCTATGCAAGCCGCTGCAGATGAGTCGGTTGTTATCGGTGCCTACCTCGTCTCGGTTAAAGCCGGCGCGGGTGCGTTATCACCCATCCATTATCGTGAGGGTATTCGGCTGGAGGGGCCGGGCACCTACATCACCGAACCTACGCGGAGTGCGCAACTTGTATCGCTATAACGCCTTCGATAGCGCATTTGTTCGCGAGCGGGTAGCGCAGTATCGCAATCAGGTGGAGCGGCGTTTGTCCGGTGCGCTCACCGAGGACGAGTTTAAGCCTTTGCGGCTGATGAATGGCGTCTATTTGCAACTGCACGCCTACATGTTGCGGGTGGCAATCCCTTACGGGACTTTATCCAGTCGCCAATTAAAAGGTCTCGCCGATATTGCCGAGCGCTGGGACCGGGGCTTTGGGCATTTCACCACGCGTCAGAATATTCAGTTCAATTGGCCGCGCCTGGTCGATACCCCTGATATTCTCGATGCGCTTGCCGATATCGACATGCATGCGATTCAAACCAGTGGCAATACCATCCGCAACGTGACGACCGACCAGTTTGCGGGCGCTGCCCTTGATGAGGTTGCCGATCCGAGGCCTTATGCCGAGTGGATTCGGCAGTGGTCGACTGACCATCCCGAGTTCCAGTATTTGCCGCGCAAATTCAAGATTGCCATCAGTGCGGGGTCCGAGGACCGAGCGGCGATCCGATCTCATGATATTGGGCTCAGACTGACCGAAGGTGAGGGGGGGGCGGCCTTTGATATCTATGTCGGTGGGGGCCTTGGCCGTACGCCGGTCGTGGGAGAACTATTGTTTGAGCGCGTGTCGGTGGCAGCGCTCCTGCCCCACCTCGAAGCAATCTTATCGATATATAACCTGATGGGTCGGAGAGATAACAAGTACAAAGCGCGTATCAAAATACTGTTGCAATCTATAGGAAAAGATGAATTTATTAAGCATGTGAATGGCATTATAGAACGTATTACTGAAACGTTTACGGGCGATGAGCTATTGATGCTTGATCGCATTATTGATCAGTTTACGCCGGTCACTTTGCCTTCGCGCTCCCTTGATGGCTATTTCGATGCCATCGACAACGATCCGGCGTTTCGCCACTGGGTAGAGCAGAACGTGACGCCACATCGACAAACGGGATATGCCTGTGTGACGGTAAGTCTCAAAGCGCACGGCCAAGCACCCGGGGATGCAAGCGCCCAGCAAATGAGACAGGTGGCCGATATCGCGGCCAGTCTGGCTTTTGATGAAGTCCGGGTAAGCCATCAGCAAAATCTAGTGCTTCCCCACGTTTCACAGGCCGACCTGCCCGCCGTATACGAGCAGTTGGCAGCGGTGGGGTTGGGCACCCCTAATATCGGGCTGATTTCCGACCTGATTGCGTGTCCCGGTATGGATTATTGTGCTCTGGCGACCGCGAGATCGATTCCTATTGGCCAAACGATCGCGACGCGCTATGCGCCCCAGGAGCGGGTTCTTGGTCCCATAAGCATCAAGATCTCTGGATGCATTAATGCCTGCGGGCACCATCATATTGGTGATATCGGCATACTGGGTCTGGATAAAGCGGGGGTGGAGAACTATCAGGTAACGCTTGGTGGGCGGCCGGGTCTGGATGCTGCGTTGGGAGAGAAGATGGGTCCGGGCTTTAGCGAAGCAGAGCTCATGCTCGCTCTGGACAGGATGTTTTCTACTTATCTTCAGCTACGCGAAAAGCCCTCCGAGCGGTTCGCTGAGGCAGTAAGGCGCCTCGGTGTGGCCCCCTTTCGTGACGCTCTCTACGAGGTGGCCCGTGCCGCTTAAATCGGAAGTCCGCAGTGAAGATGATCGGCTTTCGGTGTGCCGTCAGAAAAGCCTGGCCGCGCTGAGTACGGAAGCATTGCTGGCAGAATTACTGTCTGAAAGCGAGGATTTTGGGCGCCTAGCAGTCGTGTCCAGCTTTGGTAGCGAGAGTGCGGTGCTGCTGCACCAGATTGCAAAGATTGCCCCTGAGACCCCGGTCATTTTCATTGATACGCTATTTCATTTTGATGAAACCCTTGCGTACAGAGATGCCCTTGTTGAGCAACTGTCGTTGCGGGACGTCAGATCTCTCAGCATTGATCCGTTGTCGCAAAAGCGACTGGATCCTGCGCGCACCTTGCATCTCACTGACCCTGATCAGTGTTGCCACGCGAGAAAGGTCGAAGTGCTGAGGCGGGCGTTGCGTGGGTTCGATGGTTGGATAACCGGCCAAAAACGCTATCAAAGCGACACCAGAGCCGCTATTGCGCGAGTAGAATGGGACACTGTCAGCGATAAATGGAAGTTTAATCCCCTCGCTGATTGGACCGCGGATCAGATTGAGACATACCGCGATAGGCATGGATTACCTCGTCACCCCCTGGCCCATCTGGGTTATACCTCTGTGGGTTGTGCGCCGTGTACCTCACCGGTAGCCGATCATGAGCATTCCCGCGCGGGGCGTTGGCGCGGTCAGCAAAAGCTGGAGTGTGGGCTGCATCGCAACCCCAACATCATTGCGGCGTCAGCGGCATGAGTCAGCATGTGCATATCAATTGTGAAGGACGGTTTCTCGTTGATTGCGAGGCAGCCTCTGCGCCGGATGTTGTTCGGGTGGGCGATATCAGTGATTACGAGCAGTTGGATGAATTGCTGAACCAGCCGGTGGTGCGGTGGGCGATAGACAGTTTTGCGGACGGTCGGGCGCTAAGTCTCACCCGCCAGTTGCGACTGCGTGGCTATCAGGGTTCCGTTGCGTTGGTGGGGGATATCGTCCCCGATCAACTGCCTATGGCGGTAGCAGCGGGTATCGATGTTATCGAGATCAGCGAGGCCCACGCGGTGCGTTGTGATGAGGCACAGTGGCGCGCACAGGCTTCAGTATCGCGTTTCGGCTATCAAAACAGCTTGGGCAGGCGCGCTTACACGCGCGAGCTCTGAAGGGTTCGTCGTTTGAGGTTCAGGCCTAGCGTAGCCCGGCGTTAATGCTGTCGAGAAATCTTGAGCCCGGACAGAGTTCCCTTTGGTTCAGCGTATTGAGCGGTTTCGAAGCTGTCTGCAGAACATCATGCAGCTCCTCGCTGTCGCGCTTGATATAGAGAAGCCCGGTCAGGATCCGATCCGCTTTTGCGTGGTAGGCGATAGCGTCCAGTGCCGACTGCGGATCTTCGATGTTGTACTCCTCATTAACTTTTTGCAGCCGCAGGACGGACCCGTCGTGCATACAGACCTCGTGAACGACGCCGGCATCATAGCTGGTGGTGATGGCCTCGCGCCGCGGCACGAAGTCTACGGGCATGGCGTCGTTATGCTCTCTGAAACTTGCGTAGCTTTTGGTTGAGCCTTGGTGGTTGTTAAAGGTGACGCAGGGTGAAATCACGTCGAGCAGTGCAAAGCCGCGATGACTGATGGCCGCTTTGATGAGCGGTACGAGCTGTGCTTTATCACCTGAAAAGCTCCGCCCCACGAAGGTGGCGCCGACTTCGATACCCACGCGAACAAGATCGATCGGTGTGTAGGGGTTGATATCGCCTTTTTTACTGACTGAGTCAGTATCCATGGTGGCGGAGTCCTGACCCTTGGTGAGCCCATAACAGCCGTTGTTCTCAACGATGTAGGTCATATTCAGGTTGCGGCGCATAACGTGAGCAAATTGGCCCATTCCGATTGAGGCGGTGTCGCCATCTCCCGATACGCCGATGTAAATCAAATCCCGATTGGCCAGATTGGCGCCGGTGGCAACCGAGGGCATGCGTCCATGAACGCTATTAAAGCTGTGTGAGCCGCTGAGAAAGTAGGCGGGGGTCTTGGAGGAACAGCCGATACCTGAGAGCTTGGCAACTCGATGGGGCTCAATGGAGAGTTCAAAACAGGCATCGATAATGGCGGCGCTAATAGAGTCGTGCCCGCAGCCCGCGCACAGTGTCGACAGCCCACCCTCGTAGTCTCTTCGCGTGCATCCCACCTCATTGGTTTTTGCATCGGGGTGCCTAAAAGCGGGTTTTGCATAGGTCATTACGCGAGTTCCTTTTCTTTTGGCACAAGCTGTGTGACGTTGTTGATACCCATGTGGCCTCTAATTACGCTGGCAATTTTTCGCGCCGTGACCGGGAGGCCGTCATACTCCACCACCGAAATCAATTTGGCGTTCGCCTCCACGTTTGTTTCATTCAGCAACAGCCTGCGCATCTGCCCATCGCGATTTTGCTCGATCACAAAAATGCGATCGTGGGCTTCTATGAAATCCTCGACTTCCTGGGTGAAGGGGAAAGATCGTAGTCGCAAGGTGTCAAGATGAATGCCTTCTTTTTCCAGCGTCTCCAAAGCCTCGTAGGCGGGTGAGGCGGTGGTGCCAAAGAACAGCAGTGCGTCCTTTGTCGGCTCTGCGGCCGGCTTGATTTTCGCTTCGGGAACGAGAGATTTGGCAGTCTCAAACTTCTTCAGAAGTCGGTCCATATTGCGGACATAGACATCGCCATCTTCGGTGTAGGCTGCGTATTCGTCACGTGAACTACCCCGGGTGAAGTAGGCGCCCTTGGTGGGATGTGCGCCGGGATAAGTGCGGTAGGGAATTCCGTCGCCATCCACGTCCAGATAACGACCGAAACGCTCCGTCATGGCCTCAAGATCCTCGCCGCTGAGTACTTTGCCGCGGTCGTATTGATAGTTGTCGTCAAACTCCAGCGGAGGCGACATCCACTCGTTCATCCCCAGATCGAGGTCGCTCATGATAATGACCGGGGTCTGCAAACGCTCCGCTAAATCGAAGGCTTCCACGGTCATGCTGAAGCACTCAGCAGGCGTCGCTGGGAAGAACAGCACGTGCTTGGTGTCGCCGTGAGAGGCGTAGGCTGCGGCGAGAATATCGGATTGCTGGGTTCGCGTGGGCATGCCTGTTGAGGGCCCCGCTCGTTGAACATCTACAAGCACGGCTGGCACCTCGGCAAAGTAAGCCAGGCCCAAAAACTCGCTCATTAGCGACACGCCCGGACCGCTGGTTGCGGTGAAGGCGCGCGCACCGTTCCAATTGGCGCCGATGACCATGCCCATCGCTGAAAGCTCATCCTCCGCTTGCACGATGGCGTAGTTCTTCTTGCCCGTGCCCGGATCGATCCGTAGCCGGCGACAATATTTCTCAAAGGCATCGACCACCGACGTAGACGGCGTAATGGGGTACCAGGCCGCCACGGTAGCGCCGGCGTAGACCGCGCCGAGTGCCGCTGCGGTATTACCGTCCATGAGAATCTGATCAAACTCTTGAATATGCTTGGGAGTTTGTTCACCCGCTTTTAGATGAATCCCCAGCGGGCAGTCGAAGTGCGTGGAGGCGTATTGATGGCCCATCTCCAGTGCGTGGATGTTGGGCGTAATCAGCTTTTCCTTGCCTTTAAATTGCTCGCTGACCAAATCCTTGAGAATTGCAAAATCAATGTTCAGCAGCGCAGATAAGGCGCCCACATAGATGACGTTCTTGAAGAGCTGACGCTGCCGGGCATCGCTGTACTCCCGGAGACACATCTCGGTCAAAGGTATGCCCAGGTAGTGGATGTCGCGCCTGACGTGGCGGAGGTCAAGTGGCTTGGTGGAGTCGTACAGCATATAGCCACCGGGATCCAGCTCCGAAACATCCTTGGCAAAGCTCTGGGGATTGACGCTCACCATCATGTCGATGCCGCCGCGTCGTCCCAGATAGCCGTCTCGACTTACACGTACCTCGTACCAGGTCGGTAGACCCTGAATATTGGACGGAAAGATATTTCGGGGGCTTACGGGAATGCCCATGCGGAATATGGCCTAGGATAACATGCCGTTGGCGCTGGCTGAACCCGTGCCGTTGACGTTGGCGAATTTGATCACAAAGTCGTTAATGGACTGTTTGGCTTCCATGATCAGCCCGCCTTGGTCACAGAGTAAAGAAATCGCTGCATGTCCCAGGCGCCGGTGGGGCATCGTTCGGCACAGAGACCGCAGTGCAGACAAACGTTTTCGTCTTTCACCATGACCCGTCGGGTTTGCGCGAGTTGCTCGGAGACGTACAAATCCTGCGTGTCCTGAGTGGCTGGCGCGCGCAGTGAGCGCCTCAGCACTGGCTCCTCGGCGTTATCGACAAAATTGATGCAGTCGGTGGGGCAGATATCCGTGCAGCCATCGCATTCTATGCACTTGGCACCGTCGAACACCGTTTGCACGTCACAATTGAGGCAGCGCTCGGCCTCTCGATATGCGGTTTCGATATCAAAACCCAGCTCGACTTCGACCTTGCGATCCTTAAGGGCGACGACTTTATCAACGTGCGGCACCTTCTGACGCAGGTCGATGGTTACCAGGTTGTCGTAACTCCATTCGTGCACGCCCATTTTCTGGCTGATCAGATTGACACCCGGTGCGGGACGCTGATCGACAGCTTTGCCCGACAGGAACAAGTCGATGGAGACTGCCGCCTGATGCCCATGCGCGACCGCGGTAATGATGTTTTCTGGCCCAAACGCCGCGTCACCCCCGAAAAACACTTTCGGGTTGGTTGACTGAAAAGTACTTTCATCCACCCTCGGCATGTCCCACTTACCGAATTCAATGCCCAGATTTCGCTCAATCCAAGGGAAGGCGTTGTCCTGGCCTATCGCGATGAGCACTTCGTCGGCTTCGAAAAAGATTTCATCGCCAGTGGGGATCAGGCTGCGTTTGCCTGATGCGTCATAGACCACCTCGACCTGATCAAAAGTCATGCCGAGCAGTTTGCCATTTTCATGAACAAAGGCTTTTGGCACGTGGTTATTGATAATAGGGATGTCTTCTGCCTGAGCATCCTCGATCTCCCAAGGAGATGCTTTCATTTTGGCGAACTCAGAGCGAACGACGACCTTGACGTCTTCACCACCCAGGCGCCTCGCGGTGCGGCAGCAGTCCATGGCGGTATTGCCCCCGCCCAGCACCAGCACGCGTTTGCCAATTTTGTGAATGTGTTCAAACGCTACTGATCCCAGCCATTCAATCCCCACGTGAATGTGCGCGCCACATTCCTCCCGGCCGGGCAGGTCTAGGTCACTGCCGCGCGGCGCGCCCGTGCCCACAAAGACAGCGTCATAGCCCTTGTCGAGCACCGATTTGAGGCTGTCAACATAGGTCTGGAACTGGGTATGAATACCCATGTCGAGAATGTAATTAACCTCTTCATCCAGTACGGTAGGTGGCAATCTGAATGACGGAATTTGACTGCGCATGAATCCGCCGCCCGCGGGCTGATCGTCGTAAAGATCGAGCTGATAACCGAGCGGTGCAAGATCTCGGGCAACGGTCAGCGATGCAGGTCCACCACCAATCAGCGCAATCTTTTTGCCATTCTTACGTTGGGGAATCTTGGGCAGCCGATCAACGATGGAGGCTTTGTTATCCGCGGCAACGCGCTTCAGTCGGCAAATTGCTACAGGCTCTTCCTCAACGCGGCCGCGGCGACAGGCGGGTTCGCAAGGGCGGTCGCAGGTCCGCCCCAGGATGCCCGGGAATACATTCGACTCCCAATTGACCATGTAGGCGTCGTCGTAGCGCTCTTGGGCAATCAGTCGGATGTATTCAGGGACCGGTGTGTGTGCCGGACATGCGTATTGGCAATCGACAACCTTGTGGAAGTATTCCGGGTTTCGTATATCTGTTGGTTTCACTTCGTTTACATCGCACGGCCAGTGACCGCGCCCCCCAAGTGATGATTATTATTTATTTTTACGCCGGACTTATTGTGTCACCAATTACAGGAGACGGGTAGCGCTTGAGCGTGAATATGTAACCTTTTTGCCATGCCCACCAGCGCGCGCCGCTACTTGTCCTGCGCGCTCGGCACTGGCTGCTCCCGCCACACTATGCTTCGGCAGTGAGATTCAGGGGCGATACCAGATCGGAGAAGAGTAGGCGCGATCCTGCACGGTACGCGGCGCTTCGCTGAAATCCAGCCCAAAGTACTTGCGGTCGTGCTCAGTCCAGCGGGGCCGAGGTATCTCAATGGCCCGGGCGTAGTAAAATGCAGCTTGATCGGCATCAAAATCGGGGTCGGTCCACTGGGCGCTCAGTTGTACTGCACCGATAGTATTGCTGAAGGTAACGTTCTCCAGATCCACGGTGCTGCCCACTGGTTCTGGTTGGCCAGTTTCGGGGTCAATACTGCGGCCATCGGAAAGTGCAACGTAATAAATTTGTTCATGGGTATTACCAGCACTGTCGATCCAGCCCTTGATGATCTGTACCTGATCGAGGTTCGCCGCGTCGGGGTCTTTCATTGCCTGGACCATAAAGCTGGGGGCGCCGCTCTCAGGACGATTGAGCTCGCCGCCCATGGGGACACCATCCCGATAGCCAATGGTTTCGAAGTAGGGACTGTAAACGCTATCGGGTTCAAACGACCAGCCACCAAAGAAACGCAACACGATGCGCGAGCCCGTTGTGGCATAGACTTCTCGACGCTTCATGCTCGCGAACAGATCACTGCGAGTATTCTCTGGGGCCCACACTGCCGCGAGCCCAGACGCCCCTAGCTCCCAGTCTGCATTAAGACCGGCCATGCGCGATTCCGGGGTGCGTATCCCGGGCTCGGAGTTAGCGAACTTGCCAAAGAAGTTGTCTTCTTCCGCGGTTGCCAACGAGGTGTGATCATCGGTGCTGCCGATCATTCCAAAGGCGTAAGGGTTGGCCCCCGTGCTTTTCTCCAGAGCCAGACCTCGTTTGAGTGCTGACCGGGCGTATGAGCCTGGATACATGTCCGGTGTGGTTTTTACTGTATTGGAGATGTTGTACTCATCCCAACGTTCAAAGTCGGCGAAGGGGTCTTCAGGAGACAGAGTAGGATGTGTCTCGCTGTCTCCTTTGAGTTGGGTGACTTCAGCAATAGGCTCCCAGCGCATGCGGGCTACGGCATAGTCGGCATCGATGGCGTCGCCATCGTAATCGACGGTGTCCCACATTAACCCGTTGCTCAGATTACCGTTGTGCGGGATCGCGAGTGCCTCACCGCCCGTGATCTCCTCATAGTCGGTCAGCGCGGCCCAAAGATCCTCCGGATCAGTTGAAGACTGCGCGGAGTAGGGTAGCCAGCCAGTCGCGACATCGGCGTTGTCTTTGAGAATGACACAGCGGTGTAGATTGTTGCCGTCGCGCATGGCGGTCCACTCGTAGCCGGTGAACGCGGTGAACACGCCGGGGGTATTGAACTCGTCGGCGGTGCGAGCGACATCGGTCCAAATTGCGCTCTTCAACTCCTCCGGGTAGGCGTCGCGTTCAGGGTCAGGGTCATTAATACTGTTCACAAAAGCGGCGATCGGATTCCTTGCCATGAGTCGTGTGGGGTCGGCCTCATTAGGATCGGGCTTGGTGTCGTAGCGCGCCAGCCAGGCCTTTCCCAGGTCTGAGTTCATTAGCCTCGGATCTTCAATCGTGAACATTCGATAGAGCCCCATGAATTCGGCGTGATCGGTGACCGACAGAAAGTCGAGTGGCCGCTTGAGCTGCGCAGGCAAGCCATTCGAAGCCATCACCTTTTCACCCCGTGCAAATCGATAGGCATCGGCGCTACTGAGCAACAGGTTGCCCATGGAATGCGCATCCGCCGAGATATTGGAGTGTAGATGCAGGTCGCCAAAGAAAACGTGCTTGGGGTAATCGGTATCAACCCCAGTGGAGTAGGTCGTATCACTTGCGTTGCCGGTAGCGTGCATAAGCGTGGCGGCGATAGCGACGGTTGCCGCCAACTGGCTGTGTCGGTGCATGGTTTGGCTCTTGTTATGTATTAGGTGGGCCAATCATAGCGCTTGAGTCGCTGAAGTCATCCCCTAACGAGAGCGCGAGGCTTTTCCGATTTTGGCCTTGGGTGTGTATAATCCCGCGCCTCGGCGCCTCGCGCGTCGTAACTCCAACAAGCAGTGTCCCCTAGGCTCGGTGGCAGAGTGGTAATGCAGCGGATTGCAAATCCGTCAACGCCGGTTCGATTCCGACCCGAGCCTCCATTTTTCTCGTTAAGGCCTTTAGCAACGCCTCCGGCAAGCCCAGCGAACTAGGCTTTTGTCACTGTGTGGCCGCTGTCCAACAATACTTTGACCGTTTAGACCCAAAGTGAACCGTGGGCAGTGGCTGCTTGGGGTGCAACTACTCAGTACCGATGTCTATCCGCTGTCTTTCTTGCCGGTGGATGTGCGGGGATCTGACGCGCTCTGGCTGTGGCGGGACTCAGTCATGTTATGTCTGGTCGCCGCGGTGGTTCCCGCTCGTAGAGCGGCTGGGTCGCCAGGAAGAGTGAGAGTTTTCCCAATAATTTGATCCAGAGACATCTCATAATGAAGCCGAAACCGAGCCCATGCCGCTTTCCCGTCATGCGGCCAGTCCAGTAGCCGTTTTGATTTCGGTTCCCGCCCCTAATAGGATTCGATCAGATCAATGAGTTAAATAGGAGAACGTCGTGATCCAGTTTGTAAAAGCCAATGCCCTTTTGCTCGCCTTATTGGCGGTTATTTTGTATCAACAGAGCGAACTGAAAGAGATTGAGCGCACGCTGAACTACATCTACGCCGTTGTGCAAACGAACAGCAATGAAATTCAGGCGACAAAAGAAGAGGTGTGGGCGCTGAGCGACCTGATCATTGCGGTGCACGAGGAAGATGCGATTGCCGAGTGAGGAGGCGCCCCCTCAGATTAGGGGTTTCGGCGCAGTCAATTAAGAAATCTAGTTTCAAAAGCGCGATGGGAGGGGCGAAGGTTTAGACCGGGGCAGAACGCTTCTCGGCTCGCCGCCGCTGGAGATATGGACCCCGCGGGGGGGCGCTCGAATTTAACGGCCTAGCGTTCCCGCGCAACGGGTGAGGCTTCTACTGGTTTTGCGGGAAGCCCACCCGGTTAGTCGGGTTTACTCCTTCGATGACAGTCTGGAATAGACATTTATCCGCTTAATCTTGTCGCCAACGAACTGAATATCGTGCACGTGATGCTCAGTCACCTGATTCCCATCGGCATCGTTAAAAGTAATGTCATTGCCCGTGGTTAGCCATGTCTCAGTGGCACCTTCGCCGTTTGTGCCGTCATTGGCGATCATCCACTTCACTTGCCACTTCGGGTTGTCCGAGGAAGAAAACCAATTGTCCAGCCATTCGATGTGGTCGGCGTTTCCCTTGATAACTGAGCCATCAGGAACATAACCCTCCCAGTCTTCAGCATTGATTTCGGCGATCTTACCCAGATCTCTGTCATTGTGAGCCTGAATGTAATCTAACCAAATCTGTTGCTTGTCGGTATTTCCTGCTACCAGCGGATAGGCAGTGCCGTCAACGGAAAAAACGGTGCCGATAACCGCAGAGTTTTTTATCTCTCCAGCTTCGTGATGGCCAGCGAATACTCCAAGCGAAAGAAGCACGGACAGTGCTGCGGTTAACAAGGAGGCTTTCATGTCGGTTCCTTTGGTGGTTGACTCCGGTGGGCGGAAGATCAAGTTACGCCAAGCCTTGCGAAAAAGATACAGAATCAAAAAAATCTCTGTACCTGAGGCTTTAACATTGAGTGTGCCGGCAACTGCTCGATTGCAAGACGCCTTCTGGTGAGCGCCGCCTTTAACTATTTCTCAGTGGGATGCTTGGCTAAGCAGAGCGTTGCCAGCCTCTTTTACCGCAATTGCCAATGGCAGTCGGAAAGCAGATATTGGAAGTGAGATGTCGGTAACGATTAAGCGCTTAAAAGTGTGCTTCGGCGTCACTCCCGCCTTTATTTTTCCGGAGATAAATAATTTCGGGTATGCCCAGTAAGTTGAACACGAGAAAAAAGAGGAACCAGCGTTTTTCATTCCGCTGCGCAGCGAGCCAGCAGGCCCGGTAAGTCCAGTAGACCTCCCAGAGCGTGAGTACAAGGATTAAAGCCGCCACAGTGTGGTTCCCTGTAAAAGTCTGCATGAGCACGTTATCTGCCATTGGGCTTGCTCGGAGTGGCTCAAATAGGTTGGCATGTCGGGCAAGTGTAGATTCTTCTCGAGTTGGCGCTGGAGCGTTTGATTTTTTTCTGGCACTTGCGGCAGGGCTGACCGGCACGCCCAAAAACAAAAAAGCGTGCTCTGCCATAGGTGATGCCCTGTTTTCTCAGGGACTTGTATTGACGTTCGGGTAGCGTCACTCCTTCCAAGGCATAGCTGCGTTGGCAGATGTCCAGCGTGGTACGCGCGAGCTTGCCGATTTGACCTTTACTCAGGTCGCGCGCTCTTTGCCCAGGGTTGATCCCAGCTATAAAGAGAATCTCGCTGCGGAGGTAATTGCCCAGTCCGGCAAGGAACGCCTGATCAAGGTACACAGCGCTGAGCGCTCTGCCGGAAAACGCTTTGCTCTGGAGCCGTTCAGCTACTGCGCGCCAGCTAAGGTGCGGGTTGAGGATGTCGGGACCAATGCGTTGTAAGAACGGGTGTTCCTCAATCTGCTGTGTCTGCCAAACACTGATATCCGAGGCGCTGTAAAGCAAGGCGCTGTGCTGGTCGGTATGAATCGCCAAACGAAGTTGGCGGTTGGTCTCGGGTAGCTTATCGCGCTTGACCACCTTCCACACCCCGTAAAGCTGATTGTGCGAATAGATTGTGTAGCCCGCATCAAAATGCGTGAGCAGTGCTTTGCCGCGGGTTTCCAGTGAAAGCACTCTGCTGCCCTTGAGCGGTCTGGCGAACTTTGTAAGCTGTGGCAGACCAAACTGAATCCGCTCAACCTTCTCGCCTTTCAATACCTCCTCAATCGTATCCGCGGCGCGGCGTATCTCTGGACCTTCAGGCATGGGCGCATCACTTTGGCGGGTGGATTTTCAGAGCGTTCAAAGTCACCCGCTTTGCTGCTTTTGTCAAACCGGGCGCATTCAGGCATCCGGGATGCCTCGGTTTCCGTAATTAATGTCGCTTGCATTGAGGGCTACACTGCTCATACTCCGCGCACCCGCGTCAGTGACGTCGAGGCCGCGTCATTGCACCGCGATTGCCGCGCCGTGCTTACCACCTGATACACGCACTAGTGAGATTTTCATGACCGCATTTAAAGCGCTGGGTCTTAATGGCCGCCTCGTTCAGAACCTCGAGGCAAAGGGATATCAGCATCCCACGCCCGTGCAGGCGGACGCGATTCCGCTAGTGCTCAATGGTAAAGATGTCATGGCATCGGCGCAGACGGGCACGGGAAAAACGGCTGCTTTTACTCTGCCTGCCTTGCACTTATTAAGCGGCAGTGGCCGGCCGGCACCCAAATCGGTTCATTGTCTCATTCTGACGCCGACTCGCGAATTGGCGGCTCAGGTCGCCGATAATATTCGTCAGTACGGCGCCGGCCTGAAGTTGCAAAGTCAAATGGTCTGTGGGGGCGTGAACATACGACCCCAGATGCGTCATTTGGCAAGAGGTACCGACATTTTGGTAGCAACGCCAGGCCGGTTACTGGATCTCTTGGGTCAGAACGCTGTGCACCTCAACCATTTGAAGTTGTGGGTTCTCGACGAAGCCGATCGCATGCTGGACATGGGGTTTATTCCTGCTGTCAAACGCATCCATGCAGCGATTCCTCAAAAGCCACAAACCTTGATGTTTTCAGCGACCTTCTCAAAAGAGATCGAAGGACTCGCCCAGGACTTTTTGACTCATCCGAAGCGGATCCAGGTGTCTCCCGCTAATACAACCGTGAGCCGTATTGATCAGATTGTCCATCCGGTCGACAAGCAGAGAAAGGGAGATCTACTGAAGCATCTTTTGCGAACCGATCAGTCGGGGCAGGTTTTGGTTTTTTCGAGAACCAAGTACGGGGCAGACAAGTTGTCGCGCCAACTGAGTAAGGCGGGCATTCGCAGTGACTCGATTCATGGTGACAAGACTCAGGGAGCGCGCACCCGCTCTTTAAAACAGTTTAAAAGCGGCAGCTTGCAAGTGTTGGTAGCTACCGACATCGCAGCCCGGGGCATCGATATAGAGCAATTGCCTTTGGTCGTAAACTTTGATCTGCCCTATGTGGCTGAGGACTATGTGCATCGTATTGGCCGTACCGGTCGCGCGGGAGAGCAGGGATGTGCGCTCTCATTAGTCAGCGCCGATGAGGTGGTGCAGTTACAGAAGATTGAGAAGCTGATCAAGCGAAGCCTGCGCCGAGAGGAAGTGGAAGGCTTCGAGCCCGAGCATCGCTTGCCCACTAAAGCGGTGAAAACCGCGGGTAAGCGACCCGCCAAGAAAAAGCGGGTAACCAAAAATTCGTCTCGCCCCAAGTCAAGACGAGCGGGTCGGCAGGCTACTGCTGGTCGCGGGCGCTAACGCGCTTCGGCCGACAACCCAAAGCAAGCGCCAATTTTTTGCCGCGGCTACGCTGAAGTAATCAACGATTTCTCAGCAGCGCAGCAACTTCGGGCTTGTGCGTCGAGAGTTCCTCGCTCGACAGTCCCTGTAGTTCGTAGGGCAATACTAACCAAGCGTCAGTCTCGTACAGATAATAATCGGGTTTTCTACCGGTGCGATTACTCAAGGGCTTATAGTAGGGCATCGCCACTCGTACCTCGCTCGGCATGTTATTGCGGCACTGGCGCTCCAGACGCTGAATAACGGCCTCCACGTTGTAACCCGAACTGAACACGTCATCGACAATGAGTAAGCGGTTTTCGCGGTTCAAATTCTCAAAAAGATACTGCAGGCCGTGAACGCGAATTGCCTCCGGATTATCGATCAGTGACCCGTAGCTGGGCTGCCCGCGATAGGAGGTTCGAATGGCAATATGGTCGGTTTCGATGCCGAGATACTGAAGACACTCCTGTACATAGATGCCTACGGCGGAGCCGCCTCGCCAGATGCCAACGATAAAATCGGGGCGAAAGCCGCTGTCGAAGATACTGGCCGCCAGCTGAAATGACGATTGAAGCAGTTGCTCTTCTTTGATGAATTCTTTTTTCACGGCGGTTAATGTCCGGAATAGATTGGCACCCAATGCTGCGCACTATACTCTGTTGGTTATGAGATCCCGAAGCCATGAGTGACAAACAGTACCTTTGCGCCGAGCAACTGCTTACGGATTCCTTTCGTCTGGCGAAGTTAGTGCTCGACAGCGGATTCGAGCCCTCGATGATTATTGCCATCTGGCGGGGTGGTGTGCCCATCGGTATCGCTGTGCAGGAGTTCTTTGCCTTTAGCGGTGTGGAGACCGACCATATTGCCATTCGGACGTCCTCTTACGACGCAGGAATAGACCTTCGGTTGAGCGGGGTGCGTGTTCACGGCTTGAACTACCTGATTAAGCACGTTCGCGCAGAGGACAGGCTCCTCATAGTTGATGATGTGTTCGACACGGGGCGGACAGTCGACGCAGTGATTACACGGCTCGCCGAGCTCGCAAGGTTAAATACCCCCAAGGACATTCGCGTCGCAGTGCCTTATTACAAGCCGCGACGGCGTGAGGTCGACCGGGAGCCCGACTATTACCTGGAAGAGACCGATGCCTGGCTGATGTACCCGCATTCCTTGGAGGGCCTCTCGCTCGATGAGATCAAAGCGCATCGACCAGCGCTCTACGATATCGTTAAGGACCGAGTCACTGCGGGCGACTCATCCGTGTCGCACTGAGGGCACACCCCTCATACCTTAAATGAGAGCAAAGCGTGCAGTGAAAATAGCGGCCATGACCCAGGCGGCAATGCTCACGTCTCTTGCCTGCCCTGTCGCAACTTTGAGAATGACGTAGCTCAAGAACCCGGCGGCGATGCCGTTTGCGATAGAAAACGATAGAGGCACCATAATGATAATCAGTAACGCAGGCAGCGATTCGGTGTGATCCCGCCAATCGAGATGCTGCAGTCCCGATAGCATGAGCAGGGCGACGTAAATCAGCGCGCCAGCCGTCGCGAAGGGCGGGATCATTCCTGCGAGGGGGGCAAAAAATATCAGTGCCAGAAAGAGCAGTCCAACGGTGCAAGCGGTCAGGCCGGTTCTACCGCCTGCGGCTACCCCAGCTGCGCTTTCTACATAAGAGGTCACAGGAGCGCAGCCGATGAGAGCGCCCGCAACGCTGCTGGTACTGTCAGCGATCAGAGCCTTGTCCAGATTTTTGATGTTGCCATCCTGCGTTGCCAATCCCGCTTGAGAGGCGACTCCGACCAGTGTGCCGGCGGTGTCAAAGAGATTCACGAAGAGAATGGAAGCCACCGCGCTCACCATAGCGATATCGAGTGCTGCAAGAATGTCCAACTGTCCCAGCACCGGCATGACCGACGGCGGCAGGGAGACAATGCCTTGATATTGGACCACGTCGAGAAGGTAACCGACGCCGGTGACCGCGAGGATCCCAACCAGGATGGCCCCCGGGAATTGCCTCACTGCGAGGCTGACAATGATCAGGAAACCGAAGCCAGCCAAGCCGGTCTCTATCACTTTGAAATCGCCGAGAGACAGGAGCGTGGCGGGGTGGTCGACGATGATGCCGCCGTTTTTCAGTCCAATGAGCCCCACGAACAAACCGATTCCAGCGCCCATTGCGATTCTGAGGTTCCAGGGAATACTCACCAACATCCATTCTCGCAATCGCGTGACAGTGAGGACCACAAATAAAATCCCGGCGATGAAGACCGCCCCGAGTGCGGTCTGCCACGGGTAACCCATATCGCCGACGATCGTGTAGGTAAAAAAGGCGTTAAGTCCCATGCCCGGTGCAAGGCCCACTGGCCAATTGGCATAGAGTCCCATTATTAAGCAGGCGATTGCCGCTGCCAGGCACGTCGCAACAAAGCTCGCACCCGCGTCCATACCGGTATTGGCCATCATCTGAGGATTAACAAAAGCGATGTAGGCCATGGCCATAAAGGTTGTGACACCGGCGCCCACCTCGGTGGCAGTGCTGGTGCCTGAATTCGCGAGCTTAAATATTCGCTCCATAGCGCTTCCTCTTGCCCATGACCTTTGTCGTGAACTGGCCAGGCGGCTGGCCCCAAGCGCGCCCGAGACCGGACGCGCAGCGCCAGTTTAGTCCGCGACGGGTGAGTGCTGCTAGAAGTCTAGGCCGACTCTGAGCATTAACTGACGGGGCGGAATGAATTGATCTCCCGTAGCACCGACGCCAAACACGTCGGTAAAGCGGGCATTGATGCCATCCTCATCGGTCAGATTCTTGCCGATCAGTTCCAGGCGCCAGTTAGCGTCATTTGGCAAGATTCGGATCAGTAGATCGACGGTGTCGTAGCCGTCAACTTCATCGGTGAGGGGGTTGTTGAAAATACGGTGCCTGAAATCACCACGATGGGTGTAGCTTAGCGTGCCTTCCACGTCGCCCCATGCGGCAATGGAGTGGTTGTAGGTCAGCGCCAGGTTAGCGGTGAAGCCAGGGGTTTTTGCCAATTCATTCCCTCGGACATCAGAGATTTGGCCGGCCCTCGCTATTTCAACTTCTGGGCTGAAGAGGTTCACGCCTTGAGCCAGTAGCGCGTTGGTCGCCGCCTCAGAGGCCACATTGTCCAGGGCCAAGTGGTTTGCAGTAATTTCGGTGTCGAGCCACGCAAGCCGCGCGTCAAAAATCAGTGAATCGCTCAAGAAAGCGCCCAATTCCAATTCTGCGCCCATGATTTCCGACTCAGGAATATTACCCACGCCTCCCTGAAAGACCTCGGGGTCGGTGGCCTGATACTGCAAGTTGTCATAGGTGTAGAAAAAAGCAGCTCCGTTGAGGCGCACTCTGCCGTCGGCCAGATCAGTCTTCAGACCCACCTCGTAGGCATCGATCGTCTCTTCCTCGAAAACCGGCAGAACGACGATAGGGGAGACGATGTCCTCACGACCAAAGGTGAGATTGGATCCGCCGGGTTTGAATCCCCGCGTATAGGAGGCATAAGCCATAGTGGCGTCCCCCAAATCGACCTCCAGCGCGAGGCGACCCGTCACCTTTTCGCTTTCGATCTCAAGGATTTCCGTGCCCTCACGACCGTAGAAGTTGGTGACCGCGCTGTATACCTCATCCTCGGTGTAGCGGAGACCAGCGATCATGCGCACGCTGTCGGTAAATGACCAGGTACCCTGCCCATAGAGAGACAGGGATTCCCGTTCTGGCTTGGAATCCGAAATAAACCCGACATCTCCCTGATACGAGTAAATATCGTCGAGGGTAAAAGGATCGAAAACACCGTCGAAGCCAAAATCCAGGCGCTCAAGGATGCTGATATCCACCTCGGTATCTAAATAAAAAATACCCGCAACCCAATCGAGTCTGCCAAAGGCGGGTTCGTTGGAGATCAGATTAAATTCCTGAGTGGTGGTTTTCTGCTCGTTGGTTTCTGGATCAAAGTAGCTCTGGAGCAAAAAGTAAGGTGGTAACGTGCGGTAATCGTGCCGATCGTTGTCGCGCTGAATCGCAATGTCGTCATTCTGGTAACTGGTCAGAGATTTGAGAGTGACCGACCCGAGATCCCATTCGAGGGTCAGGCTATATAGCTGCGACTCCAATTCGTAGCTCGATAGCGAATCCTGCGCCAGATAACGCGCTCCGGGCGTTGGATCGTAAATTCCTTTCTGGGCCTGTCCATTGACCTCCTCATCGAAAATTTGTGCTGTCAGGGTGGCAGAGAAAGTGTCACTCGGCTGGTACAGGAACTTGGCTCTTGCGGAAATGCTATCCGCGTCATCGAGGTCTTGTCCGTTCGCCACGTTATCCGTGAAGCCGTCATGTCGATTGCTCATGACCGAGAGCCGCATCGCCGCGGCATCTGATAGGGGCACATTCACGGCGGCACGAGCCTTGATCAAATTGTATTCTCCGACGGTGAGATCCGCCGACCCGTATACTTCGTCGAATGTCGGCGCCTTGGTAATAACGTTAATTCCGCCACCGGTGGAATTCTGTCCAAACAGCGTCCCCTGGGGACCTCTGAGCACTTCTATTCGCTCAAGATCTAAAAAGTCTGTTTGCAGCGCGAACGGCGAGGCGACATAGACGCCATCGAGGTGATATGACACGGAGGGGTTTGCGATCGCGTTTTGATTGGCCTCGTTACCAATACCGCGAATAGTAATCACGGTTTTAAACCCTTCGTTTTTCGCCACGTTGACACCCGGCGCTATCGCACTCAGATCAACAAACGACGAAAGCTGGCGATTCTCCACATCTTCTGCGCTGAGAGCGGTCACGGCTTGCGAGAGATTCTGCAGGCTTTCTGTCCGCTTCTCAGCGGTGACGAGCACCTCCTCGAAGACCGGTGACTCCTGTGCCAACAAACTGAGTGATTGAGCTGCCAAGAGCGGAGGCAGGACAAGGGCTATTGCGCGATTACTTTTCACCTAAAACTCCTCGAAGAATTATTGCGTGGGCTGCCCATCTGGGTGCAACCCACATGCCAATCAATTAAATTGAATGCATTCAGCGAGACTTGCCACGCACTGATCAGAGGTGCTCGCCTTAATCGGGTGGCATCATGACGCATTTTGCCCCCCAGCGGTGCAGTGTTGGCACTAAATTGGCGCGAAATTACCCCCGCCGGTCGCGATCAGGTCGCCGATTTTCCTAGTTTGATCGAGCAGAGAGTTCGGCAACGAAATCTTGCTCGAGCGTGCGAGCGCAAAGCAGAAAAAAGAGTGAGGCGAGCAGGAAAATACTGGCGGTGGCGGCCATGGCCCATTTGAGCCCCGTCGAGTTGGCGGCTTTGCATAGTGCTTCGTCTCCAACTGAGCGTGTTACTCCTGCTGATTTACAGGCCTCGGGTGAAAGCCAGGTGTCGACATCCAGGCTCAGTAATTCCTGTTGCATAAAAAAGTCGCTCATAAAGCCCACGAAGTAGGGGCCGATGCCGTTGCCAATCAGCGACACAAGAATGAGTAATACAGCGATAGCGGTGGCGCGAGAGCGATTGCTGACTACACCCTGGCCAATGTTGTACTGAGCACCGAGATAGCTGTAGTGCAAGGCCGCGCCAATTCCCCAGAATACGAATACCCAGAATAAATCAGTCGCGAAGAAGGCGGCTATATAGGCGGGTACGGCGAGGGCAATACCAACCGCGGGGACCCACGCCATTGCGGTGGGAGAGCGCTCGGTGAGACGCTCAGTTAAGTAGCCGCCGAGGAAAGTGCCCCCTGCTGCCAAGAGCGAGAGAGGAGCCCCAAACTGTAAGGCGGCCTCTCTCACACTGAGTCCGTGCTCTCGCTGCAAAAAAGGCGCTTGAAAGCTGATCAGGCCGTACCCCACGAAAGCCACCAGCGAAGCGGCGATGGCCATCCACCAAAATGAGGGTTTGCGTTTAAGTTCAGCAAATGCCTCACTCCAGCCGGGCGCAGTGTCGGTGCCGCGACCCGGCGGGTCAGAATAACCGCGTGGCGGTTCTTTGATGGTGAGCCAGACGACAAGTGCAACGAGAACTCCCGGGAGTCCAACAACGACGAAAGCAACGCGCCATCCCTCGATATTAGCCCAGTCGAGGCCGCTGAATAGCCAACTCATAACAGTGCCATCGAGCCAAGCGCCAACGTCTGTTCCTTCCATCTGAGCGATGGGGCCGCCAAAGACATTGGCCAAGACGCTACCCAAAGTGACCCCCATCGAATACACCCCCAAAGCCGTCGCGCGCTTGCGGGCAATGAAGTAATCCCCAATCAGCGAATTTGCTGGAGGTGTGCAACCAGCCTCACCAATGGCAACGCCAATACGGAACATGAGCAATGAGAAAAATCCCATCGCTACACCGCACAGCGCAGTCATGATCGACCAGAGCACAATGCAGAGGCCGATGATATGAACGCGGTTTGAGCGGTCTGCCCACAGGGCTATTGGTAGCCCCATGACAGCGTAAAAGATGGCGAACGGAGGGCCATAGAGCAGGCCCCACTGCGCATCGGTGAGCTGGAATGACTCAATGATGGGTTGGGCGACGACGGCAATCAGCGTGCGATCAATGAAGTTGAGCGTGTAAACCAACATCAACAGGATCAGTACGTAATGGCGGTAGGAGGCTGAGCCGTATCCTGTCAGGTGCCCTGATGCGAAATCATGCGATGTCGGATGCATCTAACTTCTCCTGCTGGCGATCACGGAGTGTAGCAAGCGGTGGCGCAATGCTGTCCCACTATTACAGGTCGATTGTGTTGGCGCGTCCGCGCGTAAATCGGACAAAAGGAGCGGGCTGTTTGAGCTGTTCTGCCGGCGTTAGCTTGACGCGTTGCTCGACAAGATCGATAACCCAACGCGTCACGGAGGGGAGATCGAGTCGTCGCGCAGCATCAAGACTTAACCAGTGTAGCTCGTTGAGTTCCCCGCTGACGTCAGAGATTAGCTCGGGATCATTGTGAATAAATTGATCGTGAACCAGGAAAAATCGCGTGTCGAAGCGTCGGCTGTGGTAAGCCGGCGTGATGGCTCTTGCGATGAAGTCCATGTGCTGCAGCGGGGGTTCCGCGCCCTGATCCAAATAAGAGCGCCAGACTGGATGGCGGGTTCGCACGCGTTGTGTTGCGGGTTGACCAACAATTAGGCCGGTCTCCTCGAAGGTTTCCCGAATGGCCGCCAGTGCGAGGCCCCGTAGCTTGCAGTCAGTTACGGCCTCACGCGTCGCCTTGCGCAGCCGATGCATCACTGGTTTGCTGAGGTTTCCAGGGACTCGAAGGCGTTGATCAATCAGATCGAGGCGTCCGCCGGGAAATACAAACTTGTTAGGCATAAACCGATGGCCGGCAGCGCGCTTTCCCATGAGTATGCGCGGTTCGCTTCCGGCACGCACAACAATCAGCGTCGCCGCGTCTTTGGGGCGTGCAGGGGCCACATCGTCCTCGCGATACTCACCCGGACCCAAAGGGGTTGTGCCATATTGTTGTCTCATCATCGGTGACGGTGGTTTTGCAGAATCGCGCCCATGCTACCGAGTTTGAGCGCACGGGTCTCGCTTTGATGCGTGCGCATAGCGATCACTGAAAGAAGGGGACCGCTGATGCTCTAAGGGGTCAGTGCTCGGAAAGGCAGTTCCGCGGCGTCGCCGTATTCAGCCTGAGGATGCGAGCACGGCAGTTTCTTTCTCGCAAGCTTCCGCGTCGGGACTGGCTAAGTCGACACTTTTTAATTCCGCTTTTGCAGCCGTCATCGTGGCTTGGAACAGGGGATTATTTTGCAGCCTTGCAAAGGCTGCGGCGCCCACAGCCATGCCGGCCACAGTGTCGCTCATCCAATGTACATTGCAGATCATGCGACTCTGGGCGTAGTCGCGCCCGCGGGCCAGAATCGCCTCTGCCTTTTCGGGTACCAGTTGCGACAGAATTAGGGCCCAACCCCAGCCGATGGCGCTGTGACCGCTGGGATAGGAACCATCGGTCCTGAGCAATTCCTCGTCTTCCGGGGTGCAAATTGCTTCCCCATTGACCATAAATGGTCTGGCCCGATTATGCGCTTTTTTTGCGGGATAAGTAGCGAGACCGAGATCGGTGAGCGAGCGTTGTAACAGCCGGTAGAGCGCTGGCGTGCTTGCTTCCGTGACAGTTGCGTCCAATGCGCAGCTGAAAATAGAGGCGGCCGCGGGGAAGTGTAGGTCAGCATCTTTTGCGGCCATCTTCCAGCGGGGCGATCCCTGAAGCGGCCTGAGCGCTTCACTCGCGGCAGTGTCCGCTCGCTGGCGGGCCGAGCCCTCTGCCGGTGGCGCGGGAACAAAGAGCGCACTGTTGAGTGGGGGCTCTCCGTGCATGTAGCCCTCAATCAGCCCGTGCCGCAGCTCCGGAACCGGCCCGAGAATATCGAGAGTTTCGGCGCGTGATTGCATGACGGAGAGGGAGGTGACGATAGATAAGAGGCCGATCGCTAATCGCATGGGAGTCTCCGGGTAAAGGTTGTTGAGGCAAAGTCATTTGCTATCTCGCGGGCTAATACACTATCTGATGCAGCTGCTGGGAGGCCAATCTTTAGGTGACACCGGCGCGATTGCCCGCACGTCCTGTTGTAATTTCTTCAAAATGGTGGGTAAACACTCCGGGTGCTGAATAAGCTGTGAGCGCCAGTAAGTAACGAGCCACATCCCCCGCGCTGACACTCCGGTAGCGCCGCCAGGGGCCCAACATCAAGCTGTCTGTTACTGGCGCAACAGCCTGAAGAAAAGACTCAATGGGTCGCCGTTCACTTCTGTTACCTAACAGTAATCCGGGTCTGACGATATCGAGGCGCGTAAATCCCAGCGCAGACAGATCTCTCTCCACCTCACCTTTAACACGCGAATAAAAAACGGATGATCCCGGGTTGGCGCCCACTGCTGTTACCGCGATGAAATGCGCCGCCCCCGCAGCTTTGGCAGCGCGGGCAAACGCCATGACGGCCTCATAATCCACTGCCCGGAACGCAGCGCGGGAGCCCGCGCTTCGTAGGGTCGTTCCCAGTGTGCAAATAGCGGCGTCCGCAGCAGGGAGGGGAGGGATATCTTTCAACGCCGTGATGATCTCCTCTGTGAGTTTGCCTGTTGCGCGACGCCCGATACCCACCAATTCGACGCTGGCATTATCGGCGAGCTCGATGACTTCATTGCCGATGAGCCCCGTACCACCAGCGAGTAAAACACGCATTAGGCTGATCCATCGCCAGCCGGACTTGCGGCGCTAGGCTTGTCCTTCTGATCTGCGGTGGCGGTGACCGATCCTCCCGTAAGCGACAGCGCGCCCAACACAAACACGACGAGAACAGTCGCGATGATCATAAAAGTCATTATTGCTGCGAAAATCTTTTGCATAGGCTTGTGGGCGGTATTCAAACCAAAAAAGTGTATCAGCAAAGATGCCAAGGGGCGCCAGTGCCTGCGTGACGACGTCTCGTACAGACGCAACGCTCGTGTCAGAATGGAGAGCAAAATTGAGCGACCGTTAGGGTCGCGACGCCGGTTGAGGAGCACGAAATAATGACATCGTGTCAGGGTGTGGTGTCCAGCTTGTTTTTTGGCCCGCCGGGAACGCTGGAAAAAATTTCGCAGGAACAGCTCGAATTTGCCTTCGACGGCATCGTCGGCGATCGGCATCGTGGCCTCACGCGGCGCGCCTGGGATTTGACGGACAAGCAACCGGGCGGCACGGAGCGCCGCAATGAGCGTCAGTGGTCAGCTGTGGCGCAGGAGGATCTTGATTTGGTCTCCGCCCGATTGGGGCTGGCCAGTCCGCTCCTGGCGGGTGATGTTGCTGTTAACCTGAGCGTATCGGGAGTGCCCGATTTTTCCCGATTGGCGAGAGGGACGACGCTGACCTTTGAGGGCGGTGTGGTCCTGATGGTGGAGGAATACAATCCGCCGTGTAGCAGGATGTCACAACATCTGTCGGCGCACCGGGAAACTGAAGCGGGCGGTCCATTGGGTGAAAGCGATTTTATTGAAGCGGCAAAGTTTTCGCGGGGACTGGTTGGCGTGGTAGAGGTGCCCGGTATTGTCGCGGTTGGGGAGGCGGTCACGGTAACCCCTGAGGTATTGCCCAAGTGGTTACGCGTATAGAAACTGGGAGCTGAGGCGTTGCTGTACTGCGCGAGCTTGGCATTGCATTGTGATAAGCCGACGTTGAGGCTGGCTAGCTGAGTTGCCCGGATCTTATAAGCGAGAGGACAGGATGGATAAGCTTTTAAAGTTCTACATAAATGGCGAGTGGGTGGACCCAGTTTCCACCGAAAAAATGCCGGTACTGAACCCTGCATCGGCTACCCAGTTGGCTGAGGTCGCGCTCGGCAATGAGGCCGATGTTGATCGAGCCGTTGCCGCTGCCTCAGCGGCTTTTCTCACCTTTTCGAAGACCACGAAGGCTGACCGGCTGGCCTTGCTGGGTCGGATTCGCGAGGTGAGTGAGCGTCGATTTGAGGAGTTGGCCCAGGCAATGCGCATGGAGATGGGTGCGCCGATTTCCATGGCGCGATCGGCGCAGGCTGATGCGGCCCTGGGCCATCTGGACGGCTTTGTTGAGGCGCTCGAGAAACTCGAAGAGCGAGAGCAATTTGCTAATGGCGAGGTTCTTTTGCGAGAGCCAATTGGAGTATGCGGTTTGATTACGCCGTGGAACTGGCCCATCAATCAGGTGGTGCTAAAAGTTTTGCCGGTTATCGCCACTGGCTGCACTTGCGTATTAAAGCCCAGCGAGCACACGCCGATTTCGGCCATGCTTTACGCTGAGATACTGGCTGAGGCAGGTGTCCCGGCGGGGGTGTTCAATTTGGTGAATGGGGTTGGGCCAGTCGTAGGTGCCGCACTCTCGCGTCATCCCGATGTGCAGATGATGTCTTTTACGGGCTCCACGCGAGCCGGTACGGCTGTGACCCACGATGCGGCCGAGTCGGTCAAGAGGGTAACGCTTGAACTGGGAGGTAAGTCACCGAACCTGGTATTTGCAGACTGCAATTTGGAGGAGCGAGTAACGCAATCGGTGGCTGAGTGCATGTTCAATACGGGTCAATCTTGCGACGCGCCCACGCGACTTCTGGTGGAGCGCAGCTGTTATGAGGAGGCCGTCGCCATTGCTCAGCGAGCGGCAGACGCTACGCGCGTGGGAGATCCTGAGGAGGAGGGGGACCACATTGGCCCGCTGTTTGATCAAATCCAGTTTGATCGCGTGCAAGCCATGATCCAGGTGGGGATCGATGAGGGCGCAACCTTGGTCTCGGGTGGATTAGGGCGCCCGGAGGGTATTGAGGCGGGCTGGTATGTCAGGCCCACTATTTTTTCTGGGGTGAACAACATGATGCGGGTAGCCCGCGAGGAAATCTTCGGCCCGGTGCTGGTCATTATTCCCTTCGAAACAGAAGCAGAGGCAATCGCAATTGCCAACGATACCCCCTATGGGCTTGCGGCCTATGTTCAGACCGGGGACCCTGAACGGGCGGCGCGTTTATCGCGCGCATTGCGCGCCGGGGCGGTGCACATTAACGGCGGCGCCTACGAATACGGTTCTCCCTTTGGCGGCTACAAAGCATCAGGTAACGGCAGAGAAGGGGGCGAGATGGGTCTCGAAGATTTTCTCGAGACTAAAATGGTGCATGGTTTGCAGTGAAGCGCTGGTCCGTATTTAGTCAGGCCCGGTTTGCCAGTCCTTGTTGGCGATCTGCCCTTTGACTCGGCCAGCCGGTGTTTCGATAAGCAAAGTGGTGCCCGTTACCGCTGCCTCAGGGGGTACATAGCCGAGTCCCACGTTGCACTCGAGTCGCGGCGAATAGGTGATACTGGTGACATAGCCCGCATTTTTGACGCCGTCTAGCGTTATAGGATAAGTCTCCCGCGGATTGGGAATGGGGTCCCCCAAGGCGATCAGTCTTGTCATGCGCCGGTCGGGCCCGTTTTTAATGATGCGCTCCAACGCTTCCCGACCAAGATAGTCCGCGCTTTTGCCGATTTTGAAAAATCGATCGAGTCCAGCCTCGATTGGATTTTCATTCAGGGTCATGTCATTGCCGTGAGAAAGTAATCCCGTCTCAATGCGATCGATCAGGTTGGGGCAGCCAGCGCGAAGGTCTAGATCAGCCCCCGCCTCGACAATCAGGTCCCACAGGCGCTCCCCTTCCGAGGGTGCGCTCAGGTAAAGCTCAAAGCCACCCTGGCCACTCCAGCCGGTTCGAGCCACAACCAGAGGAATGTCTTCAATTTGCGTCTCGATGAAGCGGAAGAATCGGATATCTCCGAGCGGATCGTCGATGAGTCGACTTAGCAGCGCTTCAGATTTTGGGCCCTGAATCGACACGGGGAAGACGTTGGGGTCTGTCACTTGGACATCGTACCCCCCTCCAAGCGCGAGGCCCTTCACCCAAAGCAAGACGTCCGTGTCTGATATAGACAGCCAAAACCGATCCGGCGCGAGGCACAGGATGATGGGATCATTAACAATCCCCGCGCACTCATCGATCAGGGGGGCGTATACGCATTGCCCCGGGACGATAGAAGAGAGATCCCGCGGTGTTAAAAACTCCATCAGTCGATGTGCGTCGGGGCCTTGTACCTGCACCTGTACCTGACAGGCGACGTCCCAGATTTGCACATGTTCTCTCAGGTGCCAGTAATCCTCCTCAAGGGATGCGTATGTCGTGGGCAGCACCACATGGTTATAGACCGATGCCGCTCTGGCGCCGACGTGGGACCTCGCCTCGAACGGAGACTTGCGAAGGCGTCGGGACAGGGAAAGCAAGGGTGTATTCATGCGTTGATGCTCGTTGAGAGGGAGGTTTTACGGTCGGGCTACTGCGCTGTATCGATGACCCTTGCCCCGTTACCGTTTACGCAGCGGGCCATTCCCTTGATCACACTGTCCTTGAGTTGTTCCCAGTGACGATCAGCGGGAATATAAGCAAACGGGAGAGCGTAAGCACTCGATTTTTTACGGGAAATGAGGATGCGCCTCAATGAGTAGAGCGCCCAGCTACCACCTCTAATTCGGTTGCGGTAATATTCATAAATGATTGAAAATAAATATAAAAGAATAAGCAGTTCTTGGGATTGGTCGTTCCCTGTGCCGATTTCATATGGACCTGGGCGGTTGCACGAGGTGGGCCAGCGTGCTGCCCAAATGGCACTCAACAACCCCTTGATTGTGACTGATCGAGGTAGCGCAGGGTTGCCGTTTATTGAAGCATTACAAAGAAGCCTTGGAGACGCCGGCGTCGGCTGTCAGGTATTTTCTGACGTTCCACCGAATCCCCGCGACAGCGATATCACGCTGGCGCGTCATCGGTATCTCGAAGGTGGACATGACAGCGTCATTGCCATTGGTGGTGGTAGTGGCATGGACGCCGGCAAAGCGACCGCTTTGACCGCTCATAACGATTACGACATGTGGCAATTCGATTTTAATCGAGACACACCAGAGTTACCTCACCACCATCGATTCCCCCCGTTGATCTGCATCCCGACCACTGCGGGAACCGGCGCCGAAACAGAGAGTACAGCCATGATCACGCACACCGAGCGGGGCATGAAGCTCTGCGTGTGGCATCCGGGGCTCAAGCCCAGTCTCGTACTGTTGGATCCAGAAATTACGGTGGGTCTACCGTCATCTCTCACTGCCTGGACCGGCATCGACGCGCTGGTGCATGCCATTGAGGCCTACTGCGTGCCGGATTTTCACCCCATGTGTGATGGCATCGCGCTCGAGGCGCTCGAACTGATTGCTCGCTATCTACCGGTTGCCGTGAGTGAGCCGGGTAATCTGATTGCGCGAGGCGGCATGCAGATCGGCGCCTGTTTGGCGGGTGTGGCCTTTCTAAAGGGGTTGGGGCTGGTTCATGCGATCAGTCATATGGTGGGCGCCGAATATGACACCCACCACGGTTTGACCAATGCGATTGCACTCCCGGCGGTGCTCCGATTTAACGCGTCGGTCATTGCAGGTGAGGTGGGCGGGATGTGCCGTGCTATGCATCTCGACGGCACTGATTTCGATACTTTTTATGGCGCAGTCTGCGAATTGCTCGACACACTAGATATCCCGCGATCGCTCTCGGAAATCGGTGTGCCCATAGAGGCCGCTGCAGTACTTGCGGAAAGGGCGCATCAAGATACTGCCGCATCGACGAATCCGCGGTCGGCGAATATTGCGGAGCTCGAGGAATTGATCGTCGAGGCTATCACGTCAGGCCGATAGAGAGATTCAATCTCAGATTTCAACGTCAGGTCAGCATTTGGACCAAGAGCAGAGGCGTCTGTGCAACGGCGGTTGATATCGATAAAGTAGAGCTTGCCGCTTTAGGGAGAAGTGACCGTGGACGAAGTTTCGAGTTTTGAGGATGAGGCGCAGGCTTACGCCGAGATTGACGCCATGGGATATCATGCCATGGCCTTTGATTTTCCTGCCGAGGACAACGATTTCCACTGGCATGATTTTGATTCGGTAGTGTATGTGACCGGCGGCGAGATCACCTTGTCACGTGAAGATGGTGAATCGATTACCTGTCAGCGCGGCGCAAAGATTGTGGCTACTGCCGGTGTGGTTCATCGCGAGCAGTCACCCGGATACAGCGCCATTATCGGTTTTTCGATTGCGCCGGAGTCCATAACCCAGCCCGTCAATAAGCCGCTGCCGGTAACTCTATAGGACTGAGTCAGTTTCGCTCACTGTGGTGAGTTGATTCTGACCGTAGGCCTCCGGGCCGGCATAGTTGATGGGTTGGACAGCCGTATTGAGTTGTCTACGGCTCGGTAGCTAGTTCGGCGCTTGCTAAGCGCTGTCGCTCGCCGCCCAACGGATCGCATTTTCCAATAACCGTCGATACTGTTCAGAGGCGTAGGTTGCGGGCCCGTCACCCGGTTGCAAGTAGGCAATGCGGCTGCTCTCGTGCTCTTTAGTCCAGCCAATGAGAGGCGATCCCTGAGGGTGCGGCCAGTTGTCGTTGCAAAACATCTTGCCCGTTACCGCGTGATGCGCTGAATAAAAGTGCTCGCGGTCAAAAGTATAGTCACTGCTCAACAGGGGGTGGATATCGCCCTCGAAAATTTCACACAGGTACAGTTCGTCCGTGAGGGAGAAAGTCTCATCGAGGTCAGCCGTGATGGGGTGAGTTTGATCCAGCACGGTGACCGTGTGCGCTACGTCATGTCGATATCCCGAGTCCAGAACAGCCTCGTCTCTGCACTCAGCGGGCGCATAGAAAAAGCGCCCGCCAATGACTTCGCCGTACTCGGGCCATAGCGGCCAGCCGGCAATCGCATGATGGAGAAAAACCATCCCCTTGCCAGCTGATAGCAATTCCATAAAGCCGGTTTTAAGTGCCTCTGACGGTGCGATAAAGCCTGGGGGCTGGCTACTGAAATCGATGCCGGGCATGTCGTAAAAGACCAAGACATCCCAAGGTGCGGCGGCTTCAGGGTT
>JAYNNB010000019.1:0-30077 GCA_038112515.1 Luminiphilus sp.
GCAGAACACCAAGCCATTATCCGAACGGATGGTGAGGTCGTCTTGGGCACGACCCAGGACGCCATAGCGACTGATCAGGGCTTCCTCTAGCGCAGCCTCCGCTGCTTTGGCGTTGCCCGTTCGACTGAGTCGCCACCCGATCAGTTCTCGGGTGTAACAATCCATGACAACTGTCAGTGCGCACCAGCGATGTTCTTCACCACACCATACACGCGCCATGTCGGTCGCCCAGCGTTCATTAGGCCGTGATGCCGCCGATGGCAGCGACTGAACACGTGGGCGATGCCCAGAGCGCCGTTTGGGTACTTGCCAGCCCTTAAGCTGGAAGATCCGCTGTACCGTGTTCTTGTTCTCACCCAGCAGCCATGCCACGGTGCGATAGCCCGCATACGGCAACGTGTCGATCACGCGCTTGATGCGCGCCGCCAGTGCATCATTAACGCGACGTGCTCGATGCCTCGACTGATAGTAAAACGTTCGCCTAGGCAGGCCTGCTAGCTGGCAGGCCTTGGCTACGGATACTGGGGAACCTTCCTGTGCCATCTCGTCAATGAACCGAGCTACGAGTCCTCGGTCGACGCGAAATGGCTTTGCAACTTTTTTAGGAACTTCACCTCCAGCATGGCTTCGCCATACGCTTCCTTGAGCTCGCTCAGCTGCTTCTCGTACTGCTCGGCGACATCCTTCGGATTGGCTTTGAGAGCGTTCTCCATGCCGGCCTCGGCATCATCCATCCAGCGCTCGATCTCAGAGGGCGTCAGATCGTACTCACGCGCCGCTTTTTCAATCGAAGTCTGTCCCTTGTATACCTGTCGGATCAGTTCTGCTTTGCGCTTGGCTGTCCATCGCTTGATCTCGGGTTCTTGCATCATGGTTATCTCCCTCATCGGGTTCAAAGTACCATGTGCAGTTATTCACTGGGTCATTACATAGAGCTCTTCTATCGGATCCACCCAGAAAAGTGTAGAGGCCAATCCGCCCCAATAGAAGTCTCCCTCACCCACGGTGCCCGACGCAGCGGCATCCACAGTAGAAGCAAACCCCAGCCCAAATCCCACCCCGTTATTAGTAGTCTCTGAAAATCCGCCCACGGCCATCTCTGCCAGCGATGAATCGCCCAAATGGTTGCGGGTCATCAGCGCCAAAGTAGTGGGCGAAATCAGCTGTTTGCCTTTAAAAGAGCCCCGCTGGATTAACATGTCACAAAAGTGGCTGTAGTCGCTCATCGTACTGACTAAACCACCGGCACCCGAGGGCGCTTTCGGTGCTGTGCGGTAGCGACTCGTTTCAGGGTCATCCTGAAGCCGCAGCGCCTTATCAGGTCCACGCTCGTAGCACGCGGCGAAGCGATGGAGTTTGTCATCGGGTACCGTGAATCCGGTATCCGGCATCTCCAAAGGCTCAAACAAGCGCTCCCGCAAAAAAGTTTCAAACGGTTGGCCGGATATCACCTGAACCAGATAACCACAGACATCGGTCGCCATGGAATAGCTCCACCGGGTGCCCGGATCGTACAACAGCGGCACGTTGGCAAGTTTTTCGGCAAAAGTCTCGAGTGTGTAGCCTCCGTTACGCGAGATGCCGGCAGCACCATAGGCCGCGTCGACGGGCAGTTCCAATCCCGGTAAAAAGCCGCCATAGGTCAGACCCGCGGTATGGCATAGCAGGTGTTGGATCGTGAGAGGAGAGGCTGGCGCTTTGGTGATCATGGCATCGCCGTCTCCCTCGACCCAAACCCGATGTGACCGCCAAGACGGAATGAACTTGAAGACTGGGTCTGTCAGTTGAAAGCGACCTTCTTCGAAGAGCATCATCAGGGCGATGGAAGTTACGGGTTTGGTCATCGAATAAATGCGAAAAATAGTATCTGCGGCCATTGGCTTTTGACGCGCAAGATCCATTTGACCCATCGATGCAGAAAAAGCGGCAACGCCTCTACGCTTAACCAAAACCTGACATCCGGAAATTTTCTCTGGAGTGATGTAACGCTCTTGCAGATGAGTACTTAGCCTTTCGAGTTTTTTGGGGCAAAAACCGGCAGCGCGAGGGTCAACTTTCATAGATGCAACAACCAAGAGGAAATGACTTCAGGAGGCCATCATAAAAAGAAATAGGGCCTATGTCGTTGGGGTCAGGCGGGTGCTGTTGCCAAAGAGCCAGGTCGGTGCGATGTCAGCCTCGGCGAGACACCTGATTCGCTTTACGGTAGGTGTGGATTGATGACCCGGGCGCGCAGAATACGATAAATATCTTGAAAACCTTCACCGTGGGGCTTGCGGAAAGTCTTCAGAAGCCAGCGCGTGTGAGGACCGTAACGATATTGGATAAAGTGACTCACCTCGTGAGCGATGGTTGCGGCCAGGGCCATGTCTGGCGGCACGTCTGACCGAGAACCAATGACCGGGTCACCAGCAAATGCCGGATACTCGAGAATGTCGTTGGAATCGCGATGCAGTGGGGTGATGTCGATGGTAATGCCTTTCGCGCAGGCAGAGGAGCGGTGCCCCACCCGTTTTACCGTGAGCGTTAAATCGTTTCTAGCGGTCGTGTAATCAACCGGCAGTTCGTAGTGTTGCAAGGTAATTTCACGCAGGCAGCGCTTTGTCCATTTAACGACCGTGTCGCGCTCCGCAGCCGATACCCCTGATTTTTTGACAACTTTCATCAGCGCATTCTAGCCTTTTGAGGGGGCCGATTACGGAGTCGCTAGGTTGCCATCGGTTAGCGGGTTACGATCAACGTTCCGTTTATTTGCCCAAACCCACAGTTCTCTCGTGTTAAGTGCAACGGACACCCCGACAGGAGTCGCAATGAGTGCAAAAAAATACGACCCGATCCCTCTCATCCATTCAGCCCCCACTTCTGCGCCCGCTATGCGCGCCAAAGCCGATGCATATTTTGACCTGATGCGGCAGCGGCGAACGGTTCGTAATTTCTCCTCAGCGCCGGTTGAGCGTGCGGTGATCGAGGCCTGCGTATTGACTGCAGGTTCGGCGCCAAGCGGCGCCAACCACCAGCCGTGGCATTTTGTTTGTATCGACGACGTCGAGACCAAACGGGCGATCAGGGAAGCCGCCGAGAACGAAGAGCGCGCATTCTATGGTGGAAAAGCAGGTGAAATCTGGCTTCAGGACATTGCGCCATTGGGTACCGATGCGTCGAAACCGTTTTTGGAGGAGGCGCCGTGGTTGATTGCGGTCTTTGCCGAGCGATACGGCCTCGATGCGGCGGGTCAGCGGAAAAAAAATTACTACGTGCCTGAATCGGTGGGTATCGCAACGGGCTTCCTCATCTCGGCGCTTCACAACGCGGGCCTCGCGACGCTAACGCACACTCCCAGTCCAATGAAGTTTCTGAACCGGATTCTGGGCAGGTCCCGTCGTGAACGTCCGTATGTGCTGCTTGTGGTGGGCCATCCTTCAGCTGATGCCATGGTCCCGCGAGCGGCCAGCGCAAAAAAACCGCTGGCGGAAATTGCCAGCTTCATCTGAGCCGCCATGAGTCATATCGAAATCGTTGTTATTGGCGCCGGTCTGGGGGGGCTGGTGGCTGCGAGAGATCTGTTACGCGCAGGACACGAGGTCATGGTTGTAGAGGCCAGAGACCGGGTCGGCGGCCGAACCTGGAGCGTGCCTTTTGATGCGGTGGGCTGCTCGGTTGATTTGGGGGCAGAATGGGTAGCGCCGGATCATCACACCGCTGTCACGAGGGAGTTGCTCAGTTATCAGTTGTATTTGGAGGCGCCTGAGATTTCATCCACTTCATGCGAAACACCAGCGCACGCCTCCTCCTCAGCGCCATCGCAGCACCTTTTGGACCTATGCAACGCGGCCGCAAACAGCATCGACATTAGTATTCCAGATTGGTACTTAAACGGGGCTTCCCTCGACTGTTCTGTGACCCAGTTTTTGCGTGAGGCAAATATACCGATCGAGCGAGCGACCGCGTTTCTGTCCAATAGCTTCGCACTGCAGGGCGCGCATCCCGATGATTACAGCATGCTCAATTTAGTCCATGAGTTTGCGGCATTCGGCAGCGCTGAGGAGGCGTTTTCCGCCGCGGAGTATCGCGTAGCGGGCGGCGCGCAATCACTGGCAGAAGCAATCGCAAGCGACTGCGCATCGGTCATACAGCTTGACTGGGAAGTGACACGCATTGCTCACTCGCCAGCCGGGATAGCAGTTGAGGGCCCGCGTGGCAGTTTGACGGCTGCGCTTGTGATTGTAGCCGTGCCTGTGAATGTTCTGGGCGGTCTCAGTTTGGATCTCTTGTTGCCGGCGCCTGCTTTATCAGTGATCGAACGAGGGCATCGGGGTCGAGCGGCCAAAGGGTGGGCGGCAGCCGTCGTCCCCAACCCTGTGGCTTCAGCGGGTTGGCCCGACGCAATTGAGGTTTATAGTCGATCGGGCGAGTGCTCCGATGCGGTCTGCACGTTTGGCGTTGCGTTGCCGGATCATGCTGCGGCTTTGGCGCGAAGCTGGACAGCCTTTAACGAACGTCATCCTGAAATTTCTCTTTCAGGCGAATTTTTGTCACATGATTGGGTGCAGGATCCGTTTGCGAGAGGCACCTGGCTGAGTATGAGTCCGGGCCAGGCTGAGGGAATACACGCGTTGGCAAATATGCCGCCGCCCTGTTTGTTTGCCGGCGGCGATGTATCGCGCGGCTGGTATGGATGGATGGAAGGTGCCGTGACGTCAGGGCAGGATGCGGCGCTTCGCGCCCACGCTTACCTGAAAAGAGGTGAGATAATACCCGCCACCGCGTAGCTGAGATCCCGCGTTGCAAAATCAAGCGTGGACCAAGCCGTGTTCCCGCTGCGTTTTGCTTTGACTTTCAATCGAGACAAGCCATTCCCTCGCTATAACAGATGAAACAGGGCGCTGCCGATGAGCGTCCCCAACCCGTAACCCAATACGCCTACCAACACTCCCGGCGTGATTTGATCCTTCCAGCCCTTGGCAGCCGCCATGGCGGGGGCGGTGGTAGCACCCAGCACTGCCGCATTAGAGGCCGTGAGTAGTTCCGGTAGTGAAAGTTTGAACCAGCGACCAACAATGAGGAGGCACAGAAGGTGAACGGCGAGCAAGATGATGACCAAGCTAATCAAAATAGGAGCGACCGTTAACATAGCCCGAATGTCCGCGCCGGCGGCAATCGACCCAAAGAATGGAAAAGACAGCACGATGCCCAGCTCAAAGCCCCCTGCGCACCATGAGCGCACTTGAGGCACCAGCGTAGCGACCAGCAAGGTGAGCAGTGTGAGCAAGATATACCGCATGCCCGGGAGCGCGGTGAGCGCGGTGAGCGCATCTGTGGTCGCGACCAGCAAGGCTGCCGTCGCGATGGCAAAGCACAGTGATCTCGCCGAGGGCGATGGCGGTCGTTCAGACTCGGCTGGCTTTGGCGTCACCTCGCGGGGGTAGCGGTTGGCCAGCCAGGTTAGTGTAGGTAATAAGCCGAGAACACTGAGATAGACCGCGCTAAACAGGTTGTCCGCCGCTGTCGCCGCGGAGAAAAAAGAGGCGTCGCGAGCCAACCCGGTGATTTCTCCGAGCGCAGCGTAGTTCACTGAGCCGCCAATATAGGTTGCCGCGAACAAGCCGGCGATGGCCGCTTCCTTTTGATGATTTTCAATATCCGCATTGATGGCGACAGCGCTCAGATCCAGCAGGGAGATGGCGACTAACACGCCGAGCACAGTGCCCGCCGAGGCAATAAAAAAGGCTATGGTGGTGCGGTAAGCTTCTCTCGCAAGTCTCCGGATATCACCCTGAAGTAAAAAGAGCGGTATCAGAATCGGCACGAGATAGCTGAACACAAAGTCGTAGGTAACCGCCTGATGAGGTATGACACCCAGGTTGGCCGAGACCACCGATAGGAGAATGACAATCACAGTCCCGGTAAGGAGCGTCCCCACGCGAGTTTTTTCCAGCCAAAAAGCCAGCGCGGAGATGGTCATCAGCGCGGCAAAAATGCCAAAGTGATCGTCGGGTGAAAACATGCGTCAGCGTCGAGCCTAGACTTTGTCACGATGCTACTGCACATGACTGATGCAAACCACGGCTGGGCGTCGTAATGTGGGCGACAATTATTTCTCGGGTAAGACTGACTCATTGGTTGATCTGAGTTGGTGTCTTTGAATATTGTGCCGGACATGCGATAGATAGGTTCGGACTTCAGAGGAAAAGCGCATGGGCGAACCATCGGGTGAAGCGCCACGTCAGCTCAACGTATTGGGACTGCCGATCGAATTATGTTGCGTGGATCCCGTGACCGGATTCTTTCGCGATGGGCATTGTCATACTGGGCCTCATGATCATGGGCGCCATACGGTATGTGCGCTTATGACAGAGGAATTCCTCGCTTTTTCTGTCTCCGCGGGCAATGACCTGGTAACGCCGATGCCGCAGTACGACTTTCCTGGTTTACAGCCCGGTGATCGGTGGTGTCTGTGTGCCATGCGTTGGCACCAAGCCCATGAGGCGGGCAAGGCACCGCGGCTCTACCTCCGGGCTACCCACCAAAAAACGCTTGAGATTGTTCCGCTCTCGGTCTTGAAGCAATTTGCGCTCGATCTCTCTTAAGCGAGGCTAAGCCGTATCTTCAGGTGCCTGCCTTTTGGTTGAAGCGCGTGGCGACAAACATACCGGCAAGCATGGCGAAGACAAAGACTACGCTGCTGCTGTGCCCAAAGATCAGGCTCACAACAGCAGGGCCGGGACAATAGCCTGATAAACCCCAGCCAATGCCAAAAATTGCGGATCCGCTAATGAGTCTGGCGTCTATGTGTTTGAGGGTGGGCATGTGAAACCCCGAAGCCAGCAGCGGTTTCTCGCGCCGTAGAATACGCGATGTCAGGGCGAGCGTGATCAACAGCGCGCCGCCCATCACAAATGCCAAATCAGGGACCCATTCGCCAGTGAGATCCAAAAACCCTTGCACCTTGGCGGGGTCGGTCATACCGGCCAGCGAGAGCCCCATGCCGAACAGGATCCCCGAGAGCAGTGCGGGCCAAGATTTCATAGCGCCCCTCCGACGACATGTCGGACCACAAATACAGTGATGATCCCTGCAGCCATGAAAGTTATGGTCGCGACAACAGATCGAAATGACAGTCGTCCGATGCCACAGACCCCGTGTCCGCTGGTGCAACCCCCGCCTACTCGCGTGCCGAAGCCCACAAGGACACCACTGAGGGCAACCAAAAACAGCGGCGTTTCGGCTGGATCGGGCACGGGAATCCCGGCAACGTTATGGATGATCACTCCTCCAATGAGGAGTCCCGCCACGAAGAAGCCCCGCCAGAGCCGGTCAGTACCCTCTATGGCCCCCCAGACAATGCCGCTAATTCCAGCAACGCGGCCTAGAGAGAGCAACAGCCACATGGCAGCCACTCCGAGAGTCAGTCCTCCCAATAACGGTGCAAGAAAGGGGTCGAATAAATTCACGGCACTCATGCTAAGCGTTGTCTTCCGAGTCTCTGTAGCGGTGGCGGGCGCGGATTATAGTCCAGAGCCTTTGCGTTTATCGAGCGGCGAAAACCGCTTGGGACGTGAATGTCCCGGAAAGCCCTGTGCGTGTCAGGGCTCCGGCGACAAAAAGATTTGTGTGACCGTGCTCTCTACCAGCCCGATGCGATTAAGGCGGCCTCCTGCTGAGGGCCCAGCGCAACGTCAGCAGCGGTATCGTCTATGAAGCGGGCGACTTTTTCAGTGTCACCGGCGCCAGCAGGGCGATACTGCGTCTCCTGCTCGAGGAAGACCTCACTACCCACTACCTGATTGACCCATGTGCCTTTGTCACGACAGGCCACGCCTCGCCAATGTGACTCGTCATGTGCCAGCAGGAATTCTCTACACCAGCGACCATCAGCGGCAGGGAATGTAAGTACCGACCTGAAATCTCGATCTTCATCGAGGACTTCCCATCCTGAGGCGCGAGACGGAGAGTGCTCCAGAGCCTGGGCAAGTCGCACATCCATCGTCATGGGATTGAATTCCGAGGGTTGCTGAATGATCAGGGACAGGGCTGCCGCAGCTATGACTGATGCGGCAATCGCACCCGTCGTCCACTCGCGCCAACGCGCACCGCGCTTCAAGGTCACTACATTCTCGGCGCGCACCAACGCTGCGACTTCTTGCTCGTGTTCGTTACTCTGTCCGATAAAGATTTTTTTGATGAGTCGATCGTTGTTTTCCATCGCGGACAGCCTGGCTCGCAGGGAGGGCTCGACCTTAAGCCGCCCCGCGAGCGCAATAGTGCGCTCTGCGTCCAGTTCGCCATCGATGTACATGGACAGCAGATGGTCGTCGTCGACTCGCATCCCATCCATATCGACCACATTTTTACTATCGTCTTTCATTGCTCATTTCCTGTGCTGGCCGACCTTTCCCAAGTAGGTCGATGTGCACACTGGAGGCTTAGGCCTCTCTCTCTGCTTTCCACTCCAAATCTTCTGTCAGGGCCTTTCGGGCCCGAGCGACACGACTCATTATCGTGCCTATGGGTACTTCTAAAATCGCGGCAGCCTCCGCATAGGAGCAGCCTTCTACCGCAACCTTGACCAGCGCTGCGCGCTGCTCTGGCGGAAGCCGTTCCAACGCCGCCGATACCCGCTCTAACTGCACCGACTCGTCGGAATTTTCCGCGGTGGTGCCGGCACCTTCCATTGCGCCCTCAGACTGCGCGTAACGATTACGGACGTCGCGCGAGCGGATTTCGTCAATCCACAAATTCCGGCAGACCCGATGGGACCACTTCGCAACATGGGCATCTTCCGGCATACCCTTCTCCAACAACCGCTCTACAGTAACTTGCAGGAGGTCGTCGGCGTCTGCAGGATCTGATGTTAAAGACAGACAAAACCGCTTTAACCGTGGCAGTTCGTCTATCAGATCCTGCCTTTGTTGCGCTGTGAGACTCGACATAGCTGGCCTGTTGTATAAATGACGTTCCAGAGGGGGGTTTATTCCCCCCAAAGGCGTAGTTTTTGCGCTCTATCGGCTTGCCTCGGGCGCTCACAAACCGGTTAGACTTCAATGATGTCCAGCATAAAACCCTTTCTGCAAGCCAATTATTCCCCCTTTAACAGGGGCGTGCTTGCGCTGTTAGCCGCATTCGGCCTGCTCTTGTTGGACGTTTATTCACTGACTGCTTCAGCTCAAGAGGTCGAGGATCAGGTGTCAGATATTGTCTCTGAACTGACTGAGGAGCGGATTGAACAGGAGATGGAAGATCTGCTGGCGGATATCGAATCCCGTATTAGCGAGGATTCTTTGAGAATCCGCACGGATCATTGGCTGGTCATGGCCGAGGCAGACGTATTTGCTGAACTTGAAGCCGAGGGATACCTGTTCGAGACGGTCAGCGAACTCGAAGGGCTGGGGTTTTTACTGGCGGAAGTGGCAGCGCCAGCGAGCTTTGACCTCTCCGCAACCCGAGAGGGTATTTATGACGTGATCGGCGGGAAACGCGCGGATGTCGATTTGAACCATTTGTACACGGCAGGTGTTCCCGGCGAGTCTGACCTTCAAGCAGGTTTGGTGGGTACTCCCCCCCGAGAGTTGTTGCCTACCCCCACAGATTTGTCAGACCTTAACTTGCGGATCGGCATTATCGACAGTAGCGTCGATCTCAGTCACAGCACTTTTAATAAGGCGTCCATCACCACTAAGCGGTTTGTGGAGAACGAATCACCTCCCAACCTGCATGGCACCGCCATCGTCTCCATCATCGTGGGATCGGATCCGCTGGCACTGGGGCTTGCGCCAAAAGCAGAGATCTATGCAGCGGAGGTTTTCGACGAAACTGAGGAGCAGGGGCAGTTCGCCAGTACGGTGAGCCTCATCAAGGCGCTTAATTGGCTGGTTACGGCAGGTGTTTCTGTCGTCAATATCAGTTTGGCGGGGCCTCCTAACCGTTTACTTGAGACCGCACTCAACCGGGTCCGACAAAAAGGCATTCTTGCGGTAGCGGCAGCGGGTAATGGCGGCCCCATGGCGCAACCGATGTACCCCGCTGCTTATCCAGAAGTGGTCGCAGTCACGGCTACCGATGATCGCGGTAGAGCATTTCGGCTGGCCAATCGCGGCGAGTATGTCGACATAGCTGCGCCGGGGGTCAATATCAGGCACGCCCGTCCGGGTGGTGGATTCATCGCGTCTTCCGGTACTTCCTATGCCGTGCCTTTTGTGACGGTTGCCGCGGCGCGACTGATGCAGTCCACCTCGGAACCCACGGCTATGCTCGATCGGCTCTACACCAGTGCACTGGATATCGGCGCACCAGGTAGAGATCAAATCTACGGCTACGGTCAACTGCGGTTTTAAGTGGCAATATGCCTAGAAAGAAAGTCGGAATTCTGTGCCGACAACGAGATCGTTGTAACTCGCTGTTTCCACGTTGGAGTCGTAATCTGAATTTTTGAGCTGTACCGCTATCGACGCGTAGTCCGTGATCAATAGCCGGATCTCTCCAGAGAACCTTACCCGTGTATCTTCACGCTCAGTCGAGATGACCGGATCCGGAAATTTGTACTGGCGGTCCTCTACCTTGGTCTCTAATTCAAGCTCAACGGGCAGAGATCCGAGCGTTGCGCGGTGCACATATCTCACTTTGATGGCGTGTGATTCGTAGTCGTAACGATTGGCTTCTGCATCATCAATGCGGTAGGTGTAGCCGAACACCGCATAGCGCTTGAGCCCACGTATAAAGTAGTAGCTGTCCAGCGAGACAGAGTGGCTGTCAGCGCCACGACCCGGGCGTCGCTCGATTTCTTTTTCGCCGTAAACATATTCACCGCGGAGGAACCATTGCTTGCTAATAAAGCGTGCGAGATAGGGCGATATCCGTCGGTAAGTTAAAAACTGTTGCTTGTCCAAATCCGCAGAAACGTCGAAGTAATTGGCGCCTATTGTGGTTTCACCCAGTTGGCTCTCCAGATTGAGACCCCAGGACTCGGTGCGCCGGTCGACCAGCGAAAAGGTTTTGTAGGAATCGTCGACGAGACCGGCCGACAGTCGGAGCGTCGTGTGATCGAAAACCGTGATCAGGGCAGAGCCCTGCACTTCTAGGGTGGTGACTTCGTCCGACTCACCTGTGGCGCGTTCAAGTTCATCAAGCCCTACGTTGTCATCCCAGGAGTAAGCGGCGGCAAGATCCAGCGAAAACTCAATTTCGGCAGTGCTATGTAGGGGTATGCAGCAAAGAAGAAGCGATACCCAGCTAAAAATGTGGATGCGTGGCTTCAGAGGAGTCGCTTCTCGGACAGAACGTGGTGGCAGTATAAGTTTGTAATGTGGTGTTGTTGAGGTACGGGCGCGGTAATTTATACTTGCGCGTCACTTTCTGCTCATTTAGGACGTTGCTCATGCCCGCTCCAGCTTCTCAGCAAGATGCCATTCAGGCGTTTATCGATTTGGCCAACGATATGAAAAATGAAGGGGCCTCCGTTGAATTGATTTCCACTGCGCTGATGAGGGCTTGCGCCGTTTATTCGACTTACGCAGTGGCGGGAAATCAGGGTGCTTTACGCGACAGTGGCATTGAAAAACTTCAACAGCTTTTTGGGCAGCAGTTGGCGGTCGTGCAGAAAGCAAAAATAGCTCAAGCCGAACCAGATGCTGAGGGGCAGTCAACACATAACTCGCACTGACACGGAAGTTTTGCAACGCGAAGGTCGGGAGTTCCGTCCCTAAGGTAATCCTCTGCGTCCGAGCGCTCTCAGTGCTGAAACCTTGGGGCGCAAAGGAGGGCTTGGTTACAGTGGCAATCTACCGGTGCAACAGTGGCTCGGGTCTACCCTGAGCGTTAATGATGAACGCATGCTCAGATCCTAGCTGATGGGGATCCATTACGCCTGCGCTGTGGGCGATTAACTCCACTTCTTTTTTTATAGAGCGCGCGTAACTCGCCACCCGATCAGCCTTGCTCATGGGGTCTAGCCCTTTTTGTAGTTTGGGATTATGGGTCGTGATGCCCGTGGGGCAGGTATTCTGATTGCATTGCAGTGCTTGAATACACCCCAGCGCAAACATAAAGCCACGCGCCGTATTGACGCTGTCTGCGCCCAGGCACAGTGCCGCGGCGACGCCCGAAGGGTTGACCATTTTGCCAGAGGCGATCAGCTTGATTCGATCACGCAGACCCGCGTTGCGCAGTTTTTTGTCTACGATCGGCAGCGACTCCCACACAGTAAGCCCGAGATTATCCATCAGGCTCTGTGGCGCAGCGCCGGTGCCGCCGTCGGCACTATCCAGCGTAATGAAGTCTGGAGCACTCGCGACCCCTCTTGCTTGAATGTGGGTGAGCAAATCATCCAGCCAATCGGTTTGGCCGAGGACAAACTTGATGCCCGTGGGTTTGCCGGTGGTCGACCGAACCCTATCGATAAAATTCAGCAGATCGTCACTACAGCGAATATCCGGATGCCGGTTGGGGCTAATTGAATTTTGCCCCATCGGAATCCCGCGCGTCGTCGCAATGATTTCAGTGACTTTTTCTGCGGGTAGAATCCCGCCCTTGCCGGGTTTGGCTCCTTGCGAAAGCTTGATTTCGAACATCTTGACTTGAGGGTTGGCGCCTAGGGTTTTCAGTCGATCCAGGCTGAGATTCCCCTGCTCGTCACGAACGCCATATTTTGCTGTGCCAATTTGGAATATCACATCACAAGGTGCGGTGGTGTGATGGGGTGCCATCCCACCCTCACCGGTATTTAGCCAAATGCCCGCCTTGTGCGCCCCCATCGACAACGCTTTTATGGCGGGCTCCGACAACGCACCAAATGACATGGCAGAAATGTTAAAGAAGGAATGACTGACGTAGGGTTGTTCGGCGTAGCCATCGCCATAGATCACGGGGATTTTATCGTGCGCCGCGATTTCCTCATCCGTGGGAGGGAAGCCGGCGTTTAAAAAAAAGATATCGCCGGGTTTATCCAGAGGACGAGTCGATCCAAATGCCAACGTGCCGTCCAACTCCTTCGCCGCTTTTGCAATCCATGATCTTTGCGCTCTATTAAACGGCAGTTCTTCTCGATCCATTGCAAAGAAGTACTGCCTGAAGAACACCCCCATATGCTCAAAGAAATAACGGAGTCTGCCGATAACGGGGTAGTTCTTGCGGATCGCTTGAGTTGTCTGGTTGATGTCGACAATGTATAGCACCAAGACCGTCACCAAGCCGCCCAATATGGCGATGGCAAAAATCATATTGGTGATGTCCAAGACCGCATCAAGGAAAGAAAGTATAGAGTCCATATTCTTTTCGATCGTTGCCCTATGAGGAGCCTAGGATCTCCGGACAGCAACGAAATTGCCAGCCCAAAAAGCGACAAGAGTCTGGCAGAGGTGATGCGGGTCAGGACAGATGCGACTGTGGCTTGGCTCAGATCCAAGCGGTGCCGTTCAGAGGCCACTGAAGGTCCTTTGAAGCGGGGTCAATTGATTAGATTAAATCTTATCTCTCACCTACTATGGGATCTCACTTGCAAGAAGGCCGCGTCATTGAAGTTGTCTTTCCAAAGGCAGGATTGTCGGCTCACCCTCAGCGAGGGAGTAGCAGAGTACCGATCCTATCTTCGGGCTATCGAGCGAAAAGCCATGGTCGACAGAGAGGGCTCTCGGCTGATTTTGGAACACGATGTTACTCACGTCATCTTTGGCATGGACACAACGTTAGAGCAGGAGGCGGGCCTCGATACTTGGCTTCTCTTCGGCTGCCAATTCAAGTGGCGTTACCTTCGGGGTTATTCTCAGCTACCCGAGATTAAAGCCCTGTATAAAGCCCTCGTCGCTGACCGCGGTTGGCGGTTATTTCCGCAGCTCTATTGGAAATGCTTGGGTCTGAAGTGGCGGATATTTAGGCGAACCCGACGCATGAGACAAAAGTGGCCTTTTCAGTTTCCTGAGGAGTGGTTCGATGAATCCATTGCGATATTGCGCGAACGCCATGGCATCCAAATACTCTCGGATGCTGAGCGCGACACCGGTGATGTGCTCCAATGGAGCGGTCAGTACTGAATTAATGCCCGAGTGCGGTTCTGCCGCCGTGTCCTGATCTTGACGGGGATCTATCAGCCGCGGGGTGCTGGCTAATCACCCTGCTGCTGGCCTGGGAAAGGACGGGCTAGGGTGGGACGTCGTTCAAAAGTGGTACCGGAGGCCGGACTTGAACCGGCACGCTTTTAAGGGCAACGGATTTTGAATCCGTCGTGTCTACCAATTCCACCACTCCGGCACATCGGCGAGGCGCCGGAGTATACCAATTCCAGAACGGGCGGCAATGGGAGGCTGGGTTTTTTAAAAGCTTCCTGTATACTCTGGCGCGATTCAGCCGAGCCCCAACCGGTCGGTCCGGTGAATCTGAGTATCTTTAGGGAGAAAAGATATGGCGATGAAGCTCATCAAGAAAACCCCCGAATACAAAATTTTTGTCCGTGGCGATGACCGTTATGCGGTACAGGATGCCAATGGCAAGCCAGTGAATGGTGAAGAGAAAGTTCGCATCCTGCTGGCAGAAGAGCTGATTACCGTTGCGATACCTGATCCCACACCTGAGCCTGAAGAGGCCCCGGAGACGGATGAGAGCGGAGACGATTCTGAAGCGGGGTCGGCCGAGGAAGCCGCTCAAGAAGAAGCTGCTGAAGAGCCCGAGGCTGAGCCAGCGCCAGAAGCTGAAGCAGAGGCTGAACCTGAGCCAGAGCCCGAATCCGCAGAGGCGCCTGCCGATGATGAGGGTGAAGAGGAAAAGGAAAAGTAAGCCCAGGCAGTTGCCCGATCAATATAAGAAGCCGGCTTACGCCGGCTTTTTTATGAAGGCTTGCCTAGCGGCTGAGTGTGCCTATGGCAGCAGTCCCCATCTAAGTTGATAGCCCATGAAACGTGCCGATTTTGCTTTTGACCTGCCAGCGGAACTGATTGCACAGGAACCCCTCGCCGAGCGATCCGCTTCGCGGCTCCTCGAGGTGGATGCGGTTCGGGGCACATTCACTCATCGGGCTTTCAGAGACCTACCTTCACTGCTGTCGCCCAATGACCTACTGGTATTCAACAACACCCGGGTACTGCCCGCTCGATTATTTGCCCAAAAACAAACGGGTGGGAAAGTTGAAATTTTATTTGAGCGACTGCTCGGTGATGGGTCTGCCCTGGCTCACGTTCGGGCGAGTAAAAGCCCCAAGGAAGGCGCTTTGCTGCTGATCACTCCCGACGGCGATAGCGATGTCTCTGAGTTGACCCTGCGAGTTATGGGTCGCGAGGACGCTCTTTTTAAGCTGGCTCCTGAGTCGGGTTCTCTCAAGGAGATGATGCGGCGATTCGGGCATATGCCGCTACCTCCCTATATCGACCGGCTGGATACGCAGGCAGATCGAGATCGCTATCAAACGGTTTATGGCCGGCGCGAGGGCGCCGTCGCCGCGCCAACGGCTGGACTCCATTTTGATCGCGCGTTACTCGACGCCTTGCAGGGAGCGGGCATACATCGAGCAGAAGTGACATTGCACGTGGGCGCGGGCACGTTTCAGCCGGTGCGTGCCGATGACATCGAAGATCATGTCATGCACAAGGAATATGTGGAGGTCGACCAGATCTGTTGTGAGGCAGTCAATGCCTGTCGAGAACGAGGAGGCAAAGTCATTGCCGTTGGCACCACTGCAGTGAGATCGCTGGAGACCGCCGCAATCCAAAACGCAGAGGGGTGCTTGGTGCCTTTTGAGGGAGACACGGATATCTTTTTGTACCCCGGTTGCAAGTTTCACGTTGTCGATGCCATGGTGACTAACTTCCATCTTCCCGAGTCGACTTTGCTGATGTTGGTGTCCGCTTTTGCCGGCGTTGATACGATTCGTCAGGCTTATGCCGCAGCGATCGAAAACCGCTATCGCTTTTTCAGCTATGGTGACGCCATGTTTTTGACCAAAAGCACACCGATATCGTGAAGTTCACAGTGTCACAGCGCGACGGCCTCGCGCGGCGGGGCGAGATCGAGTTGCCTAGGGGACGGATTCAAACCCCCGCTTTTATGCCTGTGGGTACCTATGGCACGGTCAAGGGCATGCTTCCTCGGGATATTCGAGAGATTGGCGCAGAGATTATTTTGGGCAACACCTTTCATCTCTGGCTTCGCCCTGGCACTGAGGTAATCAAGGCTCATGGCGATTTACACGACTTCATGGGATGGTCCGGTCCGATACTCACCGACTCGGGGGGATTTCAGGTATTCAGCCTGGACGAACTTCGTAAAGTTACGGAGGAGGGCGTAGCCTTCAGGTCTCCGGTCAATGGCGACAAGGTGTTTCTCGATCCCGAGACTTCTATGCGGATTCAGCGAGATTTGGGCAGTGATATCGTCATGATTTTCGATGAGTGCACCCCATATCCTGCGACTGATCGCGAGGCCGAGCGGTCCATGCAGTTATCCTTGCGGTGGGCGGCTCGCAGTAAGCAGGCGCACGGCGATAACCCCGCCGCTTTGTTTGGCATTATTCAGGGAGGGATGTACCCGGAGCTTCGCAAGGAATCGCTCGATGCCTTGGTCAAGATAGGGTTCGACGGCTATGCGATTGGTGGTTTGTCGGTAGGAGAACCCAAGCCTGAGATGATGAAAGTCTTGGACAACCTCGCTCCCTATCTTCCGCCCGAGTCGCCGCGGTATCTGATGGGAGTGGGTACCCCCGCAGATCTGCTGGAGGGAGTCCGTCGTGGGGTCGATATGTTTGACTGCGTGATGCCGACACGTAATGCGCGCAATGGGCATCTTTTTACCAGCCAAGGCGTAATCAAGTTGCGCAATGCTCGTCATAAGACGAGTACAGAACCGCTTGATCCCGCCTGCGACTGCTACACCTGCCAGCATTTCAGCCGGGGGTATCTGGCGCACTTGGATAAATGTAACGAGATATTGGGTTCCCAATTGGCCACGATTCATAACCTGCGCTTTTATCAGCACCACATGGCGGCGATTCGACAGGCGATCGAGGTAGGGGGGCTCGAGGAATTTGCCACCGCTTTCTACGCCACACAGGCTGAAGGTGATTCCGCATGAGCGATTCGACTGCACCTGTTAAATCACCATGCGTCGAGGTTTGCGCACTCAACGACAATGATATGTGTATCGGTTGTTACCGAACCGCCAATGAAATTATTGAGTGGTTTTCGGCCAGTAACGAGCGAAAACGGGAAATATTGATCGCCGTGGCGGAGAGACGCCCTGCTTTGTAGGGAATCAGCCGCTCTCAGTGCTCCGAGGATTTCTCTGTAGACGATGACCCCGCATCGAGCGGCGTTATACGCAGTCGGCTGATATGTGTTTTTGCAATTTCCTCAATATCCAGCTGATACCCCGCTATGCGCACTGAGGCGCGGGCACTCGGAAACGCCTCCAGCGCTTCGAGGGCAAGACCGCTTATGGTTTTGGGGCCATCAGTCGGCAGATCCCAGCGACGTTGGCGATTCAGATCGCGAATGCTGACAGTACCAGAGCAAGTGGTACTGCCATCCGGGTGACGCGTAATTTCCTCGTTTTCCTCCACGAGATTGGAGGTAAATTCCCCGACAATTTCTTCAAGAATATCCTCCAGAGCAACCAGACCCAAAATATCTCCGTACTCGTCGACCACCATCCCCAGCCGTTTCTTCTGTCGCTGGAAATGCAGTAGCTGAGTGTTGAGCGGCGTGCTCTCAGGAATAAAGTAGGGTGCATCGGCCGCAGCCAGCAGCCGCGATCGGCTCAACCGCCCGCCATCGAGTACTTGACTCAGATTACGCATGTGGAACACACCCTCGATCTGATTGATGTCATCGCGGTAGATGGGTAGACGGGTGTGCTCACTGTTTTTGAGTTGCCGCATGATGGCCTCGTCCGGTGCTTCGATATCGATGCCATAAATCTCGTTACGCGGCGCCATGATGTCATTCACCGTCATCTGTTCAAGGTCGAGAATGTTCACCAACATCCGGCGGTGCCTGCTGGGAATCATCGAGGCAGATTCCGTGACGATCGTGCGCAATTCTTCCTGAGACACTGCATCGTCTCCAGCGTTATCTGGAGAAAATCCCATTAACCTGAGAATGCCGTTGGTCAGCCAGTTGATCGACAGTACAAGGGGCATCAGCACTTTGAGCAGCGGCACCAGAATGATGCTGGCAGGAAAAGCCACGCGTTCAGGATGCAGGGCGGCGATGGTTTTTGGGGTGATCTCCGCAAAAATCAGAATCACCAAGGTTAGCGCCAGTGTGGCAATGGCAATGCCGGCATCACCAAAGAGCCTGATCGCGATGACCGTTGCGATGGCGGAAGCGAGAATGTTGACCAGATTATTGCCAATCAGAATGAGGCCGATCAGCCGGTCTGGTCGCTGGAGCAATGAAATTGCGCGTCGAGCACCACGATGCCCCGTACCTTTGAGATGCTTCAGGCGGTACCGGTTCAGCGACATCATGCTCGTCTCGGAGCTGGAGAAGAAGGCTGAGATCAGAATCAGTATTGCCAGAGCTGCAAATAGCAGGCCCAGCGATATCTCGTTCAAGGGAGGTTCATACCTCTATCGGTGCTGAATAGAAATGGTGGAGAAAAACGGGGAAACGCACAAGCCTATTTTGCAGGCCCTGTGAACGCCCCGGGGCGGCTACTGAGTGAGGGGCAACAGCAGCTCGAGCACAAGTTTTGAGCCGAAAAAACCGAGCACCATGAGCCCAAATGCAATGAGGTTGACGGTGATAGCGGACTGTACGCGCCAGCCGCGCCGAAAATACTGCGCCAGCAGAATAGCGTACAGGCACCACGCCAGCATCGTCAGCACGGTCTTGTGCACCAGATGTTGACCAAACAGATCTTCGACGAACACCAAGCCCGTGCCGATTGCGATAGTCAGAATCAGAAAGCCGGCGCCTGAAAGCTCAAAAAACAGGGATGAAGCGGCCTCGAGTGGCGGGAGTTTGCGAATCACCCCCTGACTTCGGTGCTGCCGTAACTGTTTGGACTGCACGGTAACCAAGAGGCCCTGCAACACGGCCAGCGCCAGCACTGCGAAGCTGATAATGGATGCCGACACATGAGAGAGGATGCCAGCGGGTAGGTCATTCATCGGTCGGCTGGTATCCGGCGCAAACGTCGCTACCAAAATGGAGAGGGCTGCCAATGGGAACAGCACAATCAGCAGTGTATGCAAAGGGCGAACCATCAATGCAACGAGGCTGATCACACCCATACTGAGGAACATGAGAGAAGCGACCCGATAAAATCCCAGACTGGATTCGCCGGCCTGTGCTGGCAAATAAGCCGCCAGCGCATGCGCTATGAGCGCCGCAGCCCCCATAAATGCAATTTGGCGTCGCTGTCGCTGCTCACCAGCTTCGAGATTCAGTACCTGTCGCCAGACCGCCGACAGATATAGCAGGGCGGCCAGAATCGCGAGGCCGGCGGTCACCAAACTCGGGCTGCTAGCCATCACATTGAGTCTCGGAGTGGCAGTGAGCCATCATCTGGATTTGGGTATCTTTCATCGCATCTCTATACTACGCGGTTCCAGAAGAACTTGGGTATCCCCGCGCGGGTAACATATTGATGTTTGATTCTCTTAGTGATCGGTTAAGCAGTAGCCTCAAGGCGATCTCTGGCAAGGCGAAAATCAGCGAGGAGAACGTACGAGATACGCTCCGCGACGTGCGTATGGCCTTGCTTGAGGCTGATGTGGCATTGCCTGTGGTCAAGGATTTCACCGACCGTGTGAAGGATCGAGCCATTGGCGCAGAGGTGGCCAAGAGCCTGACACCGGGACAGTCTTTCCTGAAGATTGTGCAGGCGGAGTTGCAGACAGTGCTGGGCGGAGAAAGCGAGGGGCTCAATCTGGCGACCCAGCCGCCCGCAGTCATTATGGTTGCAGGGCTGCAGGGTGCGGGCAAGACGACTTCGGTAGCGAAACTGGCGCGTTATTTGATCGAGCGGGAGAAAAAGCGCGTGTCGGTTGTAAGTGCTGATGTCTATCGACCCGCAGCGATAACGCAATTGGAGACGCTGGCCGCAGAGGTCGGGGCTCAATTTGAACCCAGTGATCCGGCAGAAAAACCCGTAGATATCGTGCGACGCGCGGTCGAAAACGCGCGGGTCGCGTTCTCAGATGTCGTGCTGATAGACACAGCGGGGAGGCTCGCAGTAGACGAGGCCATGATGGCCGAAATCGCAGCGCTAAACGAAGCCGTTAAACCGATCGAAACGCTGTTTGTTGTCGATGCTATGACCGGCCAGGATGCAGCCAACACCGCCAAGGCTTTTGGTAAAACACTGCCGCTCACGGGAGTCATTCTGACCAAGGTCGATGCTGATACCCGAGGCGGAGCGGCGTTATCAGTGCGAACGATTACCCAGAAACCGATCAAGTTCTTGGGTGTCGGTGAAAAAACCGATGCGCTGGATCCCTTCCATCCGGATCGTTTGGCCTCCCGCATACTGGGAATGGGCGATATGCTCTCGCTCATCGAAGAGGTCGAACGCAAGGTCGACCGGGATAAAGCGAAGAAGCTGGCGACCAAGGTACAAAAAGGCGGGCGCTTCGACCTTGAAGATTTTCGTGAACAGCTGCAACAGATGAAGAATTTGGGTGGCATGAGCGCGATGCTCGACAAAATGCCGGGAATGTCGGGCATGGCCCAAGCGGCGCAGAATGTCGATACCAAACAATTTGTCCGAATGGAGGCCATGATTGACTCAATGACCCCCAAAGAGAGACGTAATCCGGATCTGATTTCCGGTTCTCGAAAGCGCCGAATTACGCTGGGTTCTGGCACGGCAGTCCAAGATTTGAACCGTCTGCTCAAACAGCACAAGCAAATGCAGATGATGATGAAGAAAATGAAAGGCGGTGTCATTCATCGCTTGTTGCGCGGCCTCGGCGGTTTGACCGGTGGCCCGGGCGGTGGGCTACCGCCAGGATTTCCGCGCCGTTAGCCGTTTTCTCGCTGGTGTTAGCCCGCTAAGGTGTAGCTACAGGGCGGTCACTTTGCACCTTTTCAGCTATTGCGGATTCCTGTATCCTCCGCGCTCTTTTTATCTGCAGACCCTGTGGCTGCGGCTCAATTAATAAAGGACAGAGCATTATGGTGGTCATCCGATTATCTCGGGGTGGATCCAAGAAGCGACCTTTCTACCACGTCACCGTTTCGGACAGGCGTGAGGCGCGTGATGGACGTTTTATTGATCGTTTGGGATTTTTTAACCCCATCGCTCGCGGTCAGGAAGAGCGTTTGCGCATTGATATTGAAAAAGTAGAGGGTTGGGTTGCCAAGGGCGCTCAGGTATCCCCTCGTGTTCAAAAGCTCATGAAGGAATATCAGGCGGGCGCTCAAGCCACTGCCGCCTGACCCACTATGGGGGCGCCCCGCGCGGTCCGATGCAGGAATGTCCGCCCCCAAATAACGATGATCTAACGCTGGCCGAAGTGGTCGGCGTTTATGGTGTGAAAGGGTGGGTCAAGTTGCGCTCGCGACTCGAAGAGACCGACCTCTTAATAAAGCTCCCCAAACTCTATCTCTGCAAGCCTACTGATCAAGCGGTAGGTGATCGCGTGCCGGTCAAGGTGGAGTCCGTCCGGCAGCAAGGCAAGAGCCTGATTGCCAAGTTTGTAAACATTGACGATCGGACCGCTGCCGAGGCGCTGAGGGGACAGGTGATTGGTATCCCTGCAGCATCCTTTCCAGCACCCGATGCGGGTGATTTTTACTGGCGGGACCTAGTGGGGTTAGCGGTTTGGTGCCGCGAAGCGGGTTCGCGAGTGCTTCTTGGCGACGTGGATCGATTACTGGAAACCGGTGCCAATGATGTGCTGGTGGTGGTGCCCACAGACCAAAGTATTGATGATAAGGAACACCTGATTCCCTGGATCCTGACTACGGTAATCGTAGAAGTTGACCTTGAAGGGAAAAGGATAGAGGTCGATTGGTATGTCGACGCCTGATACCTCGCCGCAGTTACGGCTCGCGGTGCTCACACTGTTCCCGGAAATGTTCAGCGCCATTACGCAGTGGGGCGTCACTGGACGCGCCTTTGCAAGCGGTCTGTGTCAGCTGCACTTGCAGGATCCACGTGATGAGGCGTCGGACCGGCATGGCACTGTCGATGATCGACCGTATGGTGGCGGGCCCGGGATGGTCATGAAAGCACCGATCTTAGCCGATGCACTGAACAAAGCGCGCGCGGTGGTGGGTGAGCGGGCGAAGGTCATAGCGATGAGCCCGCAGGGGAAAAAGCTCGACGCCAGATTGACGCAATCGCTGGCGGGCGAAGGCCGCCTCATTGTGGTCGCGGGTCGCTATGAAGGCATTGATGAGCGTTTCATCGCCCGACATGTTGATTTGGAGGTCTCCGTCGGGGATTACGTCGTCAGCGGTGGCGAGCTACCGGCGATGATTCTGATCGATGCCTTGATTCGCTGGTTGCCGGGTGCGCTGGGCCATGAGGCGTCTGCAGCTGAGGATTCCTTCTCCGAGGCGCTGTTGGACTGCCCTCACTACACGCGACCCGAGGTTTACGAGGGCATACCGGTGCCCCCTGTTCTGCTGAGCGGTCACCATGGTGAGATTGCCGAATGGCGTCGTGCTCAGGCATTGCGCAGAACTCTGGACCGACGGCCGGACCTGCTCACTGTGGATGGGTTGAGTGACGTGGATCTCGCATTGCTGAATAAATGGGATCTTTTACGCGAATAGAGGGGCAGACAATTGGTAAATCAGCAGGTATCATCGCGCCCCTGCCGGATTCCGGACCCGCTGCTGCCCGAGTCAGACAGCGAAAACGGCGCCACTACTGGTTAGAGCGAGCTCGACAGGCGCAACAGATACAACGAATGTGAAATCGATCGCGAGTCTGTCGCGGCGATGGGAGACCGTAATGAGCACCAACAAGATTATCGCAGAGCTCGACGCCGAGCAGATGACCCGCGATGTGCCAGATTTCGCCCCGGGAGACACCGTGGTGGTTCAGGTTCGCGTTAAGGAAGGCACGCGGGAGCGCTTGCAGGCCTTCGAAGGCGTTTGCATTGGCAAGCGCAACCGAGGGCTGAATTCGGCTTTTACAGTGCGCAAGATTTCTCACGGTGTGGGCGTAGAGCGTACTTTCCAAACCTACAGCCCGCTGGTAGACAGTATCACGGTCAAGCGTCGTGGTGACGTGCGACAAGCCAAGCTCTACTATTTGCGTGAGCTCTCCGGTAAAGCTGCTCGAATCAAGGAAAAGCTGTCCTCCTGAACCCGTCGGACGCCGCAGAGGCGGGTCGCGATAGTCAGAGTGGAGGGCTCGCCGTAACCGTTGTGTCAATCGGGATGCCAGATTCGTTCGTAGACAGGTAACGACCCGCTGCCGATGTGAATGCGCAAGTTGTTGTGGGAGGAATCAGGAAGATGAACCCAATTATGGCCGCAGTGCCCTCAGTTGCCGCAGCGCGGCGGTGGATTGTCGCGCTATTGTTAACAGTGTCCTCATCCGCTCTATTCCCAGGTGCAAGTGCGGCGGAGGATGCCCGCGAGGTTTTGAGTGCATCTCTCACAATCTTTGCGGGCCAGCCCATCAGCATTGATTCAATCAGTCCAAGCCCGGCGCCCGGTATTTCCGAGGTGCAGATCACTAACGGTCCCTTGATATACGCGACAGAGGATGGCGCCTATTTCTTCCTGAATGGCGACCTGCATCAAGCCACCGCGTTGGGCGCCACCAATCTGACCGAGGAGCGCCGTGCGCTGGGTCGAAAAGCGCAGCTGGCGTCGGTAGCAGCCAAAGATATGGTTGTCTTCAAGCCTAAAGGCGAGACTCTGGATTACATCTCAGTCTTTACCGATGTGACTTGTTTTTATTGCCAGAAGCTCCATCGTGAGGTCGACCAACTGAACAGTATGGGGATCGAGGTCCGCTATCTCGCATTTCCTCGCGGCGGCATTCCCTCGGAGGGTGCCACCAAGCTTGCCACCGCCTGGTGTGCAGATGATCGCCAAACCACCTTGACCGAGCTGAAGGCGGGCGTGGAAATGCCGCTCAATGAATGCGCAGGTAATCCCGTAGCGGCTCAGTATGAGCTGGGACAGCAGATGGGTGTGTCAGGCACGCCAGCGATTATCACCAGCGCCGGTCAAATGATTCCAGGGTACCGTCCTGCCGCCGATTTGGCTGCAGTGCTCGGTCTCGATTGAGCAGCCACTCAGGAGCGCAGGTTTTCTGTGGACACGCATTTTCAACGCATTGAGCGGCTGCCCCCCTACGTTTTCAACATTATTGGTGAGTTGAAGCAAGAAGCACGCGCTCGGGGCGAGGACATTATTGACTTCGGGATGGGTAACCCCGACCAGCCAACGCCACGGCATATCGTCGACAAACTGCGCGAAACCGCTGAGCGCGGTGACACCCACCGATACTCCCAATCAAAAGGCATTCCGAGGTTACGTAAAGCCATTTGCGACTGGTACCAAAACCGCTATCAGGTCACTCTGGATCCCAATAAAGAAGCGATTGTGACCTTGGGATCTAAGGAAGGGCTCGCGCATCTGGCGTTAGCGACCACGGGTGTTGGCGATGCGATTTTGGTGCCGAACCCCAGCTATCCCATTCACCCCTATGGGTTTGTGATTTCGGGTGCCGATTTGCGCCATGTCCCTATGCGCAGTGAACCGGAATTCCTCGATGAGCTGGAACAAGCTATTCGCAATACCTACCCAAAGCCGAAAATGTTGGTGTTGAACTTTCCCTCCAACCCGACCGGCCACTGTGTCGAACTGCCATTTTTTGAGCGAGTAGTGGAGATTGCGAGGCAACATGGTATTTGGGTTGTCCACGATCTGGCCTACGCCGACTTGGTTTTCGATGGGTATACCGCGCCGAGTATTCTGCAAGTGCCGGGAGCGCGAGAGATCGCAGTAGAATTTTTCACCCTTTCCAAAAGCTACAACATGCCAGGTTGGCGAGTTGGTTTTTGTTGCGGTAACCCCGAACTGATTGCCGCGCTGACACGCATTAAGTCTTATCTCGATTACGGCATTTTTACTCCGGTTCAGGTGGCTGCCATCGCCGCCCTTGAGGGTGACCAGCAATGTGTCCAAGATATCTGTAACACCTATCAGCGCAGAAGGGACGTGTTGTGCCAGGGTCTCAACGAGGCGGGTTGGCCGGTGACACCGCCTAAGGCAACCATGTTTGTGTGGGCAGAAATTCCCGAGCCGTTCCGACACATGGGCTCGGTCGAGTTCAGTAAGTTGCTGCTGCAAAGGGGCGGAGTCGCCGTATCGCCGGGCGTGGGTTTCGGAGAGTATGGAGAAGGTTTCGTGCGCTTTGGGTTGATCGAAAACGAGCACAGAACCCGGCAGGCAATCAGGGGCATCAAGCGGGTACTCCGTCAAGGGCCACCCGCGACGGCGGAGACGATGTCGGCATGACGACGCCTGTGCCACTGAAAATCGGTGTTTGTGGTGTGGGAACCGTAGGCCTCGCCACCATCAATATTTTGCAAAATCAGTCGCGCCTGTTGGCGGCGCGGTGCGGGCGAGACGTGCAGGTGATTCACGTGGGGGCGCGCCGGGATTATCCGGATCATGAGTATGGCGACGCCAAAGTTAGCCGCGATGTGATGGACGTAGCGCGGGATCCCAGTGTAGATGTCGTGGTGGAGCTTATCGGCGGTACTACCGTTGCACATGACTTGGTGAAAACCGCAATAGAAAACGGTAAACACGTCGTGACAGCCAATAAAGCCTTGATTGCTGAGCATGGCAACGAGTTGATTGCGCTTGCGGAGGCGTCTGGGGCGCAACTGCGGTTCGAGGCGGCGGTAGCGGGCGGTATTCCCGTGATTAAAAGTCTCCGAGAGGCTTTGGCGGGCAATGTCGTGAGCGAGGTGGCCGGGATTATCAACGGCACCGGTAATTTCATTCTTACCGAGATGAGTAACAAGGGCCGGGCTTTTGACGAGGTGCTCGCCGAGGCGCAGTCACTGGGCTATGCAGAGGCCGACCCGACGTTTGATATCGATGGTACCGACGCCGCGCATAAGCTGGTGATTCTCGCCTCACTGGCGTTTGGTGTGCCCTTGAGCATTGATGCCCCCGCCAAGGAGGGCATACAAGACATTACCCCCGAGGATCTCGATTATGCCAAGGCGCTGGGATATCGCGTAAAGCATCTCGGAATAGCGCGACGCTCCGGTAATCGTATCGAAATGCGTGTGCATCCCACACTCATTCCCCAGAGCAAGCAGCTCGCTGGAGTCGATGGTGTGCTCAATACCGTGATGATCAAGGCCGACGCGGTAGGCGAACTACTCCTGGTGGGACCGGGAGCGGGGGGCGCTGCTACTGCTTCGTCCGTTTGCGCTGACATCGTTGATATCGCAAGGGATGCTGGACCCGCCACCTATGCGCTGGGCATTCCCGTCGGTGACCTTACGCCGCTACCGATCTCTCCTTGGGAGGAGATCAGCAGCGAGTGGTACTTAAGATTACACGTGACCGATCGTCCCGGTGTGATGTCAGATATCACGCAGAAGTTGGCGGCTAGGGGAATCAGCATTGAGTCTCTGGTGCAAAAAGCGTCGAAGCCGGGCGATCCCAATGTTCCTATTGTCATCCTGACTCATGCAGTACCCGCGTCGCTGATCAACGACGCCGTCAAGGCGGTGTCAGCGCTGGACGAGGTCCAGGACGATGTGGCGCTCATTCGTGTGGAGTCATTCGAATGATGGCCCCTTGGCAGGAAGATCTGCGTTGAGCATTCGGTATCGAAGCACCCGTGGGCAGGCGCCGACGCTGGATTTTGAGGGCGTATTGCTGGCAGGTCTGGCCAGTGATGGTGGCTTGTATTTGCCCGAATCGTTGCCCCAATTCAGTGGCGACGAGCTCCGCGACATGCGCGGTCTTTCCTATACCGAGTTGGCCACGACGGTTATTGCACCCTTCGTAGAGGGCTGCATCGACCGGAATACGTTGGCGCAGTTGGTAGCGGCGTCTTACGGCGACTTTCGTCATCAGGCCGTCGCCCCTTTGGTTCAGCTTGACCACGATCAGTGGTTGCTGGAGCTGTTCCACGGCCCCACGCTGGCGTTCAAAGACTTCGCGCTGCAGTTATTGGGCCGCCTGTTGGACCATGTGCTGACGCGACGTGGCGAAAAGGTTGTGATCATGGGTGCGACGTCGGGCGATACCGGCAGCGCAGCGATTGAAGGGTGCCGCCACTGTGAGAACGTGGATATTTTCATCCTTTATCCCGATGGTCGGGTATCCGATGTCCAACGTCGGCAAATGACCACTGTCGCGGGTAGCAACGTCCACAATCTGGCGATTCGCGGAAACTTTGATGATTGTCAGGCGTTGGTCAAGGCCAGCTTTGTTGCACAGGAATTTTTGCCTGAGGGCCGTTCTCTGGTCGCCGTTAACTCAATTAATTGGGCGCGTATCATGGCCCAGATTGTTTACTACTTTTACGCTGCGTTTGCGCTGGGCGGTCCCGACCGCGCCGTCAATTTTTCAGTGCCCACAGGGAATTTCGGTGACATCTACGCCGGGTATCTTGCGCATCGCATGGGGCTACCGGTCAACAATTTGGTGATCGCCACCAATCGCAATGATGTGCTGCATCGCATGCTCACCACGGGCACTTATTCTCGGCAGCCCATCGAAGCCTCGCTGTCGCCCAGTATGGATATTTCCGTATCTTCCAACTTCGAGCGCCTGCTCTACGATTTGTACGACGGCGACGCTGCGCAGATTGCGTCTCTCATGGACGAGTTTGGGAAGGGGCAAATTGCGCTCAGTGATGCGGCGTTGGCGAGAGCGAATTCGCTATTTAGCAGTGCTTGCGTCTCGGATGATGAAACCTGTGAAGAGATTTCGCGACTTTGGAGTCAAAGTGGGTTACTGCTCGACCCCCATAGCGCCATCGGCACTCGCGCTGCAAGACAGTGCCACCGCGACGGAGAGGGGCCGATGGTGACGCTGGCCACGGCGCATCCCGCCAAGTTTCCCGCCGCAGTCGCTAAAGCAGAGACAGGCCAGACGCCAACATTACCGTCCCATCTTGTCGATTTGTTTGAGCGAGAGGAGCGGTTCCATACGCTGGATAACGATCTGACAGCGATTCACGCCTTTATGGCGAAGCAGTGTCGTATTTGAGCGCACCGTCGATTCGTCGTTGCACCGGCGAGATCAGCTCTGCGCTGCAGAGCACCTCACTTCCTCCGATCCTGAAGCAGGTCTATGCCAATCGCGGCATCCGGCACCCCGATGAGTTGGTGCTGAATCTGAATCAACTCATACCGCCTCACTCTCTGAAAGGTATACAGGAGGCCGCAGATTTACTGGCGGACGCAATCGAAGGTGAGGGTCGGGTGTTAATCGTTGGCGATTTTGACGCCGATGGTGCCACCAGCTGTGCGATGGCAGTCTCGGTGTTGCAACAAATGGGTTTGCAGGAAGTCGCCTATTTGGTGCCAAACCGCTTCCAGTTTGGCTACGGGTTGACGCCCGAAATTGTCGAGTTGGCTGCCGCCCAGGCGCCGGATCTGATCGTTACCGTTGATAACGGTATATCCAGTATTGAGGGGGTCTTGGCAGCGCGACAGATGGGTATCAGCGTACTGATCACCGATCATCATCTGCCGGGCCCGGACTTGCCTCAAGCCGATGTCATCGTAAATCCCAATCAACCCGGCTGTTCCTTTCCCAGCAAATACCTCGCGGGTGTGGGCGTTATGTTTTACGTTTTGACCGCGTTGCGAGCAACTCTCAGAGAGCGTAATTGGTTCACCGAGCGAGGGATATCGCCACCCAATCTGGGTGATGCGCTGGATCTTGTTGCGCTGGGTACGGTGGCAGATGTGGTGCCCCTGGACCGGAATAACCGGATTCTGGTGGCAGCGGGTCTGGCGCGTATCCGGTCGGGGCGGGCACGACCGGGGGTAGAGGCCCTGTTTGAGGTAGCGGGTCGGGATCATGCGAGCGCGACCGCCGGAGATCTGGGCTTTATCGTGGGGCCACGACTCAATGCGGCGGGTCGCCTGGACGATATGTCAATTGGTATCGAGTGTCTGCTGGCAGAATCCTCGGTGTCTGCCCGGGACCGTGCCCAAACCCTGCACCAACTGAACCGGGAACGACGGGATATCGAGCAATCCATGCAACAGGATGCGCTGGCGCAACTGGAGGCACTGGATCTCGCGGCCGACGCGCTTCCCTTTGCAATGACCTTGTTCGACCCAAGTTGGCATCAGGGGGTCATTGGTATCCTCGCTTCGCGGATTCGCGAGCGTACTCATCGGCCTACTGTGGTTTTTGCCAAGGCCGATGACGGTTGGCTAAAAGGTTCTGGTCGATCAATTCCGGGTATCCATTTGCGCGATATGCTGGATCAGGTGGCGACACAGCATCCCGGACTGCTGAGTAAATTTGGAGGCCACGCAATGGCCGCCGGACTGAGCCTCGCTGAAGACCGCCTCGATGATTTCCAGCGGGCGCTGAACGAGGCCGTCGCCATGGCTTTGGATCATCAGCCGCCGCAGCGGGTGCAGGACAGCGATGGTAGCTTGCGGGCCGACGATTTGACGCTGGCCATTTTTGAAGCGGTGACGCAGGCAGGGCCTTGGGGGCAACAATTTCCGGAACCGCTGTTCGACGGGATATTCTCGGTTAGGCGCCACCGAATTGTCGGAGAAAAGCACCTCAAGCTCTCGTTGGCATCTGAGAACACTGAGGTAGAGGCAATTGCCTTTAACATCGATGTGGACACTTGGTTGAAAAATCCTTTGCGGGAGCTGGGCGCGCTTTACCGTCTTGGCATTAATGATTATCGGGGGGAGCGCTCACCGCAGTTGGTGATCGACTCCTTTTGGGCCCTGGAGTCGGACTGAACTTTGTGACTGTCTGGCACGAGTCCCGGCAACCCTTTAGACTCCGCCCTATTAACTGAGACCGACCAAAAGGCGCTCAAGCGAGCCGCCCGCGTGCGGCAATTTTCCAGCCACCGGAGCAATGACCGTGGAAGTAGCACCACTTGTTAATCAAATTAAAGACCTCCGCGCGCGTACTGACGTGCTCAGGGGGTATCTTTGACTA
>JAYNNB010000019.1:30087-31521 GCA_038112515.1 Luminiphilus sp.
AGAGCGGCTGACAGAGGTTGAACTGGAGCTTTCGGAGCCCAGTATTTGGGACGACCCCGAAAAAGCACAGGCACTGGGTCGCGAGCGTGCATCGCTTGAGGCGGTGGTTGAGACCATAGAGCGGTTAGATGCGGGGTGCGCCGACGCCAGCGATCTGCTCGAACTTGCCGTTGAGGAAGAGGACGCCGACGCCGTGCAGTCGGTTGAGGATGATCTGGGCCATTTGGCATTAGCGCTCGAGCAGCTGGAATTCCGCCGCATGTTCTCCGGCGAGATGGATCCAAATAATGCCTATCTTGATATCCAGTCAGGCTCAGGTGGCACGGAGGCCCAAGACTGGGCGGAGATGTTGTTGCGCATGTACTTGCGATGGGGAGAAGACAAGGGCTTTAAAACCACGCTTGTCGAAGCCTCGGCAGGAGAGGTGGCGGGGCTTAAAAGTGCGACGATTCAGTTCGAGGGGGATTACGCTTTTGGGTGGCTGCGGACTGAAACCGGTGTTCATCGGTTGGTCAGGAAGTCGCCTTTCGATAGTGGGGGTCGTCGCCACACGTCTTTCGCATCCGTTTTTGTGTCGCCCGAGATCGATGACAATATTGAGATAGAGATTAACCCCGCGGATCTCAGAGTGGACACCTATCGCTCCTCGGGAGCGGGTGGCCAGCACGTGAATACGACTGACTCGGCGGTACGTATTACTCACGAACCCTCGGGTATTGTCACCAGCTGTCAAACCGAGCGGTCACAGCACCAGAATCGCGACAACGCTATGAAACAATTACGGGCAAAGCTCTACGAGATGGAAATGCTCAAACGCAGCGCAGAGAAGCAGGCCTTGGAAGACAGCAAAGCAGACATTGGCTGGGGAAGTCAGATCCGGTCCTACGTGTTAGATGATGCTCGCATCAAGGATTTGCGGACCGGGGTAGAGACCCGCAACACCCAGGCGGTGCTCGATGGGGCATTGGATCCTTTTATTCAGGCCTCCCTGAAGAAAGGCCTTTGAGATGATGTGTGATGGAGTCTAAGGTGGATAAACCCCAAACGGCGGACGACGAGAACCGGCTGATTGCTGAGCGCCGTGCCAAGTTGGCCGATCTCCGGGAACAGGGTCCGGCATTTCCCAACGACTTTCGTCGAACGGCACTCGCGGGTGAATTGCAAACGGAATTCGCGGCTTCTGAAAAGAGCGAGTTGGAGGCCTCTGACCGGCATTTCTCTGTTGCCGGTCGTTTGATCCGAAACAGGGGAGCGTTTCTGCTGATTCAGGACGGATCCGGCACGATTCAGCTCTACATCAATCGTGAGCAGTTGTCCGATGATGCCGTGCAGGCAATTAAAAAGTGGGACCTTGGCGATATCGTGGCGGCGTCAGGGCCCCTGCACCGGAGTGGCAAAGGCGATCTGTACATTAATATGAAGGAGGGCCGCCTC
>JAYNNB010000019.1:31531-32430 GCA_038112515.1 Luminiphilus sp.
TTGCGGCCCTTGCCGGATAAGTATCACGGGCTGGTCGATCAAGAGATGCGATATCGGCAGCGCTACGTTGACCTTATCGTCAATCCGGAGGTGAGAGAGATTTTCCGGATTCGTGCTGCCACCATCCAGTTTATCCGTCAGTTTCTGGGGCAGCGGCAATTTGTGGAAGTCGAAACCCCGATGTTGCACCCGATTGCGGGTGGCGCAACTGCACGTCCTTTTGTCACCCATCACAACGCGCTTGATATGGAAATGTATTTGCGGGTTGCGCCTGAGTTGTACCTAAAACGACTGACGGTCGGTGGACTGGAAAAGGTGTTTGAGATTAACCGGAATTTTCGCAACGAGGGATTGTCGACGCGACACAATCCCGAATTCACGATGCTTGAATTCTATTGGGCCTATGCCGACTACCGAGATGCGATGGACCTGACTGAAGAACTGATGCGCGAGCTGACGCAGGCCGTGCTGGGGACCAGCGAGGTTCGTTACGCAGAGACGACATTCCACTTTGATCAACCCTTCGCGCGGATGACGGTATTGGAGGCGATACTGAAGTACAACCCCGATCTGACCCCAGATGATTTGGCCGATCGGAGCAGTGCCAGCGCTGTGGCAAAGAAGTTGGGGCTCTCGGTTGAAGACAGTTGGGGGCTGGGCAAAATCCAGATCGAGATTTTCGAAGAGACCGCAGAAGCGAAACTGCTTGAGCCTACGTTTATCACAGCCTATCCGACAGAGGTATCGCCCCTTGCTCGACGCAATGACCAAGACCCTTTTGTCACCGATCGTTTCGAATTTTTCGTGGGCGGGCGTGAACTGGCGAATGGGTTCAGCGAGTTGAACGATGCCGAGGATCAAGCCGAGCGATTCCGCGAGCAGGTGGCGGCAAAAGATGC
>JAYNNB010000020.1:0-31430 GCA_038112515.1 Luminiphilus sp.
CGCACCACCGGCTCCTGTGCGCTTGCCTCCCCGAGTCCCGGCGCCCGCCGTGTCATTGACGACCTTCAACAAGGGAACAATGCCCTGACTCGTACCGTTGGTGCCTTTGATGTAGGCGCCCAGTGCCCGAACCGGTGTCCAGTCGTTACCCAGACCACCGGCAAATTTGGACAGCATGGCGTTGTCCTGAATCGCGCCATAGATGCCAAACAGATCATCCGGCACGGTGGTCAGGTAGCAGGAGCTGAGCTGTGGCCGCAACGTACCGGAATTAAACAGAGTCGGCGTAGAGCTCATATAGTCGAACGACGACAGCAACCGATAAAATTCGATGGCGCGGGCGTTACGATCGTCTTCTCTGGTTGCCAATCCCATGGCGACGCGCATAAAGAAAATCTGCGGTAGCTCGAAACGGACCTCGTCGCTGTGGATAAAGTATCGATCGTAGAGTGTTTGCAGTCCGAGGTAAGTAAATTTGAGGTCGCGCTCCGCTTGCAGAGCTTCGCCCAACAGATCCAGATCGAACTCCGCGAGATTAGGTGCCAGTAGCTCGAGCTCGATGCCACGCGTAATGAACGCTTTGAGCGCTTGGGGATAGAAATTTTCCATTTCTGCCTGCGTCGCACTCTCCGCTACGCCCAGGAAGGTCAGGCCCTCTGCGCGCAGGTCGTCCAGCAACAAACGGGCAGCCGCATAACTATAATTGGGCTCTTGCTCAATCATGGTGCGCGCGGTGATGACCAGAGACGTGCTACATTCTCTCGCTGACACGCCGTCGTAAAGGTTACGTAACGCCTCGTCAATAATTGCTGACTCACTGACATCCTGGAGTCCTGCACAGGCCTCTGCCACGATAGTGCCGATCCGTTCAATGTCGAGTGGCTGACGACTCCCGTCGGGCTGTACGATATTGATGCCCTTGGCCGCGGCCTGCGATTCTGGCGATAGCGCAACGCGGGCATCACGCTCCTGACGTCTCGCCTCCCGATAAATGACATAGTCTCGTGCAATTTTGTGCTCGCCAGCTCGCATCAACTCCAGTTCGACCTGGTCCTGAATATCCTCGATGTGCAAGGTCCCGCCAGAAGGCATGCGGCGCTTGAAGGTGGCGACCACCTGCGCAGTGAGGTTAGCGACCGTTTCGTGTATGCGACTACTCGCCGCCGCGGTGCCCCCTTCGACAGCGAGGAACGCTTTGGTAATCGCGACCGTGATTTTGCTATCTTCAAATGGCACAACAGTGCCATTGCGTTTAATCACACGGAGTTGTCCGGGTGCCGTCGCGGTCAGGCGCGTAGGGTTGGGGTTTTCTCGGGTCGCTACCGGCGTGGATGCGACGCTTTGTTGTTCTAATGACTCACTGCCTGTTTGCATAAGTTGGGCTGCCTCTGAAACGCCTTTGTGTCGGGTAATACCGCGCTCTTTTCCGGGCAATCTCTCGCTGTTGAGCGGTTCGGGTTTTTTTGGCTCAACACCTATATATAGGGGTTCGTGCTCTCGGAAACCCCAAGATAGGCGGGTCTGGGCCACAATGCAAGCAGAGCATGCTGGGTTTTTTTTGTGGGCAATCTGTGAGTAACTTTTGACTGTCCCCCGCCAGGATTCCCTAACTTATTGAGTAATCGAAAAAAAATGGGGATATGACTGTTAGCGATCGACTTCATCACCAAAACAGCATTCGGCCATCGTTTAATTAAAAAAATGGCGGGCTCAAGCTACTGCGGCCGCTACCCTCGCCGATGCCGGCTGGCTCAGGATCCGAGTAAAAATTCCATAAGCGCCTTTTGCGCATGTAGCCGGTTCTCCGCTTCTTCCCAGATGACGGTATCGGGAGAATCCATCAGATCGGCAGTGATTTCTTCGTCACGATGCGCCGGTAGACAATGCATGTATAGCGCCTCGGGTGCGGCCACATCGAGCAATTGCCTGTTGAGCTGGTAGGGTGAGAGTAGCGCGGCGCGTGCCTGCTGTTCTGCTTCTTGTCCCATTGACGCCCACACATCGGTCACGAGTAAATGCGCGTCCTTCGAGGCCTCTCGCGGGTTTCTCTCTATCCTGACAAATTGCTTGCAGGCCTCGAGAAGCTCGCCATTTGGCTCGTAACCTTCCGGGCATGCGACAACTAATTCGAAATCCAGCTGCTGCGCCGCGTTCATCCAGGAGTGACAGACGTTGTTCCCGTCTCCCAGCCAGCACACTTTGCGTCCGGCAATGTCGCCTCGCTGCTCAAAAAATGTTTGCAAATCTGCGAGGATCTGGCAGGGATGGAAGTCATCGGTGAGGCCATTGATGACGGGCACTTTTGAATGTTTCGCGAAACGCTCTACGTCGCTGTGGGCGTAGGTCCGAATCATCACGGCGTCCACCATTGCGGAAATAACGCGGGCGGAGTCTTCAATGGGTTCTCCACGACCCAGTTGCGTGTCTTGTCCCGAAAGAAACAGGGCGGACCCGCCCAATTGTGCTATTCCCGCCTCAAAAGAGACCCGGGTTCGGGTCGATGCCTTGGTGAAGATCATGGCTAATGACTTCCCGGCAAGGCTTCGGGGTTCGGTCCCCGACTGCCGCAACGCTTTGAGTTCAATTGCGCGCTCAATAAGCTCACGTATCTCTGCTGGGGAGAGATCCATCAGCGTAAGGAAGTGTCGTATGTCTGCCATTACGGTGATTCCTGTTCGGCGATTTCATTGAGCACGTCGGCGATTCCCGCGCCCAGCTGCCCAGCCTGCTCTGCGCTCATTATCAGCGGCGGTAGTACGCGGATGGTGTCACCGCCAGCGATGTTGAGGAGCAAACGCCGTTCCAATCCGCGCCTGACGATGCTATCAGTGGCCACGGTTGGCTGGATCCCTATCATCAGTCCGCGTCCGCGAATCTCTTTGATCAGACCCGGATCCGCAATGCGTTGCTTGAGCTCCTCTAGCAGGTGATGGCGCAAAATCGCTGCTTGCGGGAGGAGGTTGTCTTCTCTGAGCGCTGTGAGCACCGCCTTCGCTGCAGCGCAGCACAGCGGATTGCCACCATAGGTCGAGCCATGGTCACCCGGACCCAGTTGCTGAGAGGCGGCGCCTCTGGCCATGCACACCCCGATGGGCAAACCGTTTCCTAACCCCTTTGCGGTGAGAAGCACATCTGGCACCACCCCCAGTTGCTCAAAGACGAAGGTGCTGCCGCAACGACCGTTACCGGTTTGCACTTCGTCAAAGATCAGTAGCCAATCGTTTGCGGAGCACAATCGGCGCAGACCGGTCAGATAATCAGAATCCAGCGGTCTGATGCCGCCCTCTCCCTGAATGGGTTCAACCATGACCGCTACCACTTCTGTCAGCGCATCGCCTAGCTGCTCGATCGCCGACAAATCGTTAGCGGGGACTCGTAAAAAACCGTCGAGGAGAGGACCGAAACCCTGACGAATTTTTGCTTTGCCGGGGGCGGACAAAGCACCGATGGTTCTGCCGTGGAATGCTCCCTCGAGCACAATGATCTTGGGCAGATCTATCCCTTTTCGGTCGCCGTAGCGCCTAGCCAGTTTGATGCCGGCTTCATTGGCCTCCGCGCCGGAATTACAAAAAAACATATTCTCCATGCCGGTAGCATCACGCAACATTTCGGCAACGGTTTCCTGAAGTCGGATCTGGTAAAGGTTCGAGGTGTGTACCAGTCGAGACGCCTGCTCGGTCACGGCCGCAGTCACTCCCGGATGGTTATGCCCTAAATTGGTCACTGCAATGCCAGAGACACCGTCCAGATAGGCGCGTCCTTCCGTGTCATACAAAAGCGCGCCATCTCCGTGCGAGAACGCGACGGGTAGTCTTCCGTAAGTCGGCATGATGGCACTGCTTGACTCTGTCATCGGAGAAGCCAATCTGATGGTTCGAAGGGTGCCAAGATTAGCGAAGCGCCGTGCCGAGTCAAATGCCATTACCAATCGCACTCCGCCAGATCCTCGCATCGTATTACAATGGCCTGACTGACAACTCACTGCAGACCGCCAGGGGCGGCCTCATTATGGAGCACACTATGGATATCATGGATACGATTCGAGAGCAGATTGAAGGCAATCGCATCATTCTTTACATGAAAGGCTCGCCCAACCAGCCGCAATGCGGATTCTCCGCGCGGACCGTTCAGGCGCTGATGTCCTGCGGGGAACGGTTCGCCTATGTCGATGTGCTGAGCAACCCTGAGATCCGCGCAAACCTCCCAGCCTATGCCAATTGGCCCACTTTTCCCCAACTGTGGGTGGACGGTGAGTTGGTCGGCGGTTGCGATATCGTCTGCGATATGGAGGCCACCGGGGAATTGAAGGCGCTGGTCAGTGCCGGCTCGGAAGGGGCGGAGGCCTGAGTCATCGGCTCGGCGGAATCGTTTGATGGAGGTTACCCAACTCGTTACTCAGATGGCGCAGGATGCGCGGGAGGCGTCTCGCAGCGTCGCCAGCGCCTCCGTTGCGCAGCGTAATGAGGCGTTGCTCGCGATCAGAGAAGAAATCAGTAGCGCTCGCGAAAGCATCCTGGCAGCCAATGAGGCGGATCTGGAGGCGGCGCGTGCCCGGTGTCTGGATGACGCGCTTATTGACCGTTTGGCATTGAATCCTGCGCGCTTGGATTCCCTCGAGGAGGGTCTGTTACAGGTAGCAGCGCTGCCCGATCCAATCGGTGAAATTGAGAACTTGCGAAAGATGCCCTCGGGCATCGAGGTGGGCACCATGCGGGTCCCCTTGGGTGTCATCGCGATTATTTTTGAGTCGCGCCCAAACGTGACGGTCGAGGGTGCGGCATTGTGTCTCAAAGCCGGTAACGCGGTCATTCTGCGCGGAGGATCCGAGGCTATTCAGTCCAACACCCAATTGGGCGTGTTGATTGCGCGCGGACTTGCGCGGGTAGGGTTGCCTCTGGCGTCGGCGCAAGTCGTGCCCGTCGTAGACCGTGAGGCAGTCGGGGCCATGCTGACTTTGCCGCAGTTCATCGATCTGGTGGTGCCTCGTGGCGGAAAAAGTTTGATCGAGAGAGTGTCGGCAGAGAGTCGTGTTCCCGTGCTAAAGCACCTCGACGGCATTTGCCACGTCTTTATTGACCGCGATGCCGACCCCGACAAGGCGGTCGCAATTGCTGTCAATGCCAAAACGCAGCGTTATGGCACGTGCAACACGATGGAGACATTACTGGTCGCGCGTGAGCAAACCGCCCTGCTTCCCAGATTGGTGGCCGCACTACAGGAGCAGGGTGTTGAGATAAGGGGCTGCCCCGAATCCCGGAGCTCGGTGCCTGAGATTCTTGTCAGTGCCGAAGAGTCAGACTGGTCGACAGAGTATTTGGCGCCGGTTTTATCAGTGCGCGTCGTCGATGATCTCGAGGCAGCCATGGCGCACATTGCGCGTTATGGATCTGATCATACAGAGAGTATCGTTACCGAAAATAGGGAGACTGCTGCGCGCTTTTTACGCGAGGTAGATTCCAGTTCGGTCATGCACAATGCGTCAACCCGGTTTGCAGATGGGTTCGAGTATGGTCTGGGTGCAGAGATAGGAATTTCCACTGACAAGCTCCATGCCCGAGGCCCGGTTGGTCTTGAGGGCCTGACCTCGAGAAAATATATCGTCAAGGGTGACGGCCATATTCGCCAGTGAGGTCGAAGCCGGTGGCTGACAATCACCGCGCGCGGGGACTGTTGGGCGGCGCTTTTGACCCAGTTCATGTGGGGCATTTGCGCGGCGCCATGGCCGTGCGCGATGCTCTGGGGCTGGATCGCGTTGACTTATTACCCGCGGCTCAATCGCCTCTGAAAGCGCAAACCGTGGTCAGCTCAGCTCATCGGTTGGCGATGCTCCGTTTAGCCGTCACCGACTTGCCGGGACTGGCCGTTGACGCCAGGGAACTCAATCGCCCGGGGCCGTCTTTTTCGGTTGATACGCTACTTGCTATTCGCCATGAGGCCGGCAGGCAAGTGCCGCTCCTGTGGATTATGGGCAGCGATATACTTCCGACCCTGCCGCGTTGGTCACGGTGGGATCAATTGCTCGATCTGACACATGTCGTGTTACTCGACCGACCCGGGGCTGACCCCGCACCTACCGAGGTGGATGAGTGGGTAGAGCAACATTTGGTGACGCGGGATTGGGCGCTGGAGCACCCTGCCGGCGGTATCGTAAGGTTGCGCCAACCGCTTCTGGATATTTCCTCGTCTCAAATTCGAGACCTGCTTGCAACCGGCCGTGACCCGCGTTTTCTGATCCCCGACGCCGTTATGGAGTATATTGCCACTCATGATTTGTTTGCCTCATCCTCATGAAGACTGAAACCGATGCCGAAGACGCTGTCACCCGGCTGCTGGAGACCACCCAGGACGCTTTGGACGATTTAAAAGCGCTGGAGCCGGTGGTGCTCGATGTGAGATCCCTGAGCTCGGTGATGGACTGGATGGTTGTGGCCAGTGGCACATCGAGCCGACATGTGAAATCGCTTGCTGATAACGTGCTGATGAAAGCCAAGGAGCAAGGCATTCGGCCTTTGGGCATCGAGGGAGAGCGCGTGGGAGAGTGGGTGCTCGTCGATTTTGGTGATGTGGTGGTGCATGTCATGCAGCCGGCTATCAGGAGCTTTTATGACCTAGAGCGCCTGTGGTCTGTGCAGGCCGCTAAACCGCAGGAACTGTAATGCGCCTTCGGGTCCTGGCGGTCGGCGGTAAAATGCCGCTATGGGTCGAGCAAGGCGTGGCCGAATATACGCGGCGGATGCCGAAGGAAATAAGCGTAGAGTGGTTGAACGTTCCGTTGGCAAAACGCGGCACGGGGTCGGCTGATTCGTACCGTCGTCAGGAAGCAGAATTCATTCAATCTAAGCTCAATCACGACGATGATCTGGTTGTGCTGGAAGTGCAGGGCAGAGAAATCAGCACCGAGAAGATCGCTACGCGATTCGCCGAGTGGCAGATGCAGGGGCGGCGGGTTTGCATCGCCATTGGCGGTCCTGATGGCTTGCATCAGAGCGTACTGAGCAGGGCCTCAGAACAATGGTCCTTTGGCCGTATTACGCTACCGCATCCTTTGGTTCGCGTGATTTTAGCTGAACAACTCTATCGGGCTTGGTCTCTGCAAAGCGGCCACCCCTATCATCGAGCAAACTGATCGTGGGACCGCTGGATGCCATGCGGGATACGCGTCGGGAGTGGTCCATCAATCGTGCACGATTGATCGCCTCCTTAATCGGTATCTCGTTCTTAATGGCGGTGCTGGTTTATCGCTATTACTTCTTGCAGATTATTCAGCATGACGCGTTCCTGACCCAATCTGATCGAAATCGAATCCGCGTGGAGGTGATCCCGCCGACCAGAGGGCAAATTGTTGATCGGAAGGGCCGCCTATTGGCGACAAACCAGCCGACTTATGTCGTGGGTGTCATCGCCGAGCGCGCGACAGACCTGCCGTTGCTTATGCAGGACCTCCAACAGCGATTGATGCTGAGCGAAGACGAGTTGGAGGCCTTCCGGGAGCGGATAGCGCAGCGCCGGCCTTTCGAGACGATTCCCCTCACGGTGGGTCTGGCTGACAGGGCGCTGGCGACCGTAGCGGTTGACTTACACCAGCTGCCCGGTGTCGTGGTGGAGGCGCAGCTGACCCGATTTTATCCCTTTGCCGATTTGTTAAGTCATGTGCTCGGTTATGTTGGAAGGATTAGTCCCGAAGATCTAGAAGCCTTGGAAAGCGATCGTTATCGCGGGACTTTGCACACGGGCAAAGTCGGCCTCGAAAAACGATATGAACCTTTGCTTCACGGTCAGCCCGGCTTCCAGCATGTCGAGACCAATGCCCATGGGCGTTTACTCAGAGTGCTCGAAAAGGAACCGCCGCAGCCGGGCAAGGATCTTCGCCTGTATTTGGATCTCGATTTACAGCGCATCGCTACCGAGGCGCTGGGGTCGCAGCGTGGTGCTGTTGTGGCATTAGATCCGCTTAACGGCGGTGTGCTTGCCATGGTGTCTAACCCGAGTTACGACGCGAATCTTTTTGTCGAGGGCATTAGCCACAGTGCCTATTCTGTGCTGAGAAATTCACTGGATACCCCACTGTTGAACCGCGCGGTGCAGGGGCAGTATCCACCGGGATCTACCGTCAAGCCGTTATTGGCGCTGGGTGGTCTCTCGCGAGATTTCATCACCACTGAGACGACGGTGAGAGATCCCGGTTGGTATCGCATTCCCGGCGACGACCGTCGCTATCGAGACTGGACGTTGAGAGTCAGAGGTGGAGGGCACGCAGAACAGGTGGACATGCGCATGGCGATTGCCGAGTCCTGTGATACCTATTACTACGACCTCGCATTTCGAATGGGCATTGACACCATGGAGGAGGTGCTGGCGCCCTTCGGATTGGGGCGGCCGACGGGCGTCGACACGACAGGGGAACAGCGTGGGATACTGCCGAGCACCCAGTGGAAGCGAGAGGCCATGGGCGAGGCCTGGTTTCCGGGCGAAACCCTCAGCGCGGGCATCGGTCAGGGTTATATGTTGGCGACCCCATTGCAGCTGGCGCAGGCCACAATGGTGCTCGCCAATCGTGGTTCCAGCTTTGTTCCTGCCATCGTGCATCGCGTGGGAGAACTGACTGTCGGTGGAGTGCCGCGAGAACCCGTAAAGATGGACCCTGAGGACTGGCAAGCGGTGATCGCGGGTATGGTCGACGTGGTGCACTCGCAGCGGGGGACCGCCGCGAGTATTTCCAGGGGTATTACCTATCAAATGGCTTCCAAAACCGGGACTTCTCAAGTGATTGGCATAGCTCAAGACGCCATCTACGAAGAGGATAAGGTGAGTGAACGAAATCGCAATCACGGCCTATTTATCGCGTTTGCACCCGAGGATAAGCCCCGTATTGTCGTGGCGGTCCTCGCGGAGAACGGCGGCGGGAGCAGCGCGGCAACGCCTATCGCGCGCCGGGTGATTGATGCCTGGCTTAATGAGCTGAGCGATGTCTGAATACGCTCGCTACTTGGATGATTCACAGCGCTCTTTCGCGCGACCGAGGACCCTGGCTCAGTGGTTACATCTGGACCTCGCGCTGTTGGTGCCGGTGTTGCTCATTATGGCGTTCGGTCTGTTCGTGTTGTTCAGCGCCTCGGATGGCGACTGGGATACGGTGCGCCGGCAGTTGCGTAACTTCGTGATTGGCTGGGGCGTGCTTTTGGTCGTCGCTCAAGTGCGAGTCGACACGATCCAGCGTTGGAGTCCGGTGCTTTATCTTTTCGCTCTCGGTCTCCTGTTTCTGGTGCTCCTGTTCGGGGTTGGCGCCAAAGGGGCGCAGCGTTGGCTGAGCCTCGGGATAATCCGATTTCAGCCCTCCGAGGTGATGAAGATTGCGATGCCATTGGCGGTGGCTTTCTGGGTAGTGCGGTTCGGACTGCCGCCGCGTTTGGGCGTTACACTCGTCGGCTTACTGATCATCGCAATACCGGCCGCGGTAATTGCGCTACAGCCAGACCTCGGCACTGCGTTACTGGTAGCGGCGAGCGGCGCTTTCGTCATTTTTATGGCAGGCATCAGTTGGTGGCAGATCTTGGCGGGCATCCTCGCGGCGTTGGCGGCAATCTGGCCAGCTTGGCTATTTGTTTTACGGGATTATCAGAAGCAACGCATCATGACGCTGTTTAATCCTGAGGCCGATAAGTTGGGTGCCGGGTGGAATATCATTCAGTCGAAAACCGCAATTGGATCAGGGGGGTGGTCGGGGAAAGGCTGGATGCAGGGCACCCAGTCACATCTCGATTTTCTGCCTGAGAGTCAGACCGACTTCATTATTGCGGTGCTGGCCGAGGAGTGGGGATTTCGCGGGATCTTGTGTCTCCTTGTGCTGTATGGTCTCGTCGTTGCCAGGGGGTTCTGGATCAGCCTGACAGCACAGACTACCTACGGGAGACTGCTCGCCAGTGCGATTACGCTCACGTTCTGCGTTTATGTGGTGGTGAATATGGGTATGGTGGCAGGACTTTTGCCCGTTGTCGGCGTCCCGCTACCATTTGTCAGCTTTGGCGGCACCGCCATCGTTACACTGATGTTGGGTTTCGGTATCCTGACCGCGATCAGCACAGAGAAAAGGATTATCTCTCAATGACGGTACTGTTCAGCACCCGGCGGGCGCGACGCTGGGGAAGCCGATTCGCGCCCATGTTTTCAGGGGTGTTGCTGAGTGGGTTTGTCACACTCACTGCGATTGCCGGGGAGTATGCCGGGCGAGAGGCCGCCCTAGAGGTTATCAAGTCAGCAGAAGTAGCGGGCGTTGACGCCCAATGGTCGAGAGAGGTACTGAGTGCCGCGACCCGTCAGCAATCGATTCTGGATGCGATTGCCCGACCAGCAGAAAAGACCAAACCATGGCATGAGTATCGACAAATTTTTATGACCCCGCGCCGCATCGACGAGGGGGTCAGCTTCTGGAGGCAGCATGCGCCAGTGCTCGATAGCGTGTCGACAGTCACCGGCGTGCCACCAGAAGTCATTGTAGCCATTATTGGTGTGGAGACTTTTTACGGGCGCATCACGGGGAGCTATCGGGTGATTGATGCGTTGGCCACCCTGGCGTTCGACTATCCGCGCAGGTCGAAGTTTTTCACCGCAGAACTCGAGTCTTTCCTGCTGCTGGCCTGGGAGTCGGGACAGGATCCGCTGTCTCTGAAGGGATCCTATGCAGGCGCAATGGGTTACGGCCAGTTTATGCCTTCGAGTTATCGCGCTTACGCCAAGAGTTTCGACGGCGAGGGCGCCCCCGATATTTGGAACAACCCCGCAGACGCGATCAGCAGTGTTGCTAACTATCTCCTGGAGCACGGCTGGCGCGCTGGTGACGAGGTCGTCGTGGCCGCGGCGGTCAATGATCCCGATCCGGAACTCTTTGCAGGGGGCTTAAAACCGACTGAGAGCGTTGCCCAGTGGATCGCCCGGGGAGTGGTGCCCTCACAGTCGGTCAGTGAGGACGCTATGGCGACGGCGGTGGCGCTCGAGGTCGAGAGCGGGATGGCCTATTGGTTGGGGTTGGAAAACTTTTATGTCATCACGCGCTACAACCACAGCGCTATGTACGCGATGGCAGTTTGGGAGCTGAGTCAGTCGATTGCGGCGGTCCGGCAGGAGGACACGCTTTGATGCAACGCCTCTTGGCAGTCTTTGCGCTCACGTTGGCGATGAGTCGATTGACTGCGGTTGCCAGTGTCGACTTTGCGCCCGCAACCCCTGCACCGACACCTTGGGCCGATGCGGTACCGCGTGCTGAGCCGATTTTACGCATCGGAAACAACAGTCCCTATGAGGTGAACGGATCCCGCTACGAGGTGCTTGCCACCGGCGAGGGCTACCGAGAAAGGGGTCGCGCGTCCTGGTACGGGATGAAATTTCAGGGCCGGCCGACATCCAACGGTGAAATCTACGACGTTTATGGCGCAACGGCCGCGCATCGCTCATTGCCGATTCCCAGCTACGTGCGAGTGAGAAATCTTGAGAATCAGCGAAGTGTGATACTGCGCGTCAATGACCGCGGCCCTTTTGCTGATGACCGCATTATTGATGTCTCCTATCAGGCGTCGGTGGCGCTTGGTTTCGCGGAAAAGGGAACCGCGGAAGTCGAGGTCGAGGTATTGTCGCAAGAGGGTGTTGATGATCGACGCCAGCAACCGGTGGCAGCGCCTCGTTATTTGCAGATTGGAGCGTTCTCCTCGTGGCAAACGGCACTCGACTTGGCGCGTGCTCTGCAGAGAAAGTGGGGACAGCACTGTTACGTTTCCCCGGTAGATGTCGATGGAAGGCGGTTGCATCGTGTGAGGTTGGGGCCTTTCAGCGGCACGGATACATTGGAGTGGATACGCGGACAGTTACTGGATAACGGTTTTCCAGAGCCGCTGCGTTTGCCCTGACAGCCGGCGTTCTCACGATTTCCCACGGTTGTTAAACTGGTCCAAGCGCGACTTTCGGCTTTTGAGATTAAAGAGGTTTTTGTGCAGGATTTGAGATGTTGGTTAATCGGATTTGCGCTCGTACAACTACTCCTAACGAGCACGGTAAATGCCAATACGGGCCTCGTGCCTGCGCCGCCAACTATCAACGCAGACTCCTACATTCTGGTGGACTTCGATACCGGTAGAGTATTGGTCGAGCACAACCCGGATCTGAAGCTCCCTCCGGCGAGTCTGACCAAGCTGATGACGGCTTACATCCTGGCTCAGGAGGTCGAGTTGGGTCGCCTGGGGCTGGATGACGTAGTCCCTGTCAGCAGAAACGCTTGGTCCCAGAATCCTGTCTTTAACGGGTCATCGTTGATGTGGATAGAGCCCGGTAAGCCTGTCACCGTTGCTGAGTTGGAGAGAGGCATTGTGATTTCCTCGGGCAATGACGCGACGGTGGCGATTGCCGAGCACATCGCCGGAAGTGAGGAGGCATTTGTCGACCTGATGAATCAGTATGCCGAGGAGATGAACCTCGGTAGCACCCATTTTGAAAACAGTCATGGCCTGCCGCACCCAGACCATCAATCGACGGCCCGCGATCTCGCCGCACTGGCAATCGCAGCGATTAGGGACCACCCCGATCGCTACGCGGTTTACAAAGAGCGGAGTTACACCTACAACGACATTACCCAATACAACCGCAACCACCTTTTGCGAGAGGATGAGACGGTTGACGGTTTGAAGACTGGCTACACCCGGGAGGCCGGCTATGGCCTGGTAGCGTCGGCAGTGCGCGATGGTATGCGGTTGGTCTCAGTGGTAATGGGCAGCAGTTCTACCGCAAGCCGTAAGGCAGAGACGCGGAGTCTGCTGAATTATGGTTTTCGCTTCTACGAAACAGTGCGCCCGCTGATCCCGGGCCAGTCGCTTGTTCAACATCGCGTTTGGAAGGGGCTAAGCGAAGAAACCGCGCTGGGTGTCAGTGAGGACGTCGTATTAACCCTGCCGCGCAGCAGCATTGAGATCAGTCAAGCCATCGAGGTGGCTGGTCCGCTCATGGCGCCGCTGGCGGCGGGCGATGTTGTTGGGCGCATCTTGCTGAGTCGAGCCGGAGAGCCTGTGGCCGAGGTTCCTCTTGAAGTGCTGACGGATGTCGAGGCCGCCGGTTTTTTCGCTCGCTTGTGGGACAGCATCGTGCTGTGGTTTCAGAGCGTGTTTGGCTAGGTGCACGTGAGTGTTGATCCCCCCAAGATTGTCTTTCCGTGTGCTTACCCGATTAAGGTTCTTGGCAGAGCGAGCGACACCTTTCGCGACACAGTGCTGAGTATTTTTGAGCGCCATGCCCCGGGTTTCTCGCGGGAAGACGTGGTGATAAAAGATTCCAATAAAGGCACTTTTCAGTCCATCACCGTGACCATCGAAGCCCAGAGCGAAGCGCAATTGCGTTTGCTTCACCAAGACTTGATGGGTACGGGTCTGGTTTCCATGGTGATCTAGCTTCATGCAGTTTCGGCGATTGGGTACGGTGGACTTCGCTTCCACCTTTGAGTCGATGAAGGAGTTTACTGCCGGGCGGACTGCGGTAACGGAAGACGAGATTTGGTTGCTGCAGCACCCCCCGGTTTATACGCAGGGGCTGTCGGGCAAGGCCGAGCATGTTCTGGACGCCAGGGACATTCCCGTCATTCACATCGATCGCGGCGGGCAGGTGACGTATCACGGTCCCGGACAATGGGTTGCCTACGTGCTTTATGATCTGCGGCGAGCTGGAATGAATATTCGCGAGTTGGTGGAGCGCCTGGAGGCCGCAGTGATCAACCTTCTAGCGGATTACGAGATTACTGCTCATGGTGACCCGTCAGCCAGAGGGGTCTATGTGCAGGGAAGAAAGATTGCAGCCCTGGGGCTGAAGGTAAGCCGAGGCAGGAGCTATCACGGCTTGTCGCTCAACGTTGATATGGATTTGTCACCCTTCTCGGGCATCAATCCCTGCGGGTACCAAGGACTGGAGGTGACTTCGGTTGCAAGGGAGCTCCCGGAAGATCACCCGCTCGACGCTTCTGATCTCGGAGATGGGCTGCTCTATCATCTTGAACAGGCATTGCACGCAAAGGCCTGACGGTACCCATTTAGGCTGGCATAATCCGGCGTCCTTCAAGGAGCCACCATGTCTGACTTACAGCGCGACGTCGACTCTCGCCGCACCTTCGCCATTATTTCTCACCCGGACGCGGGTAAAACAACGATGACAGAGAAGCTCCTGTTATTGGGGCAGGCTATTCAGGTGGCTGGTTCGGTGAAGGGCAAGAGAGGCCCTCACGCCACGTCAGATTGGATGTCGCTTGAGCAGGAGCGCGGTATCTCTGTGACGTCTTCGGTTATGCAGTTTCCTTACAGGAACCGTTGGGTCAACTTACTCGATACGCCGGGGCACGAGGATTTCTCGGAGGACACTTATCGCACGCTGACCGCAGTGGATTCTGCGCTGATGGTCATTGATGGTGCCAAAGGCGTGGAGGATCGCACTATCAAACTGATGAACGTATGCCGCTTGCGCGACACGCCGATTCTCACTTTCGTCAACAAACTTGACCGCGATATTCGTGATCCCGTCGAATTGGTTGACGAAGTAGAGGAGGTGCTGGGTATTTCGGGCGCTCCGATCAACTGGCCCATTGGTATGGGGCGAGATTTCAAAGGCGTCTACAATCTGTACACCGATACGATTCATTGCTTCACGCCCGGGGACGGCGCAGTGCTGACTGACGAAAAAGTCATCTCCGGTTTGGCTTCCGATTCTGCCCGGGAACTGTTGGCTGAGGATTACGAAGCCTTCGCCGACGAGATCGAGCTCGTTCGCGGGGCGTCGCATGAATTTGATTTGGAAGCTTTTCTGGCGGGACAGTTGACCCCCGTATTTTTTGGCACTGCATTGGGCAACTTTGGCGTGCGCGAAATGCTTAACGATTTCGTCGAATGGGCCCCTTCCCCTCAACCGAGGGCTTCGACCGAGCGCGTTGTTGAGGCATCCCAAGCCGATTTCACCGGCTTTGTCTTCAAGATTCAGGCGAATATGGATCCCAAACATCGAGACCGCATTGCGTTTATGCGTATCTGTTCAGGTCGCTATGAAAAAGGCATGAAGATGCGCCACGTCCGTATCGAAAAAGATGTCCGGATTGCCGATGCCGTGACTTTTCGAGCGGGTGATCGGACCTTGGTAGAGTCGGCCGTTGCCGGCGATATTATCGGTCTCCACAACCACGGTACGATCCAGATAGGGGACACTTTCACAACGGGAGAAGCGATCCGCTTTACCGGTATCCCCCATTTTGCACCTGAGCTGTTCCGCCGTATTCGCCTCAAAGATCCGATGAAAGCGAAGGCCTTGCAGAAGGGGTTGCAGCAGTTGTCAGAGGAGGGTTCCACTCAGGTTTTCTCGCCCCTGAACAGCAGCGATCTGATTGTGGGTGCGGTGGGGCAACTGCAGTTTGACGTCGTCGCCTATCGCCTGGCCGACGAATACAAGGTCGAGGCCCTCTATGAGCCCATCAATGTGTATACCGCGCGCTGGGTAGAGGCGGAGGACCCCCGCAAGCTTGAGGAATTTCGCAAGAAGGCGGCAGAGCACCTGTCTGAGGACGGGGGTGGCTACCTCACTTATCTGGCACCGACCCGGGTTAATTTGTCACTGATGGAAGAGCGCTGGCCGGATATTCGATTCCGCGAGACTCGCGAACATTGACGAGGGTCAGAGCAGCGCCTCGATATCGGCGGCGATCGCTTCCGGTTTGGTGGATGGTCCGTACCGCTTGACCACCGCTCCCCGCTGATCGACCAGAAACTTGGTGAAGTTCCATTTGATCCGCTTGCTACCGAGTACCCCAGGCGCTTGCTCTTTGAGGTGTGTAAACAGGGGATGGCTAGCTGCGCCGTTGACTTCGATTTTGCTGAATAATGGAAAAGTCGTCTGATAGTTCATCTCGCAGAAAGATTGGATTTCGTCCTCGCTTCCGGGTTCCTGTGCCCCGAATTGGTTGCACGGGAAAGCGAGGACAGAGAAACCGCGCGATCCATAACGCTGCTGCAGCGATTCAAGACCCGTGTACTGAGGGGTAAAACCGCATTTCGATGCGGTGTTTACAATTAACAAAACCTGTCCCTGAAACTGAGCCAGTGAAGTTTCCTCACCGGTGGCGAGTTTCGCTGAAAAGTCGTGGGCCGTGCTCATGTAGTGCTCCGTAGATGCGAAATGGAAAATGCTGGACGGTGGTGTTGATCGCTAGGCCGATAGATAGGTTTCCAACTCAAAATCGGTAACCCGTCGCTCAAATTCCATCAGCTCTTGCTGCTTCAATTCGGCGTAAGCTTTTTGGAACGGCTCACTCAAATACTCTCGCACGCTTTGGGAGTGCGAGAAGTGCTTAATGGCGTCAGCCATGTGGCTGGGCAGGTGACTGTCATCGACATCGTCTGTCCATGCGTTACCCCCTATCGGTTCAGGAGCCGCCAAATTCTTTTCTAAGCCCATCAAAATGCCTGCCAACATGGCTGCGATGGCCAGATAAGGATTGCTATCGGCCCCCGCCACCCGGTGTTCTATTCGAGTGGCAGCGCTGGGGCTGGCAGGAATGCGAAGCGCGGTGGTTCTGTTGTCATAACCCCAGTTGGGTTGGGTGGGGGCGTGGTTTCCGGGCTGAAATCGGCGATACGCGTTGTAGCTGGGTGCAAAAATGAGCTGGGTGTCGGGCATCAAGGCAATGCAACCCGCGACCGCTTGCTTCAGTAACGGTGTTCCCTCCAGCGTTCCGCTGTCAAAAACATTGCGCCCCGACTGATCCAATAAGCTGCAGTGCATGTGCATGCCATTGCCCGCCTGATTTTCCATTGGCTTGGGCATGAAGCTGGCAAGGGTATCGAAGCGCGCCGCCACGGCACTGATGCCCCTTTGCATGCGCACAACCTGATCGCAATAGGCGAGCGCGTCGTCGGAATAGGCCACGTTAATTTCGTATTGTGCCGGCGCCGCCTCTTTGAGCACGCCTTCGTAAGGTAAGTGCTGAACCGCAAAGGTTTCTCTCAATACCTCGAGCAACTCGGCATGTTCATCCAGAGCACCCAGCCCATAGAGATTGCCGCCGGTGAGTGACTCCTCTGGCAGTGCGTCTCTCAGTGACTGTCCGTCGGTGGGGCGATTAAAAAGGTTGAATTCCAATTCGATCGCCACCCGCGGATACAGGCCGCGGTCAGCCAGCGCAGCCACCACCCTGGTCAGTACCTGACGTGGGTCCCAAAGGGACGGCTCGCCGTCCTCCCGGAACATCGTCAGCACGACTTGCGCTTGATCAATTCCCCGGGCGCTCAGTGACGGCGCGAGGGAGCCTTCCACGACCCGACACCAGCCATCAATGTCACCATTCTCAAGGCAAATGCTGGGTACATCTCTTCCCCACATGTCCTGCGCGACCGCTGACTCGGGCAATTTGATGCCTTCAGCGAGCAATGACGACAGTTTATCGACCGGCAGCCATTTACCCCGCGCGGCGCCGTTGCAGTCCGTAATCAGCGCTTCAACCATCTCAACGTCGGGATACTCGGCCAGCAGTTTTTTTGCTTCCGGGTGCATGGTGGATCTCTTTCTAGAAGCTCAGGAGTTTACCGCCCTAATGGTCCGCTCACCAGCGAAGCATCGCGCTATCCAAGCGGTAATTTTGTGGGCTCCGAATGGGTAATCGGGCATCCGCCTATTGCGTGAGTGCAGGACTTTCTTACCTTCGCTGAAGGAATTCCCGAATTTGATCCAGCGCCTTTTCGGGGGTAACCATCTCGGTCTTGGCATCGGAGCGGCGAGTGATCTCAATGCGGCCCTCGGCGAGGGACCGTTCACCGACGGTAGCGCGCACCGGCATGCCGATCAGTTCCATCTCGGCGAATTTGACCCCGGGCCTCTCGGCGCGATCGTCCATGAATACCGACAGACCCGCGTCACAACACGCGGCGTAAAGCGCCTCGGTGGCGTCTCGCACTGCTGCTGATTTATCCATGCCCAGCGGTACGATTGCCACATCAAAGGGCGCCATGGCCGCCGGCCAAATAATGCCTTTATCGTCATGGTTCTGCTCGATCGCGGCGGCGACAATGCGCGTAACGCCAATCCCGTAACAACCCATGACCATGGGCTGCTGACGACCTTGATCGTCGAGCACAGTGGCATTCATCGCTTCAGAGTATTTGGTCCCGAGCTGAAAAATATGGCCCACTTCGATGCCCCGGCGAATTTCCAGTGTGCCGCTACCGCAGGGGCTCGGGTCGCCGCTGATGATTTCTCGGATATCTGCCACCTCAAAGTCGGGCACGTCGCGGTGCCAGACAGCGCCCTTTAGGTGATGACCATCTTCATTCGCCCCACAGACAAATGCAGGCATGATGGCGGCGCTCTGATCAACGACCACACGGAGCGCTAAACCCACCGGACCTAACGAGCCAAAGCCGGCACCCAGTTGCGCCTTGACTTCGTCTGCTTCCGCCAAAGCCAGCGGACTTGCCAGACCCGGTAATTTCGCCGCCTTCGTCGCATTCAATCGATGATCGCCTCTCAGGACCAACGCGATAAGTTCGCCCTCGTCACCTTTGGCGAGAAGTGTTTTTACTGAGCGATCGGCGGGTATGTCGTAATGCTGTGCGAGGTCATCGATCGTGGTCACGTTGGGCGTGGCAAATTTTTCCAGTTCCGCCTCTGGCGCGTCCGAAGGCGCGTCCGTATTTCTCGGTAGCGCGGGGGCTAATTCGACATTAGCTGCGTAGTCGCTTTCAGTGGAGAAGGCGATGGCATCCTCGCCGGATTCCGCCAATACGTGAAATTCGTGGGAGTGGTTGCCACCGATAGCCCCCGTGTCGGCTTCGACCGCGCGAAAATCCAAGCCCAACCGCGAAAATATAGTTGAGTAGGCCTCGTGCATTCGCCAGTAGGTTTGCTCCTGAGAGTGCTGGTCGATGTGAAAGGAGTAGGCGTCCTTCATAATAAATTCCCGCGACCGCATGATGCCGAATCGTGGCCTGATTTCATCGCGGAATTTGGTTTGAATTTGAAACAGATTGATCGGGAGTTGCTTGTAACTCTTGATCTCTGCCCGAGCAATGTGCGTGACAATTTCTTCGTGAGTGGGTCCGAGACAGAAGGGTCGATCATGACGGTCGGTCAGGCGACAGAGCTCGGGGCCATACTGCTCCCATCGACCTGATTCTTCCCACAGCTCGCCCGGCTGAACTACCGGCATCGATAGCTCCAGTGCTCCGGCGCGCTCCATCTCTTCCCGAACGATGCGTTCCACATTCCTCAGCACTCTAAGACCCAGCGGCATCCAGTTGTAAATGCCGGCTGCCACGCGGCGGATTAACCCGGCACGCAGCATAAGTTGATGGCTGATGACCTCGGCGTCTGAGGGTGTTTCCTTCAGTGTGGACAGTAAGAATTCGCTAGCGCGCATGACGGACTCCGATAATGGAAGCGACATTCTAATGTTCGAAGGTGTGGCCAGTACAGCGAGGGAAGGCTGAGAGTGCCAAGGTTTATTCCCGAGGCCGCGGAGGGACGCGCCTTACAAAATATCGAGAAAAACAGTCCGAATAAGGGTTGTGCCATTTGGCGGACTGGTGTTGAATCTCGCCGACTGCGGTCATCCGCTGGTCTCTCATTAAATCTATCCACACGAAGAGGTGTTAACTCAATGGCTAAGAAAGCTACCCCGAAAGCGCCATCAAAGATGAAGGCGGTAAAGGAAAAAATGACCAAGTCGCAAATGATCGCAACACTGGCGGAAGACAGCGGTCTGTCCAAAAAGGAAGTCTCGTCGGTACTGGGTTCTCTGGAGCGACTCATTGAGGCGAGTATTGGAAAGCGCGCGGCAGGAGAATTTACGCTGCCCGGCCTGATGAAAATCACCACTGTGCGAAAACCTGCGGTGAAGGCGCGTAAGGGTATTAACCCGTTTACCGGTGAAGAGACCATGTTCAAAGCCAAGCCTGCCAGCACTGCTGTCAAGGTTCGTCCTTTGAAGAAGATGAAAGAGTTCGCGAACTGAGCCACCTCTTTAAAGGCTCCCCAATCGGGGAGCCTTTTTCCTCCGCGGCCAGTAGCGCCGCTTCCGCTAAATCCTCACACCCTTCCCGTCTTTTACTAGAACAGGGTTTACGGTAACCTCCGCGCCCTTGTAAAACTTTCCAGGTGACCTCATGTGTTCGGCTGAGAAGAGACTGGCGTGCATCATGAGGAGGGTCTGTTATGCCAATCTATGAGTATTGTTGTCAGGACTGCGGCCACCGCCTAGAGGCAATTCAGCGACTCGCCGACGCGCCTCTAACCGATTGTCCGGCGTGCAGTCATTCCAGCCTGAAGAAACAGGTCAGCGCCCCATCTTTTCGCCTTTCCGGAGGCGGTTGGTACGAGACAGATTTTAAAACCGGCGATAAGAAGAAGAATCTTGCGGGAGATCGCGGCGGTGCCTCCAGCAATGAAGGTTCGAGCAAACAATCCGGTGAGTCTGGATCGGGCGAGTCTGCTAAGAAACCCGCAGAGAAATCAGCCGCATCTGCAAAAAGTGAAGCGACGAAAGCGAGCTGAACGCGAATACTGAATAACGATGGAGAGAGCCATGCGCAGCCATTATTGTGGCTTGGTTGACGAGACCCTGACCGACGAGACAGTGACCTTATGTGGTTGGGTAGACCGGCGCCGTGATCATGGTGGCGTGATCTTCCTCGATATGCGGGATCGCGAAGGCATTGTTCAGGTGGTTTTTGACCCCGACACTGGTGAGCACTTCCAGAAGGCGGATAGCGTGCGCAGTGAATATGTGCTGTGCATTACAGGTAGGGTGCGTGCGCGAACGAAAGAGACAGTCAATCCCAATATGGCATCCGGGCGCATAGAGGTATTGGGTAAAACGCTGGAAATTCTGAGCAGTGCGCAGACACCGCCATTTCCACTGGATGCCCACCATGCCGTGGGAGAAGACGTTCGTCTGAAGTATCGGTACATGGATTTGCGACGCCCGGAAATGCAGCGCAACCTCATTGCACGTGCGCGAATCACTTCGGCGATCAGGCGCTACCTTGATGAACATGGCTTTCTCGACATCGAAACGCCGATTCTGACGCGTGCCACGCCCGAGGGCGCCAGAGATTACCTCGTCCCCAGCCGGACCCAGCCCGGCGCTTTTTTTGCGCTCCCCCAGTCGCCGCAACTGTTTAAGCAACTGCTAATGGTGTCGGGATTTGATCGTTACTATCAGATTGCGCGCTGTTTCCGCGACGAGGATTTACGAGCTGATCGGCAACCAGAATTCACGCAAATCGATATAGAGACCTCTTTCTTGGATGCCCAAGGGGTAATGTCGTTGACCGAGGGATTGGTGCGTCATCTGTTTAACGAGCAGCTCAGCGTCGACTTGGGCGAATTTCCGCGAATGAGCTGGGCAGATGCCATGGAGCGTTTTGGCTCGGACAAGCCTGATCTTCGAATAGATTGGGAATTGGTCTCCATCGATGACCTGATGACGGACGTGGATTTTAAAGTTTTCAGCGGTCCAGCGCAGGATCCCGATTGTCGGGTTGCTGCTTTGAGATTGCCCGGCGGTGCCTCGCTTTCAAGAAAGGAAATTGATGACTACACCCAATTTGTTGGGGTATACGGCGCACGCGGGCTGGCGTGGATTAAAGTTAATGAGCTCACCGCTGGGTTAGAAGGATTGCAGTCTCCCATCATTAAGTTCATGCCCGAGGGGACGGTAACCGCGCTGTTAGATCGTCTGGGTGCGAAAGATGGCGATATTGTATTTTTCGGCGCGGATAAGCGTTCCGTGGTGAATGAATCGCTCGGCGCCTTGCGATTGCGTGTGGCCGCAGATCTCGGTCAGGTTCGAGAGGGGTGGGCGCCGCTGTGGGTCGTTGACTTCCCTATGTTCGAGCGTGATGAGCGCGGTGGTCTGACTGCTTTACATCACCCCTTCACAGCCCCCTCATGTGCGACCGACGCATTGAAATCTGACCCGGAGGCGGCCCTGTCTCAAGCCTACGATATGGTGTTGAACGGCAGTGAGATTGGCGGTGGATCGGTGCGAATTCACGATCAGGCAATGCAGAAGGCCGTTTTCGAATTGTTGGGTATTGGTGAGGAAGAGGCGGAATCCAAGTTTGGATTTTTGCTGGGTGCCTTACGACACGGGGCACCACCCCATGCTGGACTGGCATTCGGGCTCGACCGTCTGGTGATGTTGATGGTTGGCGGGCACTCGATCAGGGACGTCATCGCGTTTCCCAAGACCCAGAGTGCACAATGCGTCATGACCGAAGCACCGGGGTTGGTTTCCGATCAACAGCTCAAGGAGCTGTCCCTGAAGCCGCGTCGAACAGAATCCCCCCCGGCAGCCTAAGAGTCCGACAATGGCGGGTCATAGCAAATGGGCAAATATCAAGCATCGCAAAGCGGCGCAGGATGCCAAGCGGGGTAAGCTGTTTACCAAGTTGATCCGTGAGCTCGTGGTTGCAGCGAGAGCCGGTGGGCCGATTGTCGAGGACAACCCGCGATTGCGCGCCGCGGTAGATAAGGCCCTCGGCGCCAACATGAAGCGCGATACCATCGATAATGCGATCGCGCGCGGCGCGGGCACCAACGACGCCGACAATATGGAAGAGCTCACCTACGAGGGTTATGCCCCCGGCGGTGTAGCGGTTCTGGTCGAAGTGATGACGGACAACCGTAATCGGACGGTTGCAGAAGTGCGCCACGCTTTTACCAAGCGGGGTGGTAATTTGGGTACCGACGGATCGGTCGCCTATTTGTTCGCGAGAACGGGGCTGATCCAGTTTGGGCCGGGAGCCGACGAAGAGACGATTATGGAGATCGCGCTCGAGGCAGGTGCAGAGGATGTGGTGACCGACGATGATGGTGCTATCGATGTGCTGACACCGTGGGAGAACCTGGCCGATATCCGTGACGCCCTGATGGGCGCTGGACTTGAGCCACTGCAAGCCGAGGTCACGATGCTACCCAGTACAGCGGTTCAGGTGGATGCCGAAACCGCCCCCGCGGTCGTGGGATTGATCGACATGTTGGAAGATCTTGATGATGTGCAAAATGTCTACTCCAACGCAGATATTCCTGAATCTGTTCTGGCTGACCTGTAAATGACGTTTGTCGCGTAATCGTTCAAACTAACCGTTCTTTTCGACCGGTTACCCACATGACAATTATTCTCGGGGTGGATCCCGGATCGCGTAAAACGGGGTTCGGTATTCTTCGTGCAGAGCGAGGACATGCCGTTTATGTCGCCAGTGGCACGATTCGTCTGCCGGTCAAGGAAGCCCTTGCCGCGAGATTGAATGTGCTGTTCTCGGCTTTAACCGAGATTATTGATACTTATAGGCCGACCGAAGCGGCAATCGAGCAGGTGTTTATGGCAAAAAGCGCCGACTCAGCACTCAAATTGGGTCATGCAAGAGGTGCTGCGATGGTGGCCTGCGTGACCCAAGGGTTGGTTGTGCACGAATACGCCGCGCGTCAAATCAAGCAATCCGTCGTGGGAACAGGCGCGGCTACCAAGCAGCAGGTGCAGCATATGGTGGTGGCATTATTGGGTTTGTCGGAGGCACCCGCCGAAGACGCTGCGGATGGATTGGCCGCAGCCCTCTGTCACTGCCACGCAGCGGGCTTGTCTGCTGCGCTTGCGGCGAGCAGCTTCAGGGCAGGCCGGTTAAGGTAGAGTGACACCATGATTGGACAAATTCGCGGCAAGCTCATCGGCAAACAGGTAACGGATATTCTGGTCGATGTGGGTGGTATCGGATACGAAATCCATGTGCCTATGACGACCCTTTATCAGTTGCCCGAGCTTGGTCAGGAAGTGACTCTTCTCACACATTTTGTGGTGCGGGAGGACGCCCAGCTGCTTTATGGCTTTGTAGAGCCCGCCGATCGCCGTTTATTCCGGGAGTTGATTAAGGTGAGCGGGGTCGGTCCGCGTCTCGCATTGACACTACTTTCAGGTATGGATGCGGCAGATTTCGCACGCTGTTTACAGCGCGACGACGTCACTTCACTGGTAGCCTTGCCGGGTGTCGGACGAAAAACTGCGGAGCGCTTGCTGGTAGAGATGCGAGACAAAGCGGGAGACTGGCTCGATGAGTTGTCGCCGGGATCCCACGGATCACAGGTCGCGGGTGAGACAAATCAAGCGCGGGTAGACCAGCGTGCGGAAGCGGAACATGCCCTGGTCTCTTTGGGCTATAAGCTGACAGAAGCAGCAAAGTTAATCGCCAGTGTAGACGCCCCCGAGGAAACCTCAACAGAGGACTTGATTCGCTTGGCTCTGCGGGTGGCGGGCGGTAACAAAGGGTGAAGCGTCAGCTTGGGAATGCGGCATGGTAATTGAAACGGATCGGTTGGTAGCCGCGGGCGCCCCGGAAAGGGGTGACGAGGCCATGGACCGCGCGATAAGGCCGCGGCGATTGGCTGATTACGTTGGTCAACGTGCGGTCCGCGAGCAGATGGAGATCTTCCTCTCAGCCGCGCGAGGGCGGGGTGAGCCGCTGGATCACACGCTAATTTTTGGACCCCCCGGTCTGGGTAAGACCACGTTAGCGAGCATTATTGCAGAAGAAATGGGGGTTCAGTTGCGGACGACCAGTGGTCCGGTATTGGAAAAAGCCGGTGATGTCGCGGCGTTGATGACCAATCTCGAACCTGGCGATGTGTTGTTTATTGATGAGATTCACCGCTTGAGTCCTTATGTAGAGGAAGTTTTGTACCCTGCAATGGAAGATTTTCAGCTCGATATCATGATTGGCGAGGGTCCTGCGGCGCGATCAATCAAACTGGATTTGCCGCCATTTACGTTGGTAGGTGCTACCACGCGAGCGGGATTGCTTACCTCGCCACTGCGCGACCGCTTTGGCATTGTGCAGCGATTGGAGTTCTATGACGCAATGGAGCTTCAGGAGATTGTGAAGCGTTCTGCAGGGATTCTCCAAATTCCGATCGAGGATGCGGGTGCAGCCGCCATTGCCCGTCGATCACGGGGTACGCCCCGCATCGCCAACAGACTGCTTCGTCGCGTAAGAGATTACGCCGAGGTAAAGGCCGACGGCGGCATTACGGGACCCGTGGCTGAGGCGGCGCTGGACATGCTGAGTGTCGATGCGCAGGGCTTTGATCATCTCGATCGGCGTTTATTGCTGATGATGATTGAGAAATTTGATGGTGGCCCGGTGGGCGTCGATAGCTTGGCCGCTGCCCTTTCGGAGGAGCGGGGCACGATCGAAGATGTACTGGAACCCTTTCTCATTCAGCAAGGATTCATTCTTCGCACCTCCAGAGGTCGGATAGCGACGCGTCATGCCTATGCCCATTTTGGATTGCCTTTTCAAGGGACCGCGGCCGAAACACTGAGTCTCGATCTGGATAATCCGGAATGACGACGGAATTTTCCCTGCCCATTCGGGTCTATATTGAAGATACCGACGCGGGAGGCATTGTTTATTACGTCAATTATTTGAAGTATCTCGAGCGAGCGCGGACGGAGTTTATGCGCTCCTTGGGGATTCATCGCGCGGCCCTCTCGGACGACGGTTGGATTTTTGTGGTTTCTCATCTGTCTGTTAGCTACCTGCTGCCGGCGAAGCTGGACGATGAGATTATGGCGACGGCGGTCGTGCGCAAGGTGGGTGGTGCGACGATCGATTTCGAGCAGACGATCCGTGGGGTGGATAACCTGCTTTTAAAAGGTGAAGTTCAGATAGCGTGTGTCGATCAAGCTTCGGGCCGACCGCGCCGACTTGCGAGTGATCTCAGAGAGCGGCTGTTGAACGCAGCACTAACAGAAAAGGATGGGGTATGACTCAGGAGCTCGGTCTATTGGAACTGGTTCTCGGAGCCAGTGTGTTGGTACAGATCGTGATGTTGATTCTGGTGCTGGCGTCCATCACATCATGGTTTGTGATTATTCAGCGGACCATGCTCATGCGCCGGACAGATGATGAGCTCTTGTCATTTGAGGAGCGATTCTGGTCGGGCATCGATCTCGCACAGCTTTATCGAGAGGGGAATCAGGCGGTCGCCGACGGTCAATTGCCGACGGGAGTGGAGAGCCTTTTCCGTGCAGGGTTCAAGGAATTCTCGCGATTATCGCAACAGTCCGATATCGATGCCGATGCCATGCTGGAAGGATCGCGGCGGGCGATGAGGGTCGCTCTGATGCGTGAGACGGATCGCATAGAGCAGCATCTTCCGTTCCTCGCGTCCGTGGGATCCACCAGTCCTTACATAGGGCTATTGGGGACGGTGTGGGGCATCATGCATTCCTTTCGGGGGCTGGCTAATGCGACTCAGGCCACGCTGGCAACCGTCGCCCCCGGTATTTCAGAGGCGCTTATTGCTACCGCCATGGGCCTTTTTGCCGCGATTCCAGCTGTGTTGGCCTATAACAAATTGGCCGCGCGCAGCGATGTACTGCTGAATCGCTATGAGACTTTCGTCGACGAATTCTCAGGCATTCTGCAGCGGCAAGCCTATGCGCTGAAATCTCAGCAAGGGCAAAGGCGGTGACTATGCGCAGGCGCCGCATGTTGGCTGAAATCAATGTCGTGCCCTATATCGACGTGATGTTGGTCCTGTTGGTGATCTTCATGGTCACCGCCCCAATGCTGATGCAGGGCGTGGAAGTCCAACTGCCCGAGGCAACGGCGGCGCCCGTTGATAATCAGGATGCCGAACCGCTGATCGTCTCAATCAATGATCGCGGACAGTTTTTTTTGAATCTCGGCGTTGATGAAAACCAGGCATTGGAACTGGCGACGGTTCGACAGCGGGTCGCAGCGGTATTGCGACGGACACCGGACAAGCCCGTTCTGGTCTGGGGAGACAAGCGGGTGGCTTACGGCGATGTGGTGGTAGTGATGACAGCTTTACAGGAGGCGGGGGCACCCTCAGTTGGACTGGTGACCGAGAATCCCGCCAAAAGCGGATGACAGCAGATCGACTCCTCTTTACCGGCTTACCAACACTACTCTCGTTGCTTTTGCACGGTGCGGTGGCATTGTTTTTATTTCTGCGATGGCCGGCGGCGACGGAGGTCGTGGCGTCGGTGCCGGTAGCATTGCCAATTCAGGCAACCATTGTCAGAGCGGAGCCGGCGAAAACAGCCGTTAAACCCAAAGCTGCGCCCAAACCCAAACCCAAACCCAAACCCAAAAAAGACCCTCAACCGACCCAAGCCGAACCGCCACCCGTGGTCGCCCCGCCTGAACCGAAGGCACCTGACCCTACTCCGACAGTTCAGGAGGCGTCAAGAATGGACGCAGCGCAGTTGGCCGCCTTGACGCGTGACGAGTTGACGGCCTTGATCGATGCCGAGCAGACAGTGGCAGGGGCGACGGAACCCTCGTTACGCGATGTGGTTGCAGCGACCATTCGGGCGTCTGTGATTAGCCGGTGGACCCGCCCACCTAGCGCGCGTAACGGCATGGTCTCGATATTGTCGATACAATTGGTGCCAACGGGGGAAGTCGTTGGCGTTGGCGTCGTTCAATCCAGCGGTAATACAGCGTTTGACCGCAGTGCAATGACCGCTGTTGAGCGGGCCGCGCGTTTCCCCGAGGTTACCAAACTGGACAATCGCACCTTTGAGGCCAACTTTCGCCGTTTCCAATTGATATTCAAGCCCGAGGATTTGAGGTACTGAAAATGCGCTTAAGACATTGTTTCGCTCTCCTGATGGGTATTTATGTATCTTGCGCGTCGGCCGAGTTGCAGATCGAAATAAATCAGGGAGTGGAAAATCCAACGCCGGTCGCGATCGTGCCCTTCGCATGGCAAGGGGTTGGTTCGGCGCCTGAAGACGTTGCCCAGATAATTGACTCGGATCTCGCGCGCAGCGGTCAGTTTTCCCCCGTCAGTCGGCGCGACATGTTGAGCTTTCCGAGTCGCGAATCTGAGCTTTACTTTAGAGATTGGCGTGCGATTTCGGCGGAGTATGTATTAATCGGCAGGGTCAGCGTCGGGACCCAAGCCAGAATCGACTTTCAATTATTCGACGTCACCCGTCAGACGGCTGTGGATGCAGGAACGGTGACAGGGCCGGTTGCCGAATTGCGAATGCTGGCGCACCGCGTGTCCGACAAGATCTATGAGTCCCTCTCCGGTATACCCGGAGCCTTTGCGACCCGTCTCCTCTATGTATCGGTCACCCGCAATCCCGAAGGTAAAGACTTTTATCGACTGACGCTGGCTGATTCTGACGGCCGGCGTCCGATCGTATTACTGGAGGGACGTGACCCGATTCTCTCTCCGACCTGGTCACCCGACGGCCGAGAAATCGCCTATGTGTCTTTTGAGACATCGCGGCCCGCGATTTACCGACAAAATCTCCTGACGGGCCAGCGAGAGCAACTAACCAACTTCAAGGGCTTGAATAACTCGCCTGCCTGGTCTCCCGATGGGAACAGTATGGCCCTGGTGCTCTCAAAGGATGGGAACCCAGACATCTATATCCTCAATCTGTCCAGCCGCTCGCTCACCCGTTTGACCCGGCATTTTGCGATTGATACTGAACCCACGTGGATGCCGGATGGGAAGTCGTTGTTGTTTACCTCTGACCGCGGGGGGCGACCACAGATTTACCGCTACGATTTGCGGACCGACAAAATAGACCGGGTTACCTTTGAGGGCCCATACAATGCGCGAGCCCGCGTGGCGCAAGATGGTCGTAATGTCGCGCTCGTGCATCAGCGGGACGGTCGCTATCACATCGCAGTATTCGATTTGGTAACAGACCGGTTAACCGTGCTGACCGAGACGAGTCTCGATGAAAGTCCCAGCATTGCGCCCAATGGTTCTATTGTCCTCTACGCTACCAAGCGAGGTGAGGAGAGCATATTAGGTGCTGTTGCAGTGGATGGCGGCGTCAGGTTCAGCCTGCCTTCGCGCGAAGGGAGTGTTCAGGAGCCTGCATGGTCTCCTTATGTGACACCCTGAGTTTTAACGTAATTTTTTTGTTTTCGGCAGAGGAAAACCGAGTGGTTATGCGCTACATTAGGCGCTTCTGGGGTTCCACACACTGGGGAAAGGTAAGCACCATGAAAAACGTAACGCTTTACACAAAGTGGCTGGGTATGGTTTTCGCAGCGCTGATTTTGGCAGCCTGTTCGAGTAACGACACCAAAGAGCAGGAAGCGGCCGCTGCTGCTGCCGAGCAGGCGGCTCAGGAAGCTGCGGCTCAGGAGGCTGCACAGAGAGAAGCACAGGCAGAAGCGGCAGCAAGCCAGAGAGAGGCAGAGGCCGCGGCTCAAGCGGTGGGAACCATCTTCTATTTCGATTTTGATAGTTCGTCTTTGACCGATGAAGCGCGCGCTCAAGTTGACGCACATGTCGCTGCGTTGCTGGGAAACAATGACAGTGTTCGCCTAGAGGGCCACACGGATGAGCGCGGAACGCGGGAATACAACCTTGCCTTGGGCGAGCGCCGCGCCAACGCAGTCAGAGACTATATGGTCGCCAACGGTGTGCCAAGCTATCGAATAGAGACAGTGAGCTACGGCGAGGAGAACCCGGTAGCCTATGGCTCGGGCGAGAGTAATTGGCAGCAGAATCGTCGCGTTGAGCTCAAATAACTGAGGCATTGACGGTGACAGCGTTACCCACCAAGCCGGCGCTTTTCGCCGGCTTTTTGTTACTGGGCGCAGGTTTGCAGGTGTTCGCGCAGGATTATGTTGACGTAGAAGCAGAGCGTCGTGCGGCATCGGAAAATCATAATGCGCCGGCGAATGTGATGGATGATCAGACCCCCACCTATTCGGGGATACGGCCTTATTCCGGCTCGACCACAGTGGCTTCTCCCCCTGCTGATGGCAACAGCGGTGGTAACGCTGCCAGCGACCCGGGCAGTCTGATACTGCGAATACAGCAACTGGAAGCTGATATACGGCGTTTAAACGGATTGCTCGAAGAGACCACCCAAGCTTTAGTGAGATTAGAGGCTCAGAGCCTTGAGCGCTATGTGGATCTTGATCGTCGCATGGCGGCCAGCGGTGCCGCGGTCGGAACTGCCGTAGCGGGTGATGCAACGAGTTCGCTAAAGCCTACACCGGCGGGAGCTGGCATTGAACCGGTTCCCGCGAGCGTCGCGAATCCGCAGATCGGCGAGGAGGCGGCGTATCGGGCCGCTTATGAATTGGTTCGTGAGAAAGCATTTGATGATGCGGTGACGGCTTTCAAGGCATTTCTTGCTGATTACCCGTTTGGCCGTTATGCCCCCAACGCCCATTACTGGTTGGGTGAGCTATACCTGGTGCTGGATCCCCCTGATCCGGAGCTTGCGCGGCAGAGCTTCAAAATATTACTGGATCAGTATCCGGCAGACCCCAAGGTCCCTGATGCGCTCTACAAGCTCGGTCGCGTGCAATTTATCAAGGGTAACCGACAGCGCTCGCAGGAGTATCTCGACGAGGTTATTCGCGAGTATCCCTCCCACGCCGCAGCACAGCTGGCCAGGCAGTTCCTGCTCGAGAATTTTTAGGCGGCCCAACCGATCTTGGCTCCCTGGCAGTAACGCTGTCACTGCTTCTATGGGCAGTGGTGTGGGGAGGGGTATTGTCCAGATACTGGACCGAATGGATTTAATAGGGCTTGAATTTTTACCCCGGAGCGTTAGCATACGCGCCTTCCCTGTTTTGGGCCGTTAGCTCAGTCGGTAGAGCAGTTGGCTTTTAACCAATTGGTCGCTGGTTCGAACCCAGCACGGCCCACCATTACAGCAAACCACCCTCGGGTGGTTTTTTTATAGTTGCTGCGGGGGAACGATTTCAGCGGTTGATCCTCAAGGTCGCATGCGAATACAGCCATACAACGGAGTGTTTTAGTGTCATCACCCTTTCACCCACCTTTGCGCACCCTCATGGGCCCCGGTCCCTCCGATGTCTCACCCAGGGTGTTGGCCGCCTCCGCCCGCCCGACGATTGGCCACCTCGACCCTCTCTTTGTCGACTTGATGGATGATGTGAAGCGACTGCTGCAGTTTGCCTTTCAAACTGCGAACGAGCTAACGATCCCGCTCTCCGCGCCCGGCTCTGCCGGAATGGAGGCGGCGTTTGTGAATCTGCTGGAGCCGGGCGACAAGGCAATTGTTTGCCAAAACGGTGTTTTTGGTGGGCGAATGAAAGAAAACGTGGAGCGCTGCGGTGGCACTGCGATCCTGGTGCAGGACAGATGGGGCGATCCGGTTGACCCGGAGAAGGTAGCGGAGGCAATCAAGGACCATCCTGACGCGAAACTCCTGGCTTTTGTCCACGCAGAAACCTCTACTGGTGTGCGCAGCGACGCCGAACTCCTCTGTGGTATGGCGAGCGCCGCAGGAATGCTCAGTATTGTCGATGCCGTGACGTCACTGGCTGGCATTGAGCTGCAGGTGGATGCGTGGGGCGCCGATGTTGTTTATTCCGGTACTCAAAAATGTT
>JAYNNB010000021.1:0-28729 GCA_038112515.1 Luminiphilus sp.
TCCTGAAGGCAGATGATGTCCGCGTCTTGAGCAAACAGCCATTTGAGACAGCCCGCCTTTGCGGCCCTCTCAATGCCCTCTGTGACGAGGCTGACGACCCTCATTGCTAGTCCTGAAAGTGGCGATCACCTATCATACGTGCAAAGCCTGAGAGCAGACCGCGGCTGATCGACTATTCGGTACCGTTGGTCGCAGTGGCAGCCCAGATAGTCGCTTTGGAGTGTGGTGTGAAGACAGACCAGAAGGGATACCGTCAGCAGTTTATCGAGTTGGCATTGGCATGCGACGTCTTGCAGTTTGGCGAATTCGAACTCAAATCTGGCCGCATCAGCCCCTATTTTTTTAATGCAGGGAAGTTTTCAACCGGCGCAGCGCTGGCTAAGTTGGGGCGGTGTTATGCCGCGGCATTGATGGAGGCGCGGTTGTCAGTCGACATGATGTTCGGCCCGGCTTACAAGGGAATTCCATTGGTTGCTACCACGGCGGTTGCTTTAGCGGACGACTTTGGCGTGGATTTGCCTTTCGCATTTAACCGAAAAGAAGCCAAAGCCCATGGCGAGGGCGGAAGCCTTGTGGGTAGCGCATTGCAGGGAGACGTTGTGATCGTTGATGATGTGATCACCGCGGGTACCGCCATAAAAGAGTCTGTCGCTATTCTCGATGCGGCGGGTGCCCGAGGCGTTGCCGTTCTCATCGGGCTTGATCGTTGCGAGAGAGGGGCTTCTTCTCGCTCTGCGGTTCAGCAAGTGGAGGAAGAAAGCGGCATTCAGGTCATCAGCGTGATTTCTCTGCACGATATTATTGAATGGGTCGAGGGTAATCCGGACATGATGGCGCATCGCGATGCACTCGAGCGCTACAGAGAACGTTACGGGGTCGATTAATGATGGGCTATATCCGTTGAGGATGCTGGCCAATCGATAGAAGTTTCTGCGAGTCCGGAGACGCGTTTTCAACAGTTGAGCACAGCGCCCCGGTGTGCCCTGTCATGGCGGCGTTAGCGCGACAGGGCGCTACTTGTCTCTGCTGAGTGAGCAGGGCGCATGAGATTTTCAGTCATCATTAGCCACTGCTCTTCCCAGCCCTCCATGGGTTGTCGCTTGAATCCGCTTCGACAGAACTGACTGATCCTGCCCTCAGCGGAGGTCAGCATCAGATTGGCCGCATTGGCTACTGGCAGACGGGGCCGCAATCCTTCTTTTAGCTCAGCTTCTCTAAGGTATTGCCGCAACTGTGTCTCGAGTCTGTCGTACAGCTGTGAGACACGGTCATGGAGCTTGCTGGCCTCACCCATCAAGCCGCGCCCAGTAAGTATCTGGGTGATGCCGGGGTTTTTTTCACAAAACTCCAAAAATAACCGGAGCAAATGATGGCATTGCTGCACCGCGGTTGTTTGCTGCTCAGATATTCGGCCGATGCGGACGAACAGCGTCTCCTCGGCAAAGGTAATGAGCGACTCAAACATCTTTGCCTTGGAAGGGAAGTGGCGGTACAAAGCGGCCTCTGAGACCCCAACATTGGCGGCTAATTTCGCGGTCGTAATTTTTTCCAGCGGCGCCTCTTCCAGCATCATGGCGAGTGCCTGCAGAATCTGTTCTTGCCGACTGACGGTGCTTCCTGCGTATTTTTCTGACATCAGCCTGCTCAATGATTAACGGATAGATGCTACCTTTAGAGATGCTAATCAGTCACCGGCCGGGGTGCAATGACAGTCACAACGCCTTAGCGCCGATTGCAAATCAGCGTGCCTATACCTTCATCTGAGAAGATTTCTAACAGGGCGGCATGGGGGACACGGCCGTCAATGATGTGCGCGCTGTTGACGCCGCTTTTGACTGCATCCAGCGCGCAGCGCACCTTGGGTAACATTCCACCTTGAATCACGTGGGACTGTATCAGCGCTTCCACCTGCTCCGATGACAGGCCTGTGAGCGTTTTGCCATCGGCATCGAGCAGCCCGGGTACGTTGGTTAGCAGCATGAGTTTCTCGGCGCGCAGTACCTCTGCTAGTTTGCCAGCGACAAGATCAGCGTTGATATTGTAGGTTTTGCCGTCCTCGCTACCAGCCACGGGTGCAATCACGGGAATGTAATCACTATCGCTGAGCATGGAGAGAATGTCGGTGTCGATGCTCGCGACTTCGCCAACCTGCCCAATATCTGGCTGACCGTTACTGCCCCATGAGCCACTTAGTTTGCGCGCCTGAATGAGTTGGCCATCTTTGCCAGTGATGCCAATCGCTCTGCCGCCATTGCGATGGATGCTTGCGACGATCTCCTTGTTGACCGAAGCACCCAGCACCATCTCTACCACATCCATGGTGTGTTCATCGGTGACACGCATGCCGTCTACAAAGTGCGTTTCGATATCCAGCCTTTCCAGTAGCTGACCAATTTGCGGTCCGCCACCATGGACCACTACAGGGTTCATGCCCACCAGCTTCATCAGTACGACGTCGCGGGCAAAGCTCTCCTGAAGCGACGGGTCAGTCATGGCATTGCCGCCAAACTTGATGACGAACGTCTTGCCTGTGAATCGCTGTATATAGGGCAGTGATTCGGTAAGGATTCTGGCAAAAGTGCCAGCCTCACCCTGATTCAGAGACATGGGGTTTCTTCCTGCACAATAGAATAGCGCCGAGCATGAGCGCGCTCGCCCGCAAAGGCAATGTGAAGATGCCGCACGTGGAGAGGTAGGTGATCAGCTTAGCGCGGCGAAACGCTAGTCTTACTTCGACGATGCAAACAGTTGCTGTGCCAATGCGGCAACGATTTTACCTGCGATGACTTGCTTGCTGGAGAGCGGCAGGTGCTGTTCCGACGAAGCGTCAATCAGATAGACCGCATTGTTGTCAGATCCAAAACCGGTCTGGGGATCGCTGACATCGTTGGCAATAACCATATCCAGCCCTTTCTTCTCGAGTTTCTCCCGTGCATGAGTCAACACGTTTGAGGTTTCGGCCGCGAAACCTACCACCAGCGTCGGCCTGCCGGCGAGTTGACTGACCGCAGCGATGACATCCGGATTCTCAATCAGCTCGAGCGAGAGATGGGGTTGTGCACTCTTCTTTATTTTCTCGGTGGCGGGTGCTGACACTCTGAAGTCTGCGACGGCAGCTGCTCCGATAAAGAGGTCAGCGCCATCGCTAGCTGCGATGGCAGCATCGTGCATTTCGATGGCAGAAGTAACGGGCACAAGCCTCACGCGATCCGGCGGGCTCAAGTGCACCGGCCCCGAAATCAACGTGACATCCGCTCCTGCTTCGGCACAAGCCCTGGCCAGCGCGTAACCCATTTTTCCCGAGCTGTGATTGCTGAGGAAGCGTACGGGGTCAATCGCTTCAATGGTCGGGCCCGCGGTGATCACCACTGCTCTGTTATCCAACTGCCGGCTGGAAAATTGCCCTTGTAGTGCCTCGACTATCAGATTCGGTTCCATGAGGCGGCCGGGGCCTGTGTCGCCGCAAGCCTGCTCACCTTGCTCCGGTCCAATAATTTGAATATTTCGACGCGCAAGGAGTGTGAGATTTTCCTGGGTCGCCGCGTTTGCCCACATTTGTTGATTCATGGCGGGTGCGATGGCGACCGGAGCCGCGGTGGCCAGCGTTACCGTGGTCATTAAATCGTCTGCTCGTCCTTGGGCAAGACGCGCAATAACATCGGCGGTAGCGGGCGCAATGATTAAGAGGTCAGCCCATCGCGCCAGCTGAATATGGCCCATGCCCGCCTCGGCAGACTCGTCAAGGAGTTCTGTGTGCACCGGTTCGCCAGACAAGGCCTGCATCGTGAGGGGAGTAATAAACTCACGCGCGCCGCGGGACAGTATCACGCGAACCTCAGCCCCCTGCTTTTTCAGCAGCCGGACCAGCTCGGCGCCCTTATAAGCTGCAATACCGCCAGCTATTGCCACCAGTATTCGGCGTTGTCGTAAATGGCCCATCGGCCCTCAAACTCGACTTTGATTAGCCCGCACACTAGCATTTGCGGTGGTTTTTGCACACTTCAACAGGTGTTGATCAGGCCTCGCTTGCACCCCCACGGCGGCTCTGGTATAAAACGCGCCCTTTCTGTAGCTCGACGGGGCTTCCCATGTCACGAGTTTGTCAGGTTACGGGCAAGCGGCCCGCAACCGGTAACAATGTTTCGCACGCCAAGAACCGCACGAAGCGGCGCTTTCTGCCCAACCTTCATAACCATCGGTTCTGGGTAGAATCCGAAAAGCGCTTCATTTCTTTGCGTATATCCTCAAAGGGCATGCGAATTATCGATAAACGCGGTATTGACGCGGTTCTTGAAGAACTGCGCGCCCGCGGCGAAAAAGTGTGAGGGCTGACTGATGCGAGAGAAAATTCGAATGAACTCGACGGCTGGTACAGGTCATTTTTATACCACCGATAAAAACAAGCGAACCATGCCTGACAAGCTGGAGATGAAAAAATTCGATCCAGTCGCACGAAAGCACGTGATTTATAAAGAGGGCAAGATCAAGTAAGGATCGCTTCAGCTCGAGAACCCCGGCCCTGTACCGGGGTTTTGTTTTTTTGAGCCCTGTATTTTGAGCCCTGATATTGGGGCGAGGCTGTCCTGGAGGCAGTAAACCACGCCCTTGGCCGAAATGGGGCCAGGATTTAATAGCGAGGCGGAGTCATTCATGCCAGAGCTCCCAGAAGTAGAAACTACCTGCCTTGGCATCGCCCCTCATATCGTGGACCGCGAGGTGGTATCGGTCGTTGTCCGCGAGCGTCGATTACGATGGCCCATATCCCCGGAATTAGAGCGTGGCCTAGCAGGCGCTCGTTTCCTTGATGTGCGACGTCGTGCGAAATATATCCTTATCGACACGGACCGAGGCACTTTGATGGTTCATCTGGGTATGTCGGGAAGTCTCAGGATCATGCCCGCCCAAGCGCCCTCACTTTTTCATGATCATGTAGATATTGTGCTGGATAACCAACACTGCCTCCGCTACCACGACCCCAGGCGTTTTGGGAGCATGCACTGGCTGCAGGGCACCTCGCACCCACTATTGGATAGCCTCGGCCCGGAGCCGCTGTCTCCGTCGTTTTCTGGCGCTTATCTCTATGAGCGTTCGCGGCGGAGGAGCCAGTCGGTGAAGCAGTTCATTATGGATGGCAAAGTGGTGGTCGGTGTCGGCAACATCTACGCCAATGAATCTCTATTTATGAGTGGCATTCACCCTCGACGCGCCGCGGGCAGGGTTTCGGAGGCGCGTTATGAGGCACTGGTGAGTGCAATCAAGGACGTGCTTGCGAAGGCAATAGCACAGGGCGGCACGACGCTAAGGGATTTTGTGGGCGGCGATGGTCAGCCTGGATATTTTGCGCAGCAACTGCGGGTATACGGACGGCACGCTAAGCCATGCAGGGTTTGCCAGACCCCGCTCAAAGAGATTCGGCAGGGAGGCCGAAGCACCGTTTTTTGTCCTTCTTGTCAGCGTTAGCTGACCGTTGCTGAGATCCGTAATTTAAGCCACGGAGTTTCAGGCAAATCGTTCGCTAAGCGCGTTCACAACAGGTGATGGCACGAAGCCCCGCACGTCACCCCCAAGGCTGGCGATTTCCCTAACCAGCGATGAGGAGATATAGGACAGCTCAGCGCTGGGCGTTAGAAAGACGCTTTCAAATTCAGGTTGCATCGCGCGATTCATGTTGGCCAGCTGGAATTCATATTCGAAGTCCGCGACAGCGCGCAGGCCTCTGAGTACGCAGTGAGAACCTTGCGCCGCTACGAAATCGATTAGCAGCCCGTTAAAGGGCAAGACCTCTGCGCCAGGCACATGGGAAAGACACTCGCGCGCAAGCGCCACCCTGTCAGCGATAGCAAAGAGAGGCGCTTTTTTTTCGCTGGTCGCGACCGCAACGATGACTTTGTCGAAAAGCTTGGCCGCTCTCTCGATGAGGTCAATGTGTCCGTTGGTAATCGGATCAAAGGTTCCTGGATAGACGACAGTATGTGTTCGCACGACATGTGTCCTCATTTCGTTGCTCGGAGCGTACACAAGTCTGGTTCACAAGTCTCGTTGATCAAGCGTGGGATGAAATGAGTCAACTCAGCAGAGGCTGTAAAAGCCGATAGCAAACATCGCCGGTAAGCTTTTCACGGAAGATATTGTAGGACCCGTCGTGGATGAATTCGGGCTCAGATCGCCGTGATTCAGAATAAACCCAGCTGTTGTGGTGCAAGCGGTCGTTACAGGCCAGTTGCCGTAACGACGGCGCGCCAAGTGCGCTGTCGAACGGAGGGTCGACAAATACGATATCCCAAGTGGCAGGGTGTTGTGCCAGCCAAGTTAGCGCATCACCACAGTGCACCGACGCTTTTTGATTGCCATCAAGGGCTGCCAGTTGTTGGGAGATCTGTCTGGTGTTTTCCGCTTGATTATCAACGAAGTCGCAATGAGCCGCGCCTCGTGACAGTGCCTCGAGACCGAGCGCACCCGACCCGGCAAACAGGTCCAGGCATTTTGCGCCAGCGAGATAAGGCGCCAACCAGTTGAAGAGTGTTTCCCGCACACGATCTCCGGTGGGTCGCACACCGGGGAGTTGGGAGAATGTAATCTTTCGACCGCGCCAATCGCCACCGATGATCCGTAGCGTTGACATCGCAGGCGATCGATTTCGTCCCATGCTGGCTCCTACTTGTCGGGGTGCTAGACTGTAATCGCGGACGGGCTGCACGACAATGTTTGGGGCGCCTTGCCTTAGAACGAGATGTTAAATCATGAAGCTATTCAAACGCCGTTCAAAACCTGATGCGGCGGCCGATGAAGTCGTCACTGCCGTTAAAGATGCCGAGAGCGTTGATGTTGTCGATAAGACAAGCCAAGTCAGTAAGGCTGTCGATGCGACGTCAGAGTCCTCGGGCATGTTTCATCGATTACGAAAAGGACTCAGCCGAAGCCGCAACCAATTTTCCGAGGGCCTCGCCGCACTGGTCCTAGGCAAAAAGCAGCTTGATCCCGATTTGCTTGAGGCGCTCGAGGAGCAATTGATTATGGCGGACCTGGGTCTGGAAGCCACCAGTCAGGTACTGGAGTCGCTCCGCCAACGCCTTGACCGCAAAGACCTCGCCGCCTCCGAGACCGTGATGTCGGCACTCAAGGTCACCTTGACCGAGTTGCTGGCAGATCGTGAGGAGCCTTTGGTTATATCGGGCCACCGGCCGTTCGTAATTTTGGTTGTGGGGGTCAACGGGGCAGGGAAAACCACGACCATTGGCAAGTTGGCGCACCGGCTTAAAGGCCAGGGACACAGTGTGATGCTAGCCGCTGGGGACACTTTCCGCGCAGCCGCAGTGGAGCAGCTTGAGGCTTGGGGGGAGAGGAATGACGTTCCTGTGATTGCCCAGCACACAGGCGCTGACAGCGCATCGGTGCTGTATGACGCATTGGCGGCGGCGACCGCCAGAGGCATTGATGTACTGATTGCGGATACCGCCGGACGTCTGCAAAACAAGGCGCACCTGATGGATGAACTTGCGAAGGTGGTGCGGGTCATGCGCAAGCAAGACGCCAGTGTGCCTCATGAAACGCTCTTGGTTCTGGATGCGGGGACCGGACAAAACGCCGTGTCGCAGGCGATTGAATTTGATCAGACAGTGGGTGTCACCGGTATCGCCGTTACCAAGCTGGATGGCACGGCGCGTGGGGGGGTCCTGTTTGCAATTGCCAATCGACTTGCAAGGCCAATTCGTTATATCGGTGTGGGCGAGCAAACAGAGGATCTGCGCGAATTTAAGGCCGAAGACTTTGTGAGCGCGCTGTTGGAGACATGACGGAAGATGGTGCCGTGATGCCAGTGGTGGACCAGACCATTGATTGAGTTTGATCGTGTTACTCGGCGTTACGGAGATCAGTATGCGCTGCGCAATCTGAACCTGACCATTGAGCGGGGTGAAATGGCATTTTTGACCGGTCACTCGGGTGCCGGGAAGAGCACCGTTTTGCGGCTTTTGTTGTTGTTGGATCGCCCCACAGGCGGAGCGATCAGGGTCAGTGGAGATCGCATAACGGGGTTAAGCGGCGGCGCGGTTGCTCGATATCGAAGACGATTTGGTGTGGTATTTCAGGACCACCGCCTGCTTTTTGACCGAAGCGTGCATGACAATGTAGCACTGCCACTCGAGATAGCTGGGTTTTCTCCTCGGGATGTGACTCGCAGAGTCCGGGCGGCGCTGGATAAGGTGGGTTTGCTCGGCAGCGAGCGTGCTGATCCTGCGAGTCTGTCAGGTGGGGAGCAGCAGCGCGTTGGTATCGCCAGAGCGGTTGTGGCGAGGCCTGAGTTTTTGGTTGCTGATGAACCTACGGGTAATCTCGATCCCCAGTTATCGTCCGAAATCATGTCGCTGTTTGAGGCCTTTAATCAGGTAGGTGTAACGGTGCTGATCGCAACCCACGATATGCCGCTGATTTGTCGCCTGCGACATCGGATTATCACTCTCAGTGGGGGTGCCGTCGTTGCCGGTGATAGCGCATGAAAACGTCGCCGTCCCGGGAGAGACTATTTTGGCATTGGTTGCCGGTATGGCGCGCTCAGCATCGCTCTGCAGCAGCGAGCAGCGTAAAAAAACTCAAGGCACGGCCGCTCGCCACTTTCACCACCTGGCTCCTTGTAGCGCTGTCTCTTGCTTTGCCCGCCAGTCTGTTATTGACCTTGAATAACCTGAATGTCGTGACAGCACATTTTGAGCAGCCGCCTCAGTTGTCGGTACTACTCATCCCCGAAATGAATTTGGACGACGCAACCGGGTTACAACAAGTCATAGCAGGCTGGTCAGAAGTTGCGGCGGTGACGCTCGTGCCCAAGGATGAGGCCCTGCTGCAGTTCACTGCGCTGACCGGATTGAGACCGTTATTAGAATCACTGTCTCGTAATCCATTGCCACACACTTTGTTGGTTGCTCTGCAGCCGGGTGCAGCGGAAGCAGATGGCCTGCGACTGTCGGAGCGACTTCAGCACGAGGACGGTGTTGCTCAGGTTGTTCTGGATACACTTTGGCTGAATCGACTGAACGAGGCATTGGTCGCTGCCTCGCGGTGGGTACTTGCGGTGGGAGCCATGATGCTACTGGCGACAGTACTTGCGCTCGAGAATACCCTCAGGCTTACCGTCGTAGCCCGCCAAGAAGAGATTTTGGTGGTCCGCCTGATCGGTGGCTCAATGGCTTTTGCGCGCAGGCCTTTTTTGTACACCGGATTTTGGTTTGGCCTAGGGGGCGGCTTGCTGGGTGCAGTGATTTTGTGGCTATTTTGCGGCTGGTTGGCGGATCCGGTGAACACGTTATTTGCGCTTTATGACAGTCCGCAACGTTTGCAGTGGCCCGGAATTCATTATCCGTTGATGCTGCTGTTGGTCGCGGTGTTACTGGGTTGGAGCGCCTCGTGGATTGCCTGCGAAAGGCACTTGAGGCAACTTGAGCGGCATTAAGTCTCTGAAAATCGGTAGTTTTTGGCTTTAGCACTCTGCTTAAGAGAGTGCTAAAATACGGCCATCGCCTCGTTGGAGGGAGAAACATGACAGAGACTCAGCAGGCACTGGCGGTGCCCAACAGCGCGGTCCTTAATATGGCGCCGGGGGCCAATCTTGCTGCTTACGTTCAGGCGGTGAGCGGCATTGCCGTACTCTCGGTAGAGCGTGAACGCGAGTTGGCAGAGCGACTGTTTTACGATGACTGCGTTGATTCAGCGCGCGAGTTAGTTTTGGCGCACTTGCGGTTTGTAGTGCATATCGCGAGGAGTTACTCCGGTTACGGCCTGTCAGAAGCAGACCTGATCCAAGAGGGTAATGTTGGGCTGATGAAGGCCGTCAAGCGATTTGACCCGACCAAGGGCGTGCGTCTGGTTTCTTTTGCCGTTCATTGGATCAAGGCGGAGATGCATGAATATATCCTGCGTAACTGGCGAATCGTCAAAGTGGCGACGACCAAAGCGCAGCGAAAGTTATTCTTTAATCTGCGTAGTCAAAAGAAGTCATTGGGATGGCTGTCCGCAGAGGAAACGCGCGCGATCGCGGCAGATCTCGGTGTAGACGAGGCTGAAGTAACGCGAATGGAGGGTCGGCTTGCCAGTCGGGATGTCGCTTACGACGCGCCCTCTGAGACTGACGACGAGGATGCCTGGCAAGCACCGCAGTATTTTCTTGCGGATAACCAGTCCGACCCTGAACAGCTGGTTGAGGCCGCTGATTTTGCTCAGGACAGCACGGCACGCCTGCAGGCGGCGCTGGCAGATCTTGATGACCGCAGTCGCGACATTCTGGAGCGACGCTGGTTGATCGACGATAAGTCCACGTTGCATGAATTGGCCGCGCAATATGAGGTCTCGGCCGAGAGAATCCGGCAATTAGAAGCCAACGCGATGAAAAAATTGCGAACGGCCCTCCTCGCCTAGACTGCCGCAGCAAAAAAGGCAGGTCTCGGGTGCCCTCTCAGCAACCCGCAATCACAAGTCGCATCAGAAGCTTCGTAATGCGTGCCGGACGAATGACGCCGGCGCAAGAGCGGGGCTGGCGACAAGGCATGCCGCGCTTTGGGTTAAATCTGAAAGATGGCCTGCTGGATTGGGACGCGCAGTTTGGATTTGCCGGCAAGCGAGTCATTGAGATTGGCTTCGGTATGGGCGACAGCCTGCTAGAAATGGCGCTGGCGGATTCGGCAACTCAGTTTATCGGCATAGAGGTGCACCGTCCCGGGGTGGGGCGCTTGCTCGGCCAGTTACTGAATTCGGATTGTCGTAATCTTTGTGTATACGCAGAAGACGCGGTTGAGGTGCTGGAGCACTGTATGCACCCAGGCACCATCGACGCGGTCCACATATTTTTCCCAGACCCCTGGCACAAAAAGCGTCACCATAAACGCCGCCTTATCCAACCTGATTTTGTGCGGCTCGTGACACGGCTGTTGCGCCCGGGCGGCTATCTCCACCTTGCGACTGACTGGGAGCCCTATGCCGAGCATATGGTTGAAGTGTTGGATGCGGCTCCCGAAATGCGCAGTGTCGGGGGCACTTTGACCGACCCCCTTCCCCGGCCAACATACCGCCCGTTAACCAAGTTCGAGGCCCGCGGTGAGCGGCTTGGACACGGCGTGTGGGATTGGATTTATTATCGATCTTAGAGTTACAAGAGCGTCGCTAAAACGCTATCTAAAAACTGAAAGCCCAGCGGCGTTGTGGCGAACCGGCCGCTTTTCTGATCAGTCAGCCAACCCCGCGCCTGGGCGGTCTTAGCCCGCTGGGCAAGCACGTTTTCAGCCAGCCCGGTTCGCTGTGTAAAGCATTCGGAGGCAACGCCGTCCTTCAGCCGAAGTGCATTCATAGCGAACTCTCCGGGGAGGTCGTCGACCGAAATTGATTTAGGGACAGGCGCGATGAAGGGGTTCGTGCTCGCCAGGCGCAGGTAATCCGCGGGTGATCGCGTCCGCTGTGTCCGAATGATCTTATTGTCCGATAAAGTCAGCTTGCCGTGAGCACCCGCGCCGATGCCCAGATAGTCGCCGAAAGTCCAGTAGTTGACGTTGTGACGGCACTGGTTGTCGGCTTTGCAAAATGCCGAAACCTCGTATTGCATGAATCCGGCGTCACCCAGTAGCGCCTGGCCGGCATGCTCGATGTCCTCTAGAGCGCTTTCGCCAGGCAGGGCCGGCGGTTTGGACCAAAAGCGCGTGTTTGGCTCTATCGTGAGTTGATAACACGAAATGTGGCCCGCACTAAGTTTGATCGCTTCGCGCACATCCTCACTGGCACTTTCGATGTTCTGACCCGGCAGGCCATGCATGAGATCAATATTCCATCGGGTGAAACCGGCTTTATCTGCCAGATCGAGCGCTCTTCTGGCTTCTTCCCCAGTATGGATTCGTCCGAGTTGTCGCAGCGAGTCGTTGTTGAAGCTCTGCACGCCGATGCTGAGGCGTGTAACGCCTGCGCACCGATAGTCCTTATACCGCGCTATTTCCGCGCTTCCCGGATTGCTCTCCAGGGTAATCTCAGCAGTTCGCGAAATGGGCATTAGTCTCGCGACGCCCGACAGTAAGCGGCCTATCCACTGTCCAGAGAATAGACTCGGCGTGCCACCGCCGATAAATATGGTTTCCACTGTCCGCGCTCTGGTCCAGGCGAGCTGACTCTCCAGATCAGATAGCAAAGCGCTGACATACGGTTCCTGATAGCTTGTCAGGAAACCCTCGTGGCTGTTGAAGTCACAGTAGGGACATTTCTGGGTACACCACGGAATATGGATGTAGAGCGAGAGCGGAATTTTCTCGGGTTCGATCATTCGCGGCAGTGCTTGAGCAGCTGCGCTACTGCGGTGCCGCGATGGCTGATTTGGTCCTTCTCCTGCGGAGACAGCTCTGCCGCGTGTCTTGTATCGCCATGTGGAATAAACAGCGGATCGTAACCGAATCCGCCCGTCCCGCGTGGCGCATTGGCAATGTGCCCATGCCAACGGCCCTCAGCGACGATAGGCGCAGGATCGTCGGGCCCATGCATGAGCACTAAAACAGCAATGTAAAAGGCGGCGCGTTCCTCGCCCTGCAAGGCCTCCATATTATGAAGGAGCAACGTATTGTTGGCCTCATCACCTGCGCCTGAGTAGCGTGCGGAAATTAAGCCCGGTGCACCGCCGAGTGCGGGCACTACCAGTCCAGAGTCATCAGCCAAAGCAGCCAGCCCCGTTTCACGGCTGGCGTGCCTTGCTTTTAGGATCGCGTTTTCGATAAAGGACAACCCAGTCTCCGGTATCGCGGCGACGCCGAGGTGTGCCTGAGCCTGAATCTGCCATGAGTCGGACAAAATGCGGTCAAACTCTGCGATCTTTCCCTCGTTGTGACTTGCAATAACCAGCTTCGGTAGGGTGTCAGGCATTGTCGGCTAGTCCTGTCGCCATAGCTGTACTTTCATCTTGTGTTCGTAGGATTTATCGGCGCCCTCGGGTTGAAATGAAAACTCGAAAAAGCGGTATTCTCGGTCGAGAAACTCGAAAGGTACTATGTAATAGGTTGCCCGACCTTCACGGATCTCGCGCACATCCATTGCACCACCTGTGATCAAGTCCCAGGTTCTCCCGCTAATCTGCATGGGTCTGCCGGCCAGATCACCAGACGATGCGTCACGTACTGACAGCGTCAGCATTGCCTTGTCGGCGCCGCGAATAATGCCGTACTCCGCAGCAACCTCTGGCGCGACAAATGTGGTGTAGACAATGCTGTGATGAAGCTCAAACTCGTCATAACGAGTGGATTGCTGGCCGTGGGCATTAATGGCCCCGAGGCCGAGTAGCAACCACAGCGTTACTGCCCGGAACGGCAGATACGGTAGACGGCGCTGGTAGCAAAAAGATTGGGCCATACTTTTCCCAATAGCCTTTGAGCTGGGCCGGCGACAGTTGCTCGCTCGATAATGTCGATGTTGAGTTTTGAACACAGCGCCTCAAAGTCCCTGACAGTACAAAAGTGGATGTTGGGGGTGTCATACCAATGGCGCGGCATCGCGCGGGACATGGGCATGCGACCCCTGAATCCAAGGTGCAAGCGACAAAACCAATGCCCAAAATTGGGAAACGAGACAATGGCTTGCCTGCCAATCTGGACCATACGTTCAAGCGCAATGTGCGGATGCGTCAGTTCTTGCAGGGCGTGGGTCAAAATGACAACGTCGAAGCGATGATCGGGGAAACAATAAAGGCCGTTGTTAATGTCTTCCTGAATCACATTCAGGCCCTTCCGAACGGCGCTGATCAAGTTATCCGCATCGATTTCAACACCGACGCCAATCACATTTCGCTCGTCACGAAGGCGCTGTAAAAACCCGCCGTCTCCACAGCCAAGATCGAGGACGTTGCTATGTGGCTCGACCCAATCGAGCACGGTATTGAGATCCAGACGGTTCATCACGAAGGACCTACTCGCTTCATCCATTCGGAAAATAGCCCTTCGTAGGTTTGATTGGGCAGGAGGAACCCATCGTGACCGTCGTCGGTTTCGATGTTGGCGTAGGTGACTGCCTTACCAGTCGCCATCAGCGCGTCCCGGATTTCTATGGATCTTTGTGGCGAAAATCGCCAATCCGAGCTGAAGGATAGCAGCAGAAAACTGGCTTTCGCAGCGGATAGCGCAGTGGCGAGATCGGCGTAACCCGCTGAGAGATCAAAGAGATCAAGGGCTCGTGTCATCAACACATAGGTATTGGCGTCAAAGCGAGTCGAAAAACGGGTCCCCTGGTGCCGAAGGTAGCTCTCAACCTGAAAGACCTGCTCCTGACTGCCATCTGCCGAAAAACTCTCTTCCCTGAGTTCCCTGCCGAATCGATCACTCATCCCGTCAGCCGACATATAAGTCAGGTGTCCCACCATGCGGGCCAGTGCAACACCCCTTACCGGTAGTGTTTCGTGCGCCAGGTAATCGCCGTTGTGAAAATCGGGGTCAGACAGGATGGCGTGTCGGGCAATCTCATTGAAGGCAATATTTTGAGCAGTTAAACCGGGAGCCGATGCCAGCGCCACGCAGTGCTCAACCCAGTCGGGATAGTCAACCGCCCACTGCAGCGCCTGCATGCCGCCGAGGCTGCCGCCGATCACGGCTGCCCAGTGCGTAATGCCCAGATGTTCCGCCAGCAATTTTTGGCTGCGCACCCAGTCTCGCACCTGTGGTTGTGGAAATTGAGATCCCCATGGGGTGTCGCCGCCGGGCATGGGGGTATTGGGCCCGGTGGAGCCATCGCAACCACCCAGGTTGTTTGAGCAGACAACAAACAACCGATCAGTATCAATGGGTTTGCCGGGGCCGATGGCGAGATCCCACCACCCTGGGTGCTGGTCGTCTGTAGCGTGAATGCCCGCAGCATGGTGTGAGCCGGACAGCGCATGGCAGATTAAAACGGCGTTACTGCCGGACGCGTTCAACTCCCCGTAGGTCTCGTAGATCAGCTGGTGTTGCTCCAAGGTTGCGCCATTGCAAAATTGAAACGGCGTGTCGAAGCGCACCACCTCAGGCGTTACCAGCCCTAGGCCTTGTCCGTGCGAGTCGCGGGTCACGCTTTAAAGACCGAATACCAGGCCTGTGGGTAAGCCCACTGACATGGCGAGGTGTCTTAGCGCAATTTGTAAGACGTTAAGCGTGACAAACACCAGAATCGGCGAAAAATCGATCCCGCCCATGTTCGGCAGGAGTGCACGAAAGGGTGCCATTACGGGCTCCGAGATTTGCCAGATCAGCTCGATGGCGGGATGCCGGCTGCCCGGCGCGACCCAGCTGACGATAATCATCGCAATCAGGGTAAAAAAATAAAAATTCACCAGTAGACCTAAAACGCCAACGACGCCCCAGACCAACATTGACAGGGGATCTGGTAGTGCCCATCGTTCCCCCGCAACCCAGGCGATCGAGACCAAGATGACGATTTGAATCGCGATTGCCAAAACCCAGGCGGCCCAATCCGCTCTACCTGTTGCGGGCAATACTCGGCGCAGCGGCGCAATCAGTGGATTGGTCAGGCGCACGACCAACTGAGAGAGCGGGTTGTAGAAATTGACTCGTGACGCATGTAGTACCCCTCGCACAACGATCAACAGGAGCAGAAACGCACCCAGGTTACGGATCAGGTAGAGTGAAATTTCAGTGCCCGCTCCCATGTCAGCCGAACTCCTCGCCGAGTGTTTTTGCACGTTCCGCGCAGCGGTGCACGGCTTCTGATACAACAGCGCTAAATTGACCAGCTTCGAGCGCCAACAGCGCTTGTTCCGTTGTCCCCCCGGGGCTGGTGACATTTTCTCTGAGCGTCGCCACCGGCACGTTGGAACGCTGGGCGAGCTCAGCGGCGCCGATCGCTGTTTGCAGCGTCAGCGCGAGGGAGGTTTCCGGCTCGAGTCCCAACTGTATCCCAGCCTGTGAAACCGCCTCCATTAACGCAAAAAAGTAAGCCGGCCCGCTACCGGACACCGCGGTGACTGCGTCCAGGAGCGCTTCCTCTGCCACCCAAAAGGTCATGCCGACCGAGTTGGTCACGGCTTCAGCCAGGTTGCGCTGGGCGTGACTAGCTGACGGGGAGGCATACAGTGCGCTGGCGCCTTTACTCACCATGGCTGGCGTGTTGGGCATGCAACGGATGACAGGGGTGGAGTCCCCGATGGAGCGCTGCAAGGAGGCGATGGGAATACCTGCGGCAATGGATAGCAGCGCGGTGTCCGGACTCAGTCGATTCTTAAGCGGGGAGAGAGCTTCTGCCATGATTTGCGGTTTGACGGCAGCCACGATCAGGTCTGCACCGTCACACAAATCCTCTGACGAGGTGCCTAGACGCTCTATGCCAAGCACACGGAGCCCCTCCAGCGCTTTCTCGCTGGGGTCAGCAGCCCGGAGCTGTTGGGGGGAGAAGCCGGTGTTCAGCAGGCCATTAATCATGGCGCTGGCCATATTTCCCGCCCCTAGGAACGCAATTTGAGACTCCATGTGGTGGCCGGTATCCAAGCAAAGAAGGACTAATTATACCGTGCGCCGAAAATATCTGTTCCTACCCGAACAAGATTGGCACCTTCGGCGATGGCGTCCTCCAAATCCGCTGACATGCCCATTGATAAAGTATCGAGCCCGGGGATGGTCAATGCCAGACTATCTTTTAATTCGCGCAGTGCCCTAAAGGCCGGTCGCGGGCTTTCATTCGGACCCGCCGGCGCGGGGATGGCCATGAGGCCTCTGAGCGAGAGTCCGGGCAGGGCCCTGATGCCGTGAGCGAGATCCGCTACTTCCTCAGGACGCACACCTGACTTGCTGTGCTCTCCCGAAATATTGACCTGTATCAATACATTGAGGGGATTTAAGTCGGGTGGCCGCTGTTCGCTCAGACGACGTGCAATTTTGAGGCGATCCACGCTGTGCGCCCAGTCACAAAGCGCTGCAATGCTGGCCGTTTTGTTGCTTTGAATGGGGCCAATAAAATGCCAAAGGAGGGGCAGATCTGTCAGCAACTGGGCTTTGTCGACCATTTCTTGCGCGTAGTTTTCCCCGAAGGCCGTTTGCCCGCACGCGTAGGCCGTCCTGATGAGCTCCGGGGATTTAGTTTTACTGACGGCCAGCAGTGAAACGCTGTTTTTGCGTCGTCCAGCAGCCGTTTCCGCGGACCTTATCCGGCGGGCGACTTCTGATATATTACGGGCAAGATCAGTCGGTGGCATGGGTAGCATCATAGGGAATTTGATGTGTCATGTCGTAACCCGATATTAGCGGAGCATGTGAAATGGATATCACTGAATTACTCGCTTTTAGCGTCCAGCAAGGCGCGTCAGACCTTCACCTTTCAGCGGGCCTACCCCCGATGATCAGGGTGGACGGCGACATACGCCGCGTCAATGTCCCCCCTCAGGACCACGCGGAAGTTCAGGCCCTGATTTACGACATAATGAATGATCGGCAACGCAAGGATTTTGAGGAATTCTTGGAAACTGATTTTTCGTTCGAAGTGCCCAATATCGCGCGCTTCAGGGTTAATGCCTTCAATCAAAACAGGGGCGCAGGCGCGGTTTTCCGCACGATTCCTTCGGAAGTTTTGACAATGGAAGCCTTGGGCATGGGCCAGGTTTTCCGGGATATATCCTTGTTGCCCCGAGGCCTTGTGCTGGTCACCGGGCCCACCGGGTCCGGCAAGTCCACCACGCTCGCAGCGATGGTTGATTTCGTTAATGACAATCGATATGACCATATCTTAACCATCGAAGATCCCATCGAGTTTGTCCACGAGAGCAAGCGGTGCCTGGTTAATCAGCGCGAAGTACATCGCGACACATTGGGATTTTCCGAGGCACTACGTTCGGCGTTGCGTGAGGATCCCGATATTATTTTGGTGGGAGAAATGCGCGACCTCGAGACGATTCGGTTGGCGCTGACCGCGGCAGAGACCGGGCATCTGGTTTTTGGCACCCTGCATACCACCTCCGCGGCCAAGACCATTGACCGCATCATTGATGTATTTCCTGCAGACGAAAAAGCGATGGTTCGTTCCATGCTGTCCGAGTCGCTTCAAGCAGTGATATCCCAAACATTGTTGAAGCGCAAAAGTGGGGGCCGTGTCGCAGCCCATGAAATTATGCGTGGGACGTCGGCCATCAGAAATCTCATTCGCGAGGATAAAGTTGCGCAAATGTATTCCGCTATTCAGACGGGACAGGCCGTTGGGATGCAAACCATGGATCAGAGCTTACAGAGCCTGGTTGACAAGCGAATTGTCTCCGTCGAGGCAGCCAGAGAGAAGGCGCGGCAACCCGACAGTATTACCGCCTGACACTTATTGCTCGTTCAGCCAAGTTGTCAAAATGATTGCAGCGGCCTGATCGTCAATGGGGTTAGCGGCGAAGTCACCACTGTGACCCTGCGACAGGGCTACCGCCTTAGCCTCTCGGCTCGATAATCGTTCATCTACCAGAGTGACAGGGCGGCCGAGTCGGCCTTCAACCTGCCGGGCAAATTTTGATGCGCGTTGACTGAGTTCACTCTCGGAGCCATCCATGTTCAGGGGGTGCCCCACAATGATCCGATCCGGTTTCCACTCATTTGACAACGCCACGAGTGCCGCCCAATCAGGGACGCCGTCTTTTGCAGAAAGGATCGTCAGGGGCTGTGCGGTGCGCGAGAGCGAGTTACCGACGGCGACGCCAATGTTGCGAAGACCAAAATCCAGCGCAAGGACTGATTCCGGCCCGTTCACGGTTAAGCATGCCCCGCCTGAGCAGTTAACAAATCGATATCGATTCCAAGCCGTTGCCCTGCGGCCACCAATTTGTCGCTGGCATCAACGTGGAACAGTATTTGCGGGTCAGCGGGGACCGTCAGCCAACTATTGCCGCTCACCTCTTGTTCAAGCTGCCCGGGACCCCAGCCGGCGTAGCCCAAAGCGACCAGAAAGTCCTCAGGTCCCTCTCCAAGCGCCAGTGCACAGAGGATATCGCGCGATGTAGTCAGGCTCAGTGCCTCGCCCACAGATCGACTGCCTTCCCATGTGGGTTCTCCCCGGTGCAGGACAAAGCCCTGTTCCGTTCCGACAGGCCCTCCGGCGAATACCTGGCAGCTGGACAGATCGTGGATGCTGTCAATGTCGAGATGCTCGAGCATGTCTGAGAGTACGAGATCAAGGTGCTGGTTAATGACAATCCCCATCGCACCGTCAGCATCGTGGTGGCAAAGGTAGGTGAGAGAGCGATTGAAAAAACCACTGCCGATCACCGGAGTGGCAATGAGAAACTGTCCCTGAAACGATCCCGACGAGGGAGAGACTCCGGGAGGGTGTTGCTCAAGTGTCATTGGGCATGTTCTGTTGCTCAGTTTCTGAATTGCCAAGTGCGGATGATATCTAACTCCGTGACGGAATTGGCAAGCACGGAGGGGAATGCATCAAAAGGGGCGAGGCGCTCGACGGTCGCTATTGCGGCGCGATCCAATGCCAATTTTCCTGAGCTTGAAAGCACCTGTATCCCGCGCAAAGCACCCCGTGAGTCGAGTCGGACTCGCAGTCGTACATCGCCATCGCCGTGGCGTTTGGCGGCATCTCGGTAATGGATATTGCCGAATTGCTCGATCGCGATTTGCCAACGGCGGATATATTCTGCCTCGAGTGCGGCGCGGGCGGCGATGGGTACCACATGTGGGTCTGAATAAACGCTTTGCAGCGTAATCTTAGGGGTGCTCGGTGAGGCATTGTTAAGCCCCGGCGTCTGTTGCGGAGCACCTGCCGACGGGGTCAGTGCTGCAAGTCTATCGGATGTTGCAGCGCGCCCGAGCTGATCGGCTTGAGCACTGGTTGTTGTTTCCGGGACGGTAGTGGTCGCGGGCGCCAGCAGTATCGTTACACTGCGAGTGGCCTCGCGGAGCGTCTCTTTCCCGGGGGGAGAAACCAGAAACCCAAAAATCAGAACAAGGTGAACCCCCAGCGAAAAGGTTAGTGCAGACCCAAGCGGGCGCCGCGCCTGAGCGTTAGGAGAGGCAATGAGTCGATTCAGGACTGAGCCTCATTGGGCAGGCCGCCGCTGACCGCATCCAGCAGTTTGCCGGCGATATCAAGGCCGGTTTCCGCTTCAATTTCTCGGAGGCAAGTGGGACTCGTCACGTTGATTTCTGTGAGGTAATCGCCGATGACATCCAGGCCAACGAAATACAGACCGCGTTCTTTTAGTGTGGGGCCTACCGTTGAAGCGATCCAAAAATCGCGCTCCGACAGAGGCTGTACCCGACCGGAACCACCGGCCGCCAGATTGCCACGGCTCTCTCCGGCGAGGGGAACACGAGCAAGGCAAAAGGGTATGGGTTCGCCATTCACCATTAGAATCCGCTTGTCACCCTCGCTGATGGCGCTCAAATAAGCTTGCGCCATTATCGTTTCTTGCCCAGACCGGGTGAGGGTTTCCAGAATCACGCTAACGTTCGGGTCATCCTCTCGCGCTCTGAAAATTGCGCTACCGCCCATGCCGTCCAATGGTTTGAAAATCACATCCCTATGTTGCCGATGGAAAGCCCTCAACTTTGACATATCCCGGCTGACCAGCAAGGTAGGGCAGCATTCGGGAAACTCGGTCGCGAACAGTTTTTCGTTGCAGTCACGCAGGCTTTGGCAACGATTGACGATGATTGTGCCCTCACGCTCGGCACGTTCCAGCAAATAGGTGGCGTAGATATACTCCATGTCAAATGGAGGGTCTTTGCGCATCAGGCAGATATCGAGTTCGGTAAGTGCAATGTCCTGAGGTTCACAGAGGTCAAACCAATGGTCAGGGTTTCGGTGAACCGTGAGCACTTGCGCGACCGCCATTGGCCGCTCGCCCTCGAGATAGAGTGCGTCAGGTGCCATATAGAACAGTGTCCAACCGCGGTCCTGTGCGGCCCAGAGAAGCGCTAAAGTAGTGTCTTTTTTGTAGTGAATGGATTCTATGGGGTCCATCACTACACCGAGCTTGAGGCTCATCTTTGCGTCCTTGTCGCAGAGGGTCAGATATCTTGCGATCCACCGCCGATCGCCGCAAGATCTCGTTGCCGTTATTACGGGGTATTTTTAAGCCAGTTTAGGACATGGTATGGAGAGTTTGTTTGCTGTTGTTGGCTTGATGGCGTTGATTACTGCCGTCACAGTGCAGCTCAGGGTGCGTACAATCGGATGGGGTGTCTGGGTCTGGTTTTTTTCCGGATGGATTACCGGTGAGCTGGCTATATGGCACATGGGTTTGCAGATGGGATTTGTCGCGCTGTGGATCCTCGTTGTCGGTGTGGATTCGGCCGGTTTTGAATTGGGCCTCTCGGCTTTCCTTGCCAGTTGGGTATTGCTTGCATGGGCACTTCGGGACGCATTTGATTCCGGTGCCGCATTCAGTCGCGCGCTCCGCCTCGCGCTGGGTACGGATTACTTTGAACGGATTCCCGTTGCTCGCCGCAATAAACTGAGTCAACACATCCACAGTCAGGAATGGCTTTGGCCATTTCGATTTCGGCGCCCTGGTGTCAAATATGTCAGAAATCTCGCTTATACCGATGCAGGAAAGCGAGGTCTGCTGGACCTCTATTTACCCGTCACCCCTGGAGAGCGGCGTCCGGTGCTGCTGCAGGTGCATGGCGGTGCCTGGATGGTGGGGCATAAAGCGGAGCAGGCGCAGCCGCTTTTGCATCGCATGGCAGAGTCGGGTTGGATTGGCGTTTCTATCAACTATCGATTGGCGCCCCGCTCAGCCTTTCCCGCACAGATTATCGATGTCAAAAAAGCCATTGTCTGGGTGAAACAACATATTGCTGAGTACGGCGGAGACCCTGACTTTGTTGTTATTACCGGCGGATCTGCGGGCGGTCACTTGTCTTTGCTGGCGGGATTATCTGCAGGCCATGCCGACTGGCAACAGGGATTCGAGGACGCTGACACCGCTGTACAAGGGGTCTTGGCTTTGTATCCGGCGGTGGATCTCACCAATCGTTACGACATCCGCCAGCAAGATCGCATGGATGCCTTCATTGCCCGTAAGATTATCCAGAGACCCTATGACGATGTTCCTGAGATCTTTGAGGACGGATCTCCAGTTGCCTGGGTGGATCGTTCGGGAGTGGCTGAAAGGGCCCCCCCATTCTGCGTTGTCCAGGGCACTCATGATTCCTTGGTATGGGTCGAGGAAGTGCGACGTTTTGTTGCTGAGCTCACTCCGCGCGCCACCCAGCCACTGGTTTATGCCGAACTGCCCGGCGCGCAGCATGCGTTTGAGATCTTTCATTCCCCTCGCACCAGTCATTACCTGAATGCGGCAGCGATCTGGTTGGAGTGGGTTCGGTCGCAACACAGCCAGCAAGAAAACGCTACACAGTGTGGTTCTGAGAAATCTCAGGCTCAATTGGGCGTTGAGTAACAGCCTCACTGATGCTTGGATACTGCGCTCCACGGTCAGACACTCGGGTCACCCGATCACCGTTACTGGAAGCCAGCGCCCGACGGATCTATGGGTTGTAGAGCCCCGATCCGGCGGGCATCTCTCCCCAGAAAACACTGAGGACCGATAGCGCTACCGCTGGCGCCGTTTCTGTGCGCAACACCCGTGGCCCGAGCTGCAACGGCTTAAAGCCCTCTGCGCTTGCGGCATCAAACTCCCGGTTGGTCAACCCGCCTTCGGGGCCAATCAGTAGCGCCGCATCCGGAGGGGGCTCCCGAGGGACGGTTGGAGAGAAGGCGTCGGCATTGTCCACACAATGAAGCACCCACTTTTGCGCCGCTGATACGTTCTCTATCCAGGACAATAAAGATTGGGGTGGGCTTATCGAGGGCACCTTAACCCGCCCGCACTGCTCGCAGGCGCTGATTGCAATCTGTTGCCAGTGCGCCACGCGCTTCTCCACGCGATCCGCGGGAATGGCAAAGTCAACGCGTTCGCTGTTTAGTGGAATGATTGCTCCGACCCCCAATTCAGTTGCTTTCTGGATGCCCCAATCAAACCGGTCGCCTTTGCTCAGGCACAAACCCAGCGCCGTATGCACGAGAGATTCAGTATCGGGTGAGAATGCCTCACCGACATCGACAGATACCTCGTGCTTACTGACATTGGCTATCGTGGCAACGTACTCGAGTCCGTTGCCATTGAAGAGGCTGATCTGTTCTCCTGCTCTGGCTCTCAGGACACGGCCGAGATGCTGGGCGGCGCTTCCGGTAAGCGCCACACGGCTACCCGAAGTGAGCATTTGATCGGTAAATAATCGAGGACTGCGCACCGTCACGTCTCCAGATGATGCGTGAGTGTACGCCTATTCGAGGGGAGGTGTTCGAGGCACGGCATTTGCAGCGCCTCGACACGGGTGGGGTCTAATGGCTCAAGCGCTTAATACTTGTAGCTGTCTGCCTTGAAGGGGCCGTCGATACCCACACCAATATAGTCTGCCTGCTTCTGGGTGAGCTTGGTCATGACGCCCCCGAAACCCTGCACCATATAGGTAGCCACCTGTTCGTCCAAGTGTTTGGGGAGCACTTCCACGGTGATGGCAGCTGCCCGCTCCTCACCACTCATATCAGCGAAGCGCTTTTCATAGAGATGGATCTGCGCGAGCACCTGATTCGCAAAGGAGCCATCCATAATGCGTGAGGGGTGCCCCGTCGCATTTCCCAGGTTGACCAGACGGCCCTCTGAGAGCAGCAACAGGTGGTCATTGCTCGCCGCATCGCGGACCACTTTGTGGACCTGGGGTTTAATTTCTTCCCACTGCCACTGGTCACGCATATAGGCGGTATCAATCTCGTTGTCGAAGTGGCCAATGTTACAAACCACGGCACCTGATTTAAGGGCTCGCAACATGGGTGCTGTGCAAACGTTGAAATTACCAGTAGCAGTAACCAGCAAATCGGTCGTAGACAGCAACGCCGCATCGATACAGCTATCGGATCCGTCGTCTACACCGTCGATGAAGGGAGATACCACTTCATAACCGTCCATGCACGCCTGCATCGCGCAAATGGGGTCGCATTCCGTCACCCGCACGATCATTCCCTCTTGGCGCAATGACTGCGCTGAGCCCTTGCCCACATCGCCATAGCCGATGACCAATGCGCGCTTGCCAGCTAACAAATGGTCCAAGCCTCTTTTGATGGCGTCATTGAGACTGTGGCGGCAGCCGTACTTGATGTCATTTTTTGATTTTGTTACGGCGTCGTTGACGTTGATTGCCGGGACTTTGAGTTCTCCACTGGCCAGCATGTCATAAAGACGGTGGACACCGGTGGTGGTTTCTTCGGTGATGCCGTGAATCCGCTCCAGCATCTCGGGGTATTGCTCGTGCAGCATTGAGGTCAGATCACCGCCGTCATCCAGCACCATGTTGGCATCCCAGGGCTTACCATCGGCGAGGATGGTTTGCTCGATGCACCACTCATATTCCTCTTCGGTTTCGCCTTTCCAGGCAAAAACCGGTATGCCTGCGGCGGCGATCGCAGCGGCTGCGTGATCCTGCGTTGAGAAGATATTGCAGGATGACCATCTGACTTCGGCGCCCAGCGCGACGAGTGTCTCGATGAGCACGCCGGTCTGGATGGTCATGTGGATACAACCCAGAATTTTGGCGCCTGCCAGCGGCTGCGATGCCCGGTATTGCTCCCTCAATGCCATCAGCGCAGGCATCTCGCTCTCGGCAATCTCCAATTCGCGTCGGCCCCAGTCGGCGAGGTGAATGTCTGCAACCTTGTAATCGGCGAAGACGGTTTGCTCAACAGCAGTATTCATAGCGTGCTCTCTTTTCTTGAATCAGTGAGTTGTTGCGTTACAGCCCAGCAGCGGCGCGCAGCGCATCTGCTTTATCCGTGCGTTCCCAGGTGAAGCTGTCGCCCGTGCGGCCGAAGTGTCCATAGGCCGCGGTATTACGGTAAATAGGCCGCTTCAGATCTAGCATATTGATAAGCCCTTTCGGTCGCAGATCAAAGTGCTCACGGATCAATGTAACGATGGCGTCGTCAGAAAGTGCCGCGGTGCCGAAGGTATTCACGGAAATAGAAGTCGGTTCCGCAACGCCGATTGCGTAGGAAACCTGCACTTCGCAGCGTCGCGCGAGGCCTCCAGCAACAATATTTTTTGCCACGTAGCGGCCGGCATAGGCCGCTGACCGGTCTACTTTGGAGGGGTCTTTGCCCGAGAAGGCGCCCCCGCCGTGCCGCGCCATACCGCCGTAGGTATCGACAATAATCTTGCGCCCAGTGAGGCCGCAGTCCCCTTGTGGGCCGCCAATAACAAAATTCCCTGTGGGATTTATATGAAACAGCGTATCAGCGTGAAGCCATTCTGCAGGCAAGGTGGCCTCAATAATTTCTTTGCGCACAGCCGCACGAAGATCGGCTTGTGAGATGTCTGGTGCGTGTTGCGTCGAAAGAACGACCGCTTCGATACGCTCTGGCTTGCCGTTTGCGTCGTAGCGAAGGGTTATCTGACTTTTTGCATCGGGCCGTAACCAGGGCAGTGCTCCGGATTTTCTGAGCTCCGCTTGCTTTTCGACGAGACGGTGCGAGAAGTAAATCGGTGCGGGCATCAGCACGTCGGTTTCGTCTGAGGCATACCCAAACATCAGCCCCTGATCACCCGCGCCTTGATTGGCCTCATCGGCTTCGTGAGTGCCCAAGGCAATATCGGCTGACTGTTGTCCGATGGCGTTAATCACCGCACAGGTATTGCCGTCAAAACAAACGTCGGAAGAATCGAAACCAATATCGAGCACCGTTTGCCGGATTACCTGCTCGAGTTCGCCCGGCGTGACATTTGACGCGGTTGTGACTTCGCCGGCCACGACAACCATGCCGGTTTTTACCAATGTCTCTACCGCTACGCGCGCATCGGGATCTTTCGCCAGGTAAGCATCGAGAATGGCATCGGAGATTTGGTCCGACATTTTGTCGGGATGCCCTTCGGAGACAGACTCCGAAGTAAAAAGTGAATAGTCGCTCATAAGTTGTCCTCTAAAGCGGATGGTGTTTTTTCGAATTGATGAATTTGTATTTGGAAGCCATTGCGTTGCGCCATGAACACGCTGGCGCTGACAGAGAGGCCGGCTGCTTCGGCCCAGCCTTGCAGCTGCTCGGGTGCAAATCCCAACCAAAGGTCTCCGCAGTGTTCTCTGGCCCACGCCTGATCGTGGGCACAGAGTTCGCTCACAATCAGGCGGCCATTCGCTGCTAGCAGATTGGCGGCGTCACGCAGAATTTGTCGCGGGTCAGGCGTATGGTGGAGCACCATATTGGCAATCACGGCATCCGCCTTTGCGTTATTTTTGATGGCTTGGGCGGCGCTACCTTGTATAAATTCGATACCGGACAAATGGCCTGCAAACTCCCGCGCTCTGGCTAGCATGGCCTCAGATAGATCCAGCGCCATGACCGAGCTTGCCCGTTCATGCAGGCCGGGTAACAGCCAGCCTTCTCCGACCCCAATTTCGATAATGCGGGCGAGGCGCCGCTGAGGCGCTCTGTCGAGCAACTGCAGCGTGGCTTCGCTGTAGTCTTGCCAGGGCGCGATAAGTTCTTGCTGCTGACGAAAGCGGTCCAGGTTCCCTTGAAAAAATGCCAGCGAATTACATTCCCGTTGATGTTGTATGCGCGCTATTCCCTTCTGCAGCGTAGCGGAAAGCTCGCGCTCATCCAGATGGAGCAGTATCTCCTGATGCAAGTTGGCGAGCGGCCCTGTGGGTAGCGCGCGGCGATAAAATGTCGTGGTTCTTTCTTTTTTGCGGCTCAACAGCCCCGCATCAATCAATACCTTTAAATGGTGACTCAGCGCACTTTGTCGCATGTCGAAAATGGTGCAGAGTTCCGAAACGCTGAAAGAGTCCTGCGCCAAGGCCCGCAAGATTTGCAGGCGCAAAGAATCCCCGGTGGCGCTTAACAACTCAGTGAGTGCGTTATTGTTTGCCGGAACAGGGAACTCAATTAGGGAGGCGGCACTTTTCATGGGCGCGCAGGATAACAGTGGGCGGGAATTTATCAAAATTATTTGATGAAGCGCCCCACCTCGCTGATTTTTGCCTTTTTAGCTACGTATGACGGCCGATTTTTCCTTCTAGGGTCGCCCAGCTGCGCCGAGCGGAGGTGGGGTCGTTAACCCGTGCCCGATACTTCCACGAAGCCGTGGCATACTTCAGTCCGCGCATCGAGCGCATTTTTGCTCAGCAGGGTGAACTATCGGGAGAAGTGCGGTGGATTTGCAGGAACAAAAGGAGCGGGTCGGCGCAGCGGCGGTGGATTATGTCGAGAGTCTGTACCCGGACCGGCTTAAGCTTGGCATAGGCACAGGAAGCACCGCTGAGTGTTTTATCCGAAGCCTGGTAAGGCTCAAAAGCAGGATTGAGGTGACTGTAGCTAGTTCGGAGCGGTCCGAGGCGCTACTGAAGGAGTTGGGATTGCCCGTTGTGGACCTGAATCAAGTAGAGTCATTGGATGCTTACATTGATGGTGCTGACGAGATAAACAACAATTTGGAGATGATCAAAGGCGGCGGTGCCGCCTTGACCCGAGAAAAAATAGTGGCCTCCGCCGCAGAGAAGTTCGTTTGTATCGCCGATGAAACCAAATTGGTTGAGGTTTTGGGTGCGTTTCCCCTGCCTGTGGAGGTAATTCCCATGGCACGGAGTTATGCAGCACGATCGTTATTGCAGCTTGGCGGACAACCTGTTTGGCGGGAGGGCGTCGTTACTGACAACGGCAATATTATCCTCGACCTTCACGGCCAGCGATTTACAGATCCCTGTGGAGCAGAGTCCGCCATTAATCAGGTGGCTGGTGTTGTCAGTAACGGGCTGTTCGCGAGGCGGCCGGCAGATCTCCTGTTGCTGGCCACGGCTGAGGGGGTCAGGGAGCTGCCGAGATGAGGTGTCTGGCGGTTCATTACTCCGACTTATTACGACATCATCACAGATATTGCTAACGCACGCTCCTCACCTTTATTGCAGGTCTGATTCTCTGTCCCTGAGCGAAAAAAATATGGGCTCTTTCCATTGTGAGAAGACCCCAGATAATACTCCCAACAAAGCATCTTTTATGGAGATATTCAGGTTTGAATAAAGTCCACGATTATCTGAGAGCGACTTCACGCGCTACAACGCGATTGGGCTCGATAGTGAAAAACCTTCTTTTTGGCGTGTTAGTGGTTTACTCATTATAGTGATGTTGATGAGAGGCTTACGCCTCGAATTGCCGCCTCGATGGTCGGGTTTTCAGCGGCGGAACCCAGAAACTGGGGGATCGGCCCAGCCCCCAGCACCCGCTCTATTTCGTGCCCTGCGGCAAGCACCTGCGCATCGCTATTGGCGGCGCCAATCACGGAAAATCCCAGCGGCAAATTGCGCACCGTGCCCATGGGGATAGTGAGATGGGGATAGCCGGCAATTGCTGCCATGTATCCAGCGCCCGCCCAATCGGGCCAAACATCGCCATTGATCAGGTCCACGGCGGGCGCAATTGGCCCCGAGGGCGCCACTAACAAATCCACGTCAGCATCCAATAGGAGTCGGTCTATGCCGTTATCGCGACTGGCTATCTGGATAGTGCCCAGCGCAGCTTTGTGCTCCGGAGAGCCAGCCTTGGGCCGCTCCGCTGACGAAATAAGATGCTCCTGCCCAAAGAGCGCGAGCTCGATGTCACTATTGTCGACATTAAAGTCGATGAGCGATGCGACGGAGGAAACGGGTAACCTGCCTGCGCGCTCACTCAAAAACCGATCAAGCGAATCACCGAATTCTATTTCTAGTAC
>JAYNNB010000022.1:0-27233 GCA_038112515.1 Luminiphilus sp.
TCATGGTCCATCCGGACCAGTCCGAACAAGTCCCCGGAATGATCGAGCGTTACAGTAACGTCATCACCAAAGATGGCGGTACGGTGCATCGTCTTGAGGATTGGGGCCGACGGCAGTTGGCCTACCACATCAACAAAATCCACAAAGCCCACTATGTCCTGATGAACGTCGAGGCGTCCAATGAGGCCATGGAAGAGTTGACCACGACCTTTCGCTACAACGACGCGGTAATCCGTAACATGGTGATTCGGCGCGATGGTCCCGTGCTAGAGGAATCGCTGCTCATGAAGGCGGAGCGCGAGGACAAGGAGCGTAAAGCCCGATATCAGGAGCGTCAGGACAACGAGGCCCGAAAAGCGGCCGAGCAATCCAGTGACGACGATGCGGATCAGGACACTGACGCCGCCGCATCAGAAGACGACGAGGAGTAAGGCATGTCACGTTTTTTTCGCCGACGTAAGTTTTGCCGGTTCACCGCTGAGGGCGTAACTGAGATCGACTACAAGGATCTCGACATGCTGAAGCAATACATTTCCGAGACTGGGAAGATCGTGCCAAGCCGAATTACCGGCACAAAGGCCAAATATCAGCGACAGCTGGCGACAGCAGTGAAGCGCGCGCGTTATCTCGCTTTGTTGCCCTATACAGACGCACACGATTAAGTAAGAACCGTGCGCGGCCTCGCTGAATTTATTATGCGCGGCCGGTGGCAGGCACTGGCTGTTGCCGTACTGGGCTCTGGCAGTCTGCTGTTCGGCTGGATCAGTGGGGCGGCGATAGCGCTGGTCACACTGAGAAAGGGTATCGCCGCTGGCGGCTGGCTAACCCTTTGGGCGCTACTCCCGGCAGTCGTTATAGCGTTAATGACGGGTGACACGGGCAGTGTGCTGTTGGTATTGGGCGTGTTTTTGTTGGCGATAGTCCTGCGGGAAAGCGTCAGCCTCTCACTGGCGATTTTGGCCAGTTTGCCTCTGGCGATAGTGGGCGGCTTTGTGTTGATGACCCTGAACGGGGTTTTTTTGGAGGAGTTGGTTACGACCTTCAATCAGGCGCTCGCTCAGTTAGAGCAAGACCTGCAGCCCGAGGCGGCGGGAGAGCTGGTGTTCAGCTCTCTTTCGGTCGCTCAGGTGGCGGCTCTCCTGGCAACAGGCAACGCGGTGATCGCAGTGATGAGCCTTTTGTTGGGGCGCTTTTGGCAAGCGGCACTGTTTAACCCTGGTGGGTTTGGTGCCGAGTTCAGGGCGTTGCGGCTACCTCAGATGGCCGTGTTGGTAATGGTTGGGCTGGCCACGTTACTGTGGTGGTTGGGCCCTGAATGGATGGTATGGAGCGCAGCGGTGGTGTTGCCTCTTACTATTGTCGGCTTCGCGCTGGTGCATGCCTATGCAGAGCACACCAGCAAAGGGGCTACATGGTTAACACTCATGTACTTGGTGTGGGTGGTGCTGGATCCGGCGAAATGGGTTTGGGTGGGATGCGTCGTTGTCGATGCGTTCGTTGATTTCAGGGCCAGATGGGCAGCGCCCTCTGGTGGTGGCGCAAACGGGTCGTAACCGACCGAGCCAGACTAAATGACGGCTGCAAGGCGGGTCGGGAAGTAGAGGAAGAAATAATGGAAGTCATTTTGCTTGAAAACATTGGCAACTTGGGCGCGCTTGGCGACAAGGTCGATGTTAAACCGGGGTACGGGCGCAATTTTTTAATCCCTCAGGGGAAAGCCGTGCCCGCTACCGAAGACAATGTCGCGAAGTTCGAGGCGCGACGCGCTGAACTAGAGGCTGCGGCCGCAGACACGTTGGCTGCCGCCGCCGCGCGGGGCGAGGCCCTGACGGCACTGGGTTCGGTCGATATCGCTGCCACGGCGGGTGAAGAAGGCAAGCTCTTTGGCTCCGTCGGCACTCGCGATATAGCTGAGGCTTTGACCGCTGCGGGATGTGAGGTCGATAAAGCTGAAGTGCGTCTGCCCGAAGGCGCTATCCGCGAGCTTGGCGAGTTTGAGATCATGATTCAACTCCACGCTGAAGTCACAGCGTCTGTGGCAATCAACATCGTCGCCGAGTAAGGCTTGGCGGGGCCATGGTCCCGCACTTCACTCCCCGATATCTGCTGGCGTGTCTTATCCGTCGCAGGTACTCTAACCAGTCCGGTCAGGTGCGGCGTGTCGGAAAATTTGCCCGACGCGATCAGCCTCGGCCGCTTGATGTTCCGAAAAGAAGGTTAATTCGTGGAGTCGCTTAAATCTCAGGATGCGGATATCGCGCGTATCCGTATGCAACCCCAGTCAGTTGAAGCAGAGCGATCTGTTATCGGCGGGATTTTGCTGGCGCCTGAAAGCTGGGACGCGATCGCTGAGTTGGTCGATGCGGGCGACTTTTACCGACCCGAGCATCGCGCAATTTTCCGCCAGATCGCTTTACTGGTAGATCGCAACGAACCGATCGATGTGATTACCGTTGCGGACCGACTGCTCGCCACGGGCGAGCTAGATGCTGCTGGCGGCCATACCTATCTCACCGACTTGGTTGAGCAGACACCGACCGCCGCCAATGTCAGCGCCTATGCCCGCGCCGTAAGGGAGCGCGCGCTACTGAGAAAGTTGATTGGCGCCGCGCAAGACATCGCTACCGCAGGTTTTAATCCCGAGGGTAGGAGTGCCGAGGAGCTGGTGGATGAGGCGGAGCGCCTCATCATGGCGGTTTCCGAAAGCGGCCCGAAGTCGGGTGGACCGAGGGGTATGGCGCCGCTGCTCACGGGTGCCCTTGAGCGAATCGAGGAGCTTTACAACACCGGCGGTGATATCACCGGATTAACAACGGGTTTTATTGATCTTGATAAGAAGACCTCCGGCCTGCAGCCGTCGGATCTTGTCATTGTTGCGGGGCGGCCCTCGATGGGTAAAACCAGCTTCGCCATGAATCTCGTTGAGAATGCCGCGGCTCATACCGAAAAACCGATTGTCGTTTTCTCCATGGAGATGCCGGCAGAGCAACTGGTAGTGAGAATGATGTCCTCGTTGGGCAGAATTGACCAGTCGCGGCTCAGAACCGGCAAACTCCAGCAGGACGATTGGCCCAAACTTTCCAATGCGATGGCAAAGCTCAAAGATACATCGATCTTTATCGACGACACCCCGGCACTGACACCCACGGAAGTGCGAGCACGGGCGCGGAGACTTTCCCGCGAGCACGGCGATCTGGCGATGATCATGGTCGATTATCTGCAGCTGATGCGGGTGGCAGGAGCCTCGGAGGGGCGAACGGCTGAAATCTCCGAAATCTCACGTAATCTCAAAGCTATTGCAAAGGAGTTTCGCTGTCCCGTGGTGGCGCTGTCGCAACTCAACCGTGCGCTCGAGCAGCGTCCTAACAAGCGCCCGGTCAATTCAGACTTACGCGAGTCTGGCGCCATCGAGCAGGACGCGGATGTGGTGATGTTTATCTATCGTGACGAGGTGTATCACGAGGATTCCCCAGACAAGGGCGTCGCAGAGATCATTATTGGCAAGCAACGTAACGGGCCTATTGGCACCTGTCGCCTGGCCTTCCAGGGAGAATTTACCCGTTTCGAGAATCTGGCACGAGACGACTATGCGGGCTATTAAAGCGTGATTCGTCTCCGCGGCCTGCCAGTGGCATTATCGTGAGTGTTGGGCGCGGGTAATGACCCACTCGACTCCTCCCATCGACTTTAGCGCCTTACTTGAGATGCTGGGCGGCAAGCGCGAGCTCGTTGTCGGCCTGCTGGGCACTTTTTTGGATGAGTTGGCCGCTGATATCGAAGCCAGTCGTCAGGCGGTCGATGCACAGGATACCGAGCGGCTTCGACAGATCGCTCATCGGATCAAAGGGACCAGTGCCAATCTACACGCCATGGTCTTGTCATCGGCCGCCCGAGAATTGGAGTCAGCGTGTACCGAGGCAGATTTTGGCTTGGTCAGCCTTAAGCACAACATGATGTGTGCTCAGTCGCAGCAATTGAGCGAGGCCATTCGCGGCTGGCGTGAATAATTCAGCCGCACGCTACCGGTTATAGACCCACCTCTTTTCTCAATCTGGCCAGGTTGCCCGCTTGTTCTTCGGCGCTTGGCAGGGTGTTATCCGGTGGGGCAATGGCCACGCGCTCGGGCCCATGAAGCACCTCTCCGCGTGCCGCGCGATTCGCCCAGCGTTCGTAATGCCCTCTGTAAACGGGCCAGGTTTTGGCCTCGGATTCATTGGCGAGAAAAAACCAGTCGCTGTCACGCCCGGCCAGATAAACCGCTGGGTGTCGCCACGGCGCCTCCACTTTTGGCGATGGCGCCAGGCAAGCTTCCCGGTAGGCTTCATAAGCAGTGGGGAGTCCCAGATCACTGAGGCTGAAACGGCAGGCTTCAATCATCTTGTTCAGAGTGGGTAGATAATCGCTATTTTCAATCGCGTGTTGTGCCGCACGAAGTATCACGCCAGTGGGGTAGACGGCCAACGCCTCCAACCAGAGTCGCTTGACCTGTTTTACCTGCTCGGCGTCACTCCATGCGGCGTAATACTGGTTGTGATAGTTCAGACGAAACAGGGCAAAGACCTGATTGATCGCCTCGACCCCCTGGGTCTCGGGCTGAGTGGGGGTGTCAGCGGGCCCAGCTGGTGTCGGTGAGGTCGTCGCTAAGGCTTCGGTCTTTTGAACGATAGCCTGTGCTAACGCTGCCGCGTCCTTTTTCTCCACCATGCTGCTCTCCCTCAGTGACTGCGCGGCACTGGCGCTTTACGTGCTGCAGAAATTTACTGTTCCACGAGGTATGTACCTCATTGCTGTCTAGCCAATACAGCACGAACTCAGGCAATAACGCCCGCGCCGATTCCTCATTGATACCAGCAAGACGCAGTGTTTCGTAGACCGACGGGTCTGGTTCCCAGTGGCGGGGAATGCGACTAGGCTCGGTGCTGTGCTGCAATTGGCTGGTATGGCGTAACCAGCGGCGTCTGACATGCTCGACAAATCGGCTATTGATTTCCCGTGGCGCTCCGCCGCGCTCACTCCAGTAAAGCACGAACTCTGCCCGAACCGTATCCGCAAAAGTCGCATCAATTCCCGCCTGAGCCAATATATCGAGGGCGTCCTGACTAGGGATCCAGTCCTTGCCAAAAGGCGCCGGCGCGCTGATTTCGAAGCTATTGTTTTGTGCTTGCCGATAGCGCCACTGCGACAGTGCATGCTGCCTGAACTGCGCTTCTATCTCTTTTGCGGGGTCGGGTATGAAGCTTTCCCTGACTTCCTCAATAAATACCTCGGTCATACCGTGGTTGAGTGTGAGCAGATCAATTAACGCGCGATCAGGCGCCCACCGCTGGGTCACCGAATAGGCGTTGTGCTCAGATGATGACTCGGCTGAGTCTTGGCTCACCGCTGAGGCAACGGCCAGCAGGGTTATGTGAGGCTCTGGATGCGGTGCCCGGGTCAGTATTCCAAGCCCACTCAGCTTCTCGATCAGTTCGCCGATCCGGCTTACGGACCAAAATGGCAGCTGTTCATGCAGTTTGTTCAAATCGACGGCCGTCCACCCACTGCTTTCTTTCAGTTGTGCACCGATTGCCTGCAGTAATACGGCTTCCTCTAGGCCAATGGTCGCAGCCAGCTCTGGAGAAAACGTCAGTTGGCGATCGGGAATGAGTGAACCGGATGGCATCGGATGCGTTAAGGAGTGAACGGTCTGCTAGGATACCGGCTTACCTGAGTGAATACAGCCTCTTCGATTGGTTTCTCTGGAGTTTCGCGTGGCCAAGGCAAAAACAGCGTTTGTCTGCAACGACTGTGGAGCAGATTATCCGAAGTGGCAGGGCCAATGCGGCGAGTGCCATGCTTGGAATACCCTCTCAGAGATTCGCTTGACGGCCCCCGCCGGCAAACCCGCCTCGGCCGGGCGTAATTCGCGGCGCACCGGCTTTGCAGGCAGTATAGCGGCGGTCCAAAAATTGGCAGATGTGGCGGTGGTGGATTTACCGCGACTGTCATCGGGCTTTGAAGAGTTTGACCGCGTATTGGGCGGGGGTCTTGTACCGGGCTCCAGTATTCTCATCGGGGGGCATCCGGGTGCCGGTAAGAGCACACTGTTGCTACAAACCCTGTGTCGACTGGCAGCCCGGCATGCCGCGCTTTATGTCACGGGCGAGGAGTCCCCAGAGCAAATTGCAATGCGGGCAAAGCGCCTGAGCCTGCCCTCTGATCAGCTGCAGTTACTTGCCGAGACCGACGTGGACGCGATCCTGGCCTCTGCCGAGGCGCTCAATCCCGCGATACTGGTAGTGGACTCCATTCAGGTTGTTCACAGCGAAACACTGACCTCAGCCCCGGGTAGCGTATCGCAGGTGCGCGACTGCGCCGCGCAACTTACGCGTTATGCCAAACAAACGGGGACCGTTTTGATTCTTGTCGGCCATGTCACCAAAGACGGCAGTTTGGCTGGGCCCAAGGTCCTCGAGCATATGATTGATTGCTCCATTTTGCTGGAGGGTGACCATGATTCTCGTTATCGCACTCTGCGAGGGCAGAAAAATCGTTTTGGTGCGGTGAACGAACTGGGTATTTTCGCCATGACCGATGTGGGTTTGAAGGAGGTTTCCAACCCCTCAGCCATTTTTCTCGATCGCTCCGAGCACACTGCCCCGGGCACCACCGTTGTCGTAGTCTGGGAAGGTACCCGCCCCCTGTTGGTGGAGATTCAGGCACTGGTGGACGACAGCTCGCTGGGCAACCCGCGAAGGGTCACGGTGGGCTTTGAGCAAAATCGTTTGGCAATGCTGCTCGCCGTGCTTCATCGTCATGGCGGCATTCACGTCGGCGATCAGGATGTCTTTGCCAATGTGGTGGGTGGTGTGCGCGTGATGGAGACTTCAGCAGATCTTGCCTTGCTGCTGGCCGTAGTGTCGAGCTTGCGCGATCGCACGCTGCCAAGAGACTGGGTGGTGTTCGGCGAAGTGGGCTTATCGGGCGAAATTCGCCCGGTTGCCAGTGGTCAAGAGCGTCTGGCAGAAGCCGCCAAGCATGGCTTTAAGGTGGCGATCGTGCCCAAGTCGAATGCGCCGAAAAAACCGATCCCTAATCTCAAAGTGATTCCGGTCGCCCGACTCTCTGAGGCGTTAGACGCCTGTTCCTGATTTCGGGGAACTGCGTCTCGCCGCCACTGGCGAGGCCAGCGGCTGTATATCAAGATTATTTTAGCCTGCGGTGTTTAACCCGGCTCGGTACGGCGGCGTCAGCGCCCATGCGTTGGCGTCTGTCTTCTTCATAGTCCGTGTAGTTGCCTTCGTGGAAGACCACGCTGCCATCGTCTTCATAAGCGAGAATGTGGGTAGCGATGCGATCCAGAAACCACCGGTCGTGTGAAATTACCAACGCTGAACCCGGAAAAGCCAGCAATGCCTCTTCGAGAGCCCTGAGCGTCTCGACATCGAGATCATTGGTGGGTTCATCCAAAAGCAGGACGTTGGCGCCTTGCTTCAAGAGCTTCGCCAGATGCAGCCGGTTCCGCTCTCCACCGGATAGATCTTTGACAAACTTTTGCTGGTCAGACCCCTTGAAGTTAAATCGACCCACATAGCTTCTGGAAGGTATTTCGTAACTGCCGATTCTGATGATATCCAGGCCGTCGGAAACTTCTTCCCAGACGGTTTTGCTGCCGTCAAGATCATCGCGGGACTGGTCAACGTAACCCAGCTCGACGGTGTCACCGACAACGACTTCCCCGCCATCGGGCGTTTCTAAACCCATCAAAACCCGAAAAAGCGTGGATTTACCCATGCCGTTAGCGCCAATAATTCCGACGATACTGCCTTTGGGTACCACGAAGTTGACGTCCTCGAATAACAGGCGGTCACCAAATGTTTTGCGCAGACCACTAACCTCGATGACTTTGTCGCCCAGACGTGCGCCCGGGGGAATGTAGATCTCGTTAGTTTCGTTTCGGGTCTGAAATTCTTGCGAGTTGAGCTCCTCAAATCGCTGCAGGCGTGCCTTGTTTTTCGCCTGTCGCCCTTTGGGGTTGGAGCGAACCCATTCGAGCTCGGCCTTGATGGCCTTTTGATGCGAAGCCTCTTGCCGCTGTTCCTGCTCGAGTCGCTTCTCTTTGGCTTCCAGCCATGTAGAGTAATTGCCTTCGTAAGGGATTCCCCGGCCGCGATCCAGTTCCAGAATCCAGCCAGCAGCATTGTCGAGGAAGTAGCGATCGTGGGTGATGGCGACAACCGTCCCCGGGAAATCCTCGAGAAAGTGTTCGAGCCACGCCACGGACTCGGCGTCTAAATGGTTGGTGGGCTCGTCGAGTAGCAACATATCAGGCTCGGACAGCAGCAGTCGCGCCAGTGCAACGCGGCGTTTTTCTCCGCCCGAGAGCGTATCGACATTGGCATCCCAGGGCGGTAGCCGTAGCGCATTGGCGGCGATCTCCAGTCGGGTGTCGAGGTTGTGTGCATCCTTGGCCTGAATAATATCTTCGAGTCGGGCCTGTTCCTTGGCCAGCGCATCAAAATCGGCCTCGGGTTCCGCATAGTCAGCATAAATTTTTTCCAGCCCGGCCAATGCGTCGATCGCGTCCTGAACACCTTCCTCGACGTTGCCGCGTACCGTTTTATCGGGATTGAGCTGAGGCTCCTGCGCGAGGTAACCAATTTTGATATCCGGCTGAGGTCTTGCCTCACCTAAAATATCGGTGTCGATCCCGGCCATAATTTTCAGCAGCGTCGATTTGCCGGCGCCGTTCAGGCCAAGGACACCGATTTTTGCACCTGGGAAAAAAGACAATGAGATATCTTTGAGTATCTCTTTTTTCGGAGGGACAATTTTCCCCACGCGGTTCATGGTGTAGACGTATTGCGCCACGATCTGTCTCCCTTGACGATCTGTGTTGAGGGCCGGCAAGCAGCCCCTCGAGGGCTGGTTAATTCGCGATTGTGTCGAGTTTACTGAATGAGCGACCCGCCTACCTAATGCTCCTTGCCGGTCTTCGAGACGTTATTCCTCGCGGATCTCGACGATCGTAGACTTGATGACATCTTCGAGCTTTTGCTCTGTCTCGTTCCAAACAACGAGGCGCTCACTACTTGGATTGACCGGTACGTCGGCATCCTTGAATTCAATGGTTTTCACTTCATCGGTTTTCCAGTGTCTGAAGGTCATGAACTTTTTCGCCATTACCTGCGTTTCCTCGGTTGTTTTAAGTTAATCAGAACCGGCGTGATCTATCCGCGCCTGAGGGCTCGCGCAACGCGATGCCTGAATCAGGCGGACCACCGGGCACGCATTCTATCCGATCCCCGAGCTTTTCCCCATCGCCGCAGATTGCCGATCTTGATAGGTTGATCTGCATTGCCGTTTCGCATCAGGTCGGTCAGACGGCAATGGGCGCGCTACTGGGATCGTCCTCGCCCGGCTGGTAATCCGAGGGCATCAGTTGTTCGTGAAATGATTCGACCTCAAATACCGCCTCTTCATGCATGTCGGCAATATGGAACAGGGCGTCTCCCGCATAAACCAGCGGCAAGTTTGAGCGCCCGATAATGACGCCCGCCACCGGTGCTCTGACTTCGGTTTCGTCTATACCCAAGGGGTCCGAAATGAGGCCGATGACCTGATCCTCGCTGACTTGCGCCCCCAAGGGCACCAACATCCGGTGGATGCCACTGGCAGGTGCCCTCAACCACTGTGTCTGGCGACTGAAAATCGGGGCCTGTTTTATTTTGGCGCGGCTTTTTCGCAACATGCCCAAATGCCGCATGACATTAACCACGCCTTTCACGCCGGCGCGAATATGAACCTCGTCGAAGCGCAGCGCCTCGCAACTCTCATAGAGAATAACGGGCACGCCAAGCTCGGTCGCGCATTGTCGCAGAGAGCCATCGCGCACTGCGGAATTGATCACGAGCGGAGCGCCAAATGCCTCGGTCATGGCGCGCACCGCCGGATCATTGAGTTCGGCACGAATCTGCGGAAAGTTGCTGCGGTGTCGACCCCCGGTATGCAAATCGATCCCGTGAGTGCAGTGGGCGACTATTTCCTGCATGAAGGTGTGCGCAACCCGCCCGGTGAGTGATCCTGTGGCCGACCCCGGAAAACTTCGGTTGAGATCACGTCCATCGGGTAAGTAGCGGGAGTGAGAAATCACGCCGTAGACGTTGACGATGGGAATCGCCAGCAGGGTTCCGCGCAACTTGCGAACATCAATGCGTTTGATCAGTCGACGAATAATTTCGATCCCGTTAATTTCATCACCATGAATGGCCGCACACACGAATAGTGCTGGACCGGCGCGTCTGCCGTGGATGACGTGAACCGACATGGCCAGATCATCGTGCGCATAAGTGGGCGCCACGGGAATTTCGACGGTTTTTGCTTCACCGGGGGCAATCAGGGCGCCGCCAATCTTGAAATGTGTTGCCATTTGGGTGACTCGGGTCTCGGTTACCACGATCTTGCTACCCCTTGATGCGACGCTGAGATTTCCCGGTGTGGACATGGGATTCGATGAACTCGATAATTTTTCCGGCGACATTGACGCCAGTGGCTTCCTCAATGCCTTTGAGGCCCGGGGAGGAGTTGACCTCCATGACCAGCGGGCCACGATCTGAGCGCAAAATGTCCACTCCCGCTACATTGAGACCCATGGTCTGTGCCGCTTTGATCGCGGTGCGTCGTTCGACGGTGGTAAGTTTGGTGAGTTTGGCGCTTCCACCACGATGCAGATTTGAACGAAATTCTCCTGCTGCAGACGTCCGCTCCATCGCCGCGACTACGCGGTTGCCGATTACAAAGCAGCGCACGTCAGAGCCGCCTGCTTCCTTGATAAACTCCTGTACTAAAAAATCAGCGCCCAGCTCCTTGAAGGCATCGATAACAGATTCTGCCGCTTTTGCGGTTTCTGCCAGTACGACACCGCGTCCCTGAGTGCCCTCTAGTAATTTCACAACGACTGGAGCGCCACCCACCAGTTTGATCAATTGCCTCGTATTGGAAATATCATGGGCGAAGCCAGTTGCCGGCATTCCCAAGCCTTTTTTGGAAAGGAGCTGTAGGGCACGTAATTTGGATCGGGATCGCCCCAGCGGGATGGATCCAACCAGCGCGTAGGTATCCATCATTTCGAACTGGCGAATCACCGCGGTGCCATAGTTGGTGATGGAGGCACCAATGCGAGGGATGATGGCGTCCAGATGTTCTAGCTGGTTGCCGCGATACCACACCGCCGGTTTTGAAGAGCTAATGTCCATGTAACACTTGAGCGTATCGATGACCCTGCACTCGTGACCCGAGGCCAAGGCCTCTTCCTGCAAACGCGCGGTGCTGTAGAGCTTGGGATTTCTTGAGAGAATGCCTATTTTCATAACGTTTCCGGTGGGGTGAAGCGATCGCCACCCAGTAGGAAGGAACGACGCGGCCATACCGACGCGTCAAGGGGAAGCGCGGTCCGACCGAGTAACATGGAAAAACGCATTGTACTGCGATCCGTGAGGGTAATGTCGATCGTTGATTCCACGGTGCCAATGAGCACCTTTTCGCGGATCACGGGACGTCGTTCGGTATTGCCCCCCGAGTCCGTCACGTCCCGAAATTGGTAAATGGGCAACTCACAGGCAATCGACTGGCTGTCGGTCGGTGATGGCCGTAACTTGAAGCTTACCCATTGCGTTCCGTCGCGCTCGATCACCGTGATGTCTTGCGCATTCAATGCGCTGGTGCGAGCCCCGGTGTCGACTTTGGCTTTGATCCATGGGACTGCCAGATCAGGCAGCGTGATCCACTCCCGCCACCCTACCTGCACGGCACTGGGCACAGAGGGGTATCTTGTCGTGTGGTATTAAAAAAGGCGTGGATAACAGTCTGCAACGCGCTTCTCCCTTTGAACGATCCGGCTATCGTAAACGCTTACTTGCTAATATATGTAGTGTTAATCGGATAAATGCCTGACGTCAGCCCGTCGTTCAGCTAACATTTCGCCTTTGAAATTACCGTGTCACCCTCTTGGCATGCCACATCCAATCAGGACCGCATCATGAACCACCCCGCAACGCACCTTTCTCAGTACCTAGACCGCGCCGCGCAGACAATCGAGGCGTTTGATACAGAACTCTGGGCGGCCATGCATGCCGAGACGGTCCGGCAGGAGGAGCACGTTGAGCTGATCGCCTCCGAGAACTACTGCAGCCCTCGGGTGCTGGAGGCCCAAGGTTCTGTGCTGACCAATAAGTATGCCGAGGGGTACCCGGGTAAGCGATATTACGGTGGTTGCGAATTCGTCGATCAGGCGGAGACGCTCGCCATCGAGCGCGCCAAAACGCTTTTTGGTGCCGATTTTGCCAACGTGCAGCCGCACTCGGGTTCGAGTGCCAACATTGCCGTGTTTCAGGCGCTGTTGAAGCCCGGTGATACCGTGTTGGGGATGAGTCTCGCTGATGGCGGGCATTTGACCCACGGGGCGTCGGTCAACTTTTCGGGCAAAATCTATAACGCGGTGCAATACGGCATCGACCAAAACACGGGCCTGATCGATTACGAGGCCGTTCGAGCGCTTGCGGTTGAGCACAAGCCCAAAATGATCATCGGTGGGTTCTCTGCCTATAGCCGTACGCTTGACTGGAGTAAGTTCCGGGAGATCGCGGATGAGGTCGGGGCTTATTTGCTGGTCGATATGGCCCACGTGGCGGGCTTGGTTGCGGCGGGCGTCTACCCCAGCCCTATCCCCTTCGCCGATGTGGTTACCACCACTACTCACAAGACCCTGCGGGGCCCGCGTTCGGGTCTCATTCTGGCAAAAGCTAATGAGGCTTTGGAGAAGCAGTTCAACTCGGCGATTTTTCCAGGTGCTCAGGGTGGTCCCTTGATGCATGTTATTGCCGCAAAGGCGGTTGCCTTCAAAGAGGCGATGGCGCCCGAATTCGTCGATTATCAGAAGCAGGTAATCCGCAACGCACAAACTATGGCGGCCACTTTCATGGCTCGAGGCCACAAAATCGTCTCGGGTGGAACAGACAATCATTTGATGTTGCTGGATTTGATCGGCAAAGAGTACACGGGCAAAGATGCCGACGCGGCCCTGGGTGAGGCGTACATTACCGTGAACAAAAACGCCGTCCCCAATGATCCCCGGTCTCCTTTCGTGACCTCTGGACTGCGCCTGGGGACACCTGCCATCACCACGCGGGGATTTGGTGAGACCGAGACAGCGCAATTGACAGGCTGGATTTGCGATGTGCTGGCCTCATTGGAGCAGGGAACTTCAGAACAGGTGATTCCAGCGATCAGAGAACAGGTCAAAGCGCTATGTGCCGCGATGCCCGTTTACGCGCGCTGAGAACCGACCTGGACTGAATCGAACCACGCGATCATGCATTGTCCTTTTTGTAGTACCGATGAAACCAAAGTCATTGACTCTCGTCTCGTGGCGGAGGGAGCGCAGGTGCGTCGTCGCAGAGAATGTCTGAGCTGCACTGAGCGTTTCACCACTTATGAGGCAGCCGAACTGGTTTTGCCCCGTGTGATCAAGCAGGATGGCAGCCGGGAACCCTTTGACGAAGAAAAACTCCGCTCCGGATTATTGCGAGCCCTGGAAAAGCGACCCGTTTCTGTGGAGAGCATCGAAGCGGAGATTGATCAGATCAAGCACCGGTTGCGCGCTACCGGGGAGCGCGAAGTCCAGTCATTACAGGTTGGTGAGCTGGTGATGGACTCTCTGAAAATGCTGGATCACGTGGCCTATGTGCGCTTTGCGTCGGTTTACCGCAGCTTTCAGGATCTGGCTGAATTCCGCAACGCGATTGAATCTCTCGAGGCTGAGCCCAGTAGCGGCGACACCCCATGAGCCTCGAACGTGATCGCATGTTCATGGAGCAGGCGATTGAAGTAGGTCGTTGCGGCCGCTTTTGGTCGGCACCGAATCCGTCCGTGGGCTGCGTACTGGTCCGAGAGGACAAAGTCGTTGCAACCGGGTTCACCCAACCTGCTGGGCAGTCCCACGCAGAGATCATGGCTTTGCGGTCGCTCGATGATGCCAAGGGGGTGACCGCCTATGTCACCCTTGAGCCCTGCAGTCACCACGGGCGCACGCCACCCTGCACCACGGCGCTGATTGATGCGGGCGTGCGTCGGGTTGTTGTCGCTGTGCAGGATCCCAATCCCGAGGTCTCTGGTCAGGGCATTGCGGCGCTCCGGGGTGCGGGGATCGACGTCGATGTTGGCCTGCTTTCAGATCGTGTGGAGGCGGAGATTGCCGGCTTTTTGCTTCGCATGCGCCGCGGCTGGGGGAGGGTCACTTTGAAGGTGGCCACTTCATTGGACGGACGGACAGCCATGGCCTCGGGAGAAAGCCAGTGGATTACCGGCCCTGCGGCGCGAAGAGATGTGCAAATCTGGCGTGCGGAATCCGATGCGATTGTCACCGGTGTGAAAACGGTGATCGCCGACGACTGTCGCTTGACCTTGCGCGCCGAGGAGCTTCCTCTCGAGGAGAGCGATAAAGCGCGGGCGCTAGCCCATCCCCCTGTACGAATGGTTCTGGATTCGGCGGGTAGAACACCCCCGGATGCGGCGGTGCTGCAGGGTGAGCCAGCTATTTTGGTTACCACGGTTGACACGACTTTGCCCACCGCTGTGCAAGTTGAAGCCCTTGCTGCCGACCAGGCGGGCCGCGTGTCACTGAAAGATTGGATCGATCTGCTGGGGAGGCTGGAGTTCAACGAAATTCTGGTTGAAGCCGGTCCAACATTGTCTGGGGCTCTGATCCGCGAGGGGTGGGTGGATCGTCTTTTGGTGTACCAAGCGCCCAAATTCCTCGGTGCCTCCGCGCGTCCGTTGGCCGGTTTCGCAATCGAGGCCTTGTCTGACACACCCAGTTTTGAATTTCAGGATGTGACCCGCATCGGTGATGATCTGCGTATCATTGCGACTCGCGTTACAGCGAGTTAATGAGTGGCATACAGAACGCGTTGCGATAGGGAGTTCAGGTGTTTACAGGCATTATTCAATCCATCGGCCGTATCGCGGCAATTGAAGGCGACGGCCAGGATATCCGCCTGAGAATTGAAACGGGTAAGCTTCCTCTAGATACCCTCGCATTGGGTGACAGTGTGGCTACCAGCGGTGTCTGCCTTACGGTCACGGAGCTTCCGGGTGATGGCTATTGGGCCGATGTCTCTCCAGAAACGCTGTCTTTGACGACCTTGGGCCAGAAGGGCGTGGGTGATCCTGTCAATTTAGAGCCGTCGCTTACCCTGAATACGCCTCTAGGCGGACACCTCGTGAGTGGTCATGTTGATGGGGTCGGGCGGGTCGAATCGATTGTCGAGGATGCCCGCTTCTGGCGTGTCAGCATTCAGGCGCCCGATAATCTTGCGCGTTACATTGCGATGAAAGGCAGTATTTGTGTCGACGGCACCAGCCTGACAGTCAATCAAGTCAACGGGGCCAGTTTTGAGCTGACCATCATCCCACAGACGTGGGAAGAGACCGTGTTCAGTGATTATGCGGTGGGTAGCGCTGTGAACCTCGAGGTCGATGTCATCGCTCGCTATCTGGAACGTCTGATGCAGTATGAGGCAACGACATCTGGTCCTGATTCTCCATGAGTGATTTCGCGCAAATCGATCAATTACTCAGTGCACTCAGGCATGGACACAGCTGCCTGATGCTCAATGAGAACAGCGCTGGTGGCGTGACCGGTTTTGTCGTGGTGGGTGCCGAGCACTGCGAAGCGGAGCACATTGCCTTTATGGCACGACAGGCTCGAGGGTTGGTTTGTTTGGCTATGACCCCTGCGCGCTGTGCCGAGCTAGAGCTGCCGTTGATGGTGGAAGGGGATGATTCTCAGTCGCCTTTTACGCTTTCGATCGAGGCTGCAACCGGAATCGATACGGGCATCTCTGCTGCCGATCGCGCACGTACGGTGAGAGTCGCCGTCGACTCGGCCAGTCGCGCTGCGGATCTGGTGCAACCCGGTCATATTTTTCCGATTGCGGCGGCGGCCGGAGGCGTGCTTAACCGGACCGCGCCCGCAGAGGCGGCGATTGATCTTGCGACCCTAGCCGGATTAATTCCCGCTGCGGTATTTACCGAGGTGCTCGACAGCGAAGGTGCCCTCGCGGATGGGCCTTTTCTCGAGGCGTTCGCCCATCGACACCAGCTCGTCGCAGGGCGGGTATCTGACCTTGTTACCTATCGGTTGGCCAATCAGAAGACCATCGAATTAGTTCGTCAGGGCGTGATGCAGACGCGTTATGGCCCGTTTGAGATTTTCGCCTATCGGGATATGACGCAGGGGCGGATCCACCTTGCCCTCAAACGGGGTGACATTAACGCCGAACAGCCGACCCTGGTGAGAGTGCACGTGACTGCTGTATTGAGAGATCTTGTGGGCACGACACTGGAGGGCCGCACATCATGGTCATTTGACGCCAGTCTCAAGGCCATTGCGGCGGCGGAATCCGGTGTTCTTGTACTCCTCGGCAAGCCAGAGACCGCTGATGACTTACTGGGAGACATTGACCGACTCATGGGTGAAGCCCCGAAGGATCCGCAACCCGGTGTCGATGGTTACAATCAGATTGGGATGGGCGCACAAATTCTGCGCGATCTCGGTGTCGGCCAGATCCGCCTGCTTGGCGCGCCGCTCAAGTACAATGCGTTGGCGGGGTTCGGTTTGGAAGTCATCGATTTCCTGTCGCCCGAAACCCCCTTAGATTAGATGAAGGACGCCAGAGGTTATGGTCGGTAAGGGCATTGATAATTCCCCATCGCAGGTCTCGGGTAATGACGGCCGCTATATTATTGTGACCACGCGTTGGAACACTGACATTGTGGACGGTTTGCTTCGAGGTGCGAGGCAGGCACTCAATAATGCAGGTATTACCGGTGATCAGATTCATGTGGTGCAAGTGCCCGGGGCCTTCGAGATTCCGCTGGCCTGTCAGGCGGCCGCTACGCGCGAGGATTGCGATGCAGTGATTGCGCTCGGTGCAGTTATTCGAGGCGGCACCCCCCATTTTGAGTACGTTGCAGGGGAGTGCACTCGCGGAATAGGGCAGGTGGCTTTGCAAACGGGCAAGCCCGTCGCTTTTGGGGTGCTCACGGTGGATTCCCTGGAGCAAGCGCTCGAGCGTTCGGCCGATGATGAAGAGAATAAGGGAGCGGAGGCAGCCATGAGTGCGGTAGAAATGGTCAGTCTTCTCAGGTCCCTCAGCGTTTAATGCCTCAGCCTAATGCATTAGCTGCGCAGCGTCGCAAGGCGCGTCACTTTGGGCTACAGGCTTTGTACCAATGGACGCTTTCGGGCGCTGCTTTGGCCGACATTGAGGCGGAGTTTCGCGTCGACAACGATTTCCGGCATACCGACGGAGATTATTTCTCTGCCGTACTGAAAGGCGTGACGTCGGACGTCGACGCCATAGAGGCGCTGTTTGCGCCTGCTCTGGATCGGTCTCTTGATGACCTTGACCCTATTGAGAGAAACTTGTTGCGGTTGGGCACTTATGAGCTCAGAGACCGAATCGACGTCCCTTACAAAGTCGTGATCAACGAGGCGGTGTCGCTGGCAAAAAAGTTTGGTGCGACAGAATCGCATCGCTATATCAACGGTGTGCTTGATAAAGTGGCGCGCGATCTCAGGACGATTGAACTCGCAGCAGAGCAGTAATGGGGCTTGGTGAATTCGACCTGATTGAGCAGTACTTTTCCGAAATTGGTACCTCACCATGGGTTCGGTTAGCGGTTGGCGATGATGCCGCAGTGCTGGACCTCCCCGACGGCCAAGTGCAGCTGGTCTCAACCGACACGGCGGTGTTGGGCGTACACTTTTTAGCCGAAACCCCTCCCGAGGTGATCGCTTACCGCACTGTTATGGCGGCGGCCAGCGATCTGGCGGCAATGGGCGCTCAGCCGGTGGGCATGTTGTTGGCGTTGACCATGCCTGAGGCGAACCCGGAATGGCTGAGGAGTTTTGCAAAAGGCCTGAGAGATGCGTCAGGTGTGACGGGATTGCCGTTAATCGGCGGAGACACCACTCGCGGACCGCTGACGCTCACTGTGACTGTTTTAGGTGCTGCGCTCAGAGAGCGTTATCTGACTCGCAGCGGCGCACAACCGGGAGATCGTTTATGCGTGAGCGGCACCCTGGGGGATGCGGCAGCTGGGCTTGCCTTGCTACGTGGGGCAGATATCTCTATCTCGGCGGAACATACCGCGTTCCTGCAGGAGCGATTCAATTACCCGACCGCCCGTTTAGCGCTTGGCCTTTCTTTGAACGGTAAGGCTACTTCAGCCATCGATGTGTCTGACGGGCTATTGGCCGATGCGAACCATTTAGCGAGGGCCTCAAACGTTCGCCTCATTATCGACAGTAGCTTGATTCCGGTCTCCGTCGCGCTGGGCGCACACCCCGATCCCAATCAAATCCGAGAGTGGACTTTGCGAGGGGGTGATGATTACGAACTGCTATTTACGGTCCCCGATACCTGCTCATTGCCCCCCCTTGCCACTGAAATTGGGAGGGTGATCGAAGGTGCGGGGGTAAGCTGTGATGGTGCGGTGCAGCAGAAGGGATATGATCATTTTGAGCGTTGAAGCCGATGAGGCGCAGATGAGTCCGCGTATCCACAATTTCGCAACATTTCTTGCCAGTGGCGCGGGCTCCGGACTTTTTCCCTATGCTCCCGGCACAGCGGGCAGTATCGCGGGCGCGCTGTGCCTGTTACCCCTGGGCTACCTCACACTGGAACTCCTCTGGCTGGTCTGGGCGATCTCTTGCGGTCTGGCCGTTTGGTCTGCGGGCAGAGCGGGAACGGACTGGGAGGTAACAGATCATCCCGCTATCGTCATCGATGAAGTGGTGGGTGTGTGGCTCGCGTATCTGATACCGATCACTTTGCTGGCTGTTGAGTTTGACTCGATCCACTTGATACTCATCGCGCTGGTACTGTTCAGGCTTTATGACATCGTCAAGCCCTGGCCCGTAAACTGGGTTGAGCGTCGTCTGCCGGGCGGCGTGGGGGTGGTGGCTGATGATTTGATGGCGGGTGCTATGGCCGGTTTTACGGCTGTGATAGTGCTGATCGCTCAATCCGTCGTTTGAACGCTGGCCTCACAGATTTAGCGTTGCCGGTGAACCATTTGTCTCGCGAGCAGCCGCAGGGCTTCGGCTTCTTCACCGAATACCGCCAACGCCTCTAATGCCTCCTTGAGTAGGGCTTCTGCCTCGGCCCGCGCTCCCTCCAGGCCCAGCGTGCTGACATAGGTGGATTTCTCGGCTCGAGCATCCTTACCCGCTGTTTTGCCCAAAGCGGCGCTGTCGGCGGTGACGTCCAGCACGTCATCCATCACCTGAAATGCGAGTCCGATGGCTCGGGCAAAGCGGACCAAATCTGCTCGTTGTCTTGGGGAAGCTCCCCCGCAAATCGCCCCGCTCTCTGCAGCCGCGGCAATGAGCGCACCGGTTTTCAGCTGGTGAATATTTCTGAGAGAGGCGACATCGACGGCGCTGTGCTCTGCTGCGAGATCCAGGGCCTGTCCACCTACCATGCCGTTGAAGCCCACCGCCGTGCTGAGTAAGCGGACAATCTCGAGTCTGTGTTCAGCGCTGAGCGTTTCGATTTCTGCAATATGTTGGAAGGCGGCTGCCTGAAGTCCGTCGCCAGCCAGAATGGCAGTGGCCTCGTCGAAGGCTTTATGCAACGTAGGCTGCCCGCGGCGCAGGTCATCGTCGTCCATGGCAGGCAGGTCATCGTGCACCAGCGAATAGGTGTGCAGTAGCTCAATGGCCTCGCCTACCGTTTGAGCTGAAGGGACAGGTTCCCCAGCAATCAGCTCGGCGCACCTCAGTGTGAGGCTGCTGCGCAATTGCTTCCCCGGTTGTTGTGCGAGATACGCTAGCGCGTCGGCAAGCCGTGGTTCGGGACAAATCAGCCAGGCAAACGGGTTCATGGGTGAGCTACTGCGCCTCGGAAAGGTCTTCCTCTTGCACCTGTCCGTCTTGCGTGACTTGGGCAACACGCTGCTCCGCTTCTTCCAGCGTCTTTTGGATGGTGTTGCTCAGCTTCACCCCTTCCTCATAGAGCTTGAGCGCGGTTTCAAGCTCGATCTCGGGGTTTTCGAGCTGCTCTACCAACTCTCCCAGTGCAGCCATTTGCTCAGACAGTGTTGGTGTAGGGGAGGCTTTGGGGGATTTGGCCACGTCGGTGCTCTCCAGATGGGCGCCAGATCAAAGTGCTTGTTGGGAGTGACGGGGCAGCAGATTGCCTGCGGCCTCGACAATAGCGTCAGCGGTTAAACCTGCCATTTGGCGGCACTCACCCTGACCTGCGTGAGCGACAAACCGATCTGGGATGCCAATTTGTTTTATTGGGCAGACGACCCCGGACTCCGCCAAAAATTCAGCCACGCCACTGCCTGCACCGCCAGCAACGGCATTTTCTTCAACTGTGATGAGGGCGCTGTGGTGTTCGATCAGGGAGAGAATCAATGCCTCGTCCAACGGTTTGACCCAGCGCATATCGACCACGGTCGCGTTGAGCCTGTCGCCCGCCAGCATCGCCTGATCCAGCAGAACACCAAAGTTGAGGATAGCGACTTCGGCCCCTTGCCGGACAATATGGCCCTTGCCGATGTCCAGGGTGGTCAGGTTTGGATCGAGTGAAGCCCCGGTTCCCTCACCGCGAGGGTAGCGTATGGCCGCTGGACCCTCGTGTAGCCAGCCGCTCTGAAGCATCTTACGGCACTGATCTTCATCGCTTGGAGCGCCAATCACCATGTTCGGTATACAGCGCAGGTAAGAAAGATCAAAGGTGCCATGGTGGGTAGGACCGTCCTGCCCAACAAGCCCCGCTCGGTCAATTGCCAGTGTGACATCGAGCCCCTGTAGCGCGACATCGTGGATCAACTGATCGTAACCGCGTTGCAAAAAAGTAGAGTAGATAGCTAACACCGGCTTGAGTCCATCACATGCCATCCCGGCGGCCAGCGTGACCGAATGCTGCTCTGCGATGGCAACATCAAAGAAGCGATCCGGAAATTGCTTGGCGTAGGCCACCATGCCCGATCCCTCACACATGGCCGGCGTAATGCCGACCACTCTGTCGTCTTGCGCAGCCAAGTCGCATAGCCACTGCCCAAACACATCCTGATACTTTGGCGGCTTGGGTTTGGCAATTACGCTTTTTGTTTCAGCAGGCTTTGCGGGCTCAAGTTTGTTAATGGCGTGGTAGCCGATGGGATCGCGCTCCGCCGGCGCGAAGCCTTTGCCTTTGATTGTTCGTATGTGCAGGAACTGTGGTCCTTTGAGCTCAGACATCACCCGAAGGGTGCTCACCAGCTGAGGCAGGTCATGGCCGTCAAACGGTCCAATGTAATGCCAGCCCAGCTCCTCGAACATGGTGCCGGGTGCCACCATGCCCTTCATATGCTCTTCAGTTTTTTTGGCGAGGTCCCAGGCCCCCCGCACATGGCCCAGAATCTTTTTGGAGCCCTCGCGCAGGGCAGTATAGGTTTTACTGGCCCATATTTTGGCGAAGTAGGTGGCAAGACCTCCGGTATTGTGCCCAATCGACATCTGGTTATCGTTCAAGATGACCAGCATATTTGGGCGCTCATGGCCCGCGTGGGCCAGCGCTTCGAACGCCATACCACCGGTAATTGCGCCATCGCCGATAACCGCAACGACCTTCCGATCAATGCCTTGTTGTTGCGCTGCCATCGCCATTCCCATGGCTGCGGAGATACTGGTCGAGGAATGTCCAACGCCAAATGTATCGAAGGGGCTCTCGGAGCGCTTGGGGAATCCTGACAATCCCTGTCGTTGTCGCATCGTGCCCATTTCGGCCCGGCGTCCGGTGAGGATTTTGTGCGGATAGGTCTGGTGTCCGACATCCCAAACAATGCGATCGTGCGGCGTGTTGAAGACATGGTGCAGCGCAACGGTTAGCTCCACGACACCCAAGCCCGCGCCAAAGTGACCCCCTGTTCCCGCCACGGAGTAAAGGAGGTCCTGGCGCAGCTCGTCTGCAAGGCGCACCAGTTCTTGGGTCTCCATCTCACCCAGTTTGTCGAACTGCGATACGACCGTATCGAGTAGCGGGGTGTCAGGGCGGATGGTTGGCAAGTCTTCAATCATGCGGTCGATGATACCCCAACTGTCTCGATCCGCGACGGGTTTCGTCAGGAGGGATCGAACTGTTTTCTGAGCCGCTCCAGTGCTTTGCGTTCGTGCTTGCCCGGTTTTTGAGTGGGTTTGCTCAGTGCCCCCGCTGCCTTTCGGGCTTCGGCGGCACGCGCTCGACGCGCCACACTCTGCGGGGTTTCCTCATAAAGGGTTTGTGCGATCGGTGCTGCGCGGCGCTGATCACTCACTGCAGTGACAACGATGTCACGCTCATCCCAACCCTGACGTATACGGAGTGTATCGCCAGGCGCGATTTCCCGTGACACCTTAACGCGCTGACCATCTATTTGAACTTTACCGCCCTCAATCGCGGTTTTGGCTAACGTGCGTGTCTTGAAAAATCGCGCGGCCCACAGCCATTTATCCACACGCACTTTGCCCGCTTTTTTTTCCGCGTCAGTCAATGGCTGGCAGTCCTTGCATGATCTCTTCGAAGTGGTGGATGGAGGGATAGCGAGTGGTTTTTCTCGGCGGCAATGAAGAGTCCGGTTGTCTCAGCGTTATCAGATGGTCGATGCCAAAGGTATGGGCCGAATCCAGCACGTGCTCTGAATCATCGACAAAAAGGGTGCGATTTGGATGAAAGGGACGCTCGGAAACGAGGGCCTGCCAAAACATCGGAGTCTCTTTGGGTGCGCCGTAGCTGTGGGAGCTCACCATTTTATTGAACCATTTCGCCAAGGGCAGTTTGGCCGCTTTTATCTCCAGCGTCACTGGGTGGGCATTGGTGATGAGTACCACGTCCAAATGGCTTGCCTGAAGGCGACTCAGAAATGCCTCTGCCTGAGGACGCCAGCGAATGCCGTCGGTATGGGTGGACTTGATCGATGGTATATCGAGTTGGAGCGTCTGTCCCCAGTAGTCGAGGCAGTACCAATTCAGTTTGCCCTGCTCGCGGGCAAACATTGGCGCCAGGCGTTGCTGACTGCTGGCAAGATCCAGACCGTTTTTATGGCCCCAGTGCTCAGGGATTACGGTTCCCCAGAAGTGATTGTCGAAAGCGAGATCGAGCAAGGTCCCATCCATGTCCAGCAAGATCGTATCCAGTTGCGCCCAGTCGACTTGCTCAACCTGCAGACTATTGGCAACGGTCAGTGCCATCGAGTGCTACCCTATAGCTATGGATATCCCCCACTATAGCGGCAACCCCGGTCTCGATGGACTGCTGCATGAGACCAATTTGAGTTTCGGCGAGCTGGTGGGTGCGCTTTTGACCTTGGCTGCGGATGCGTCGCAGTGCGTACTCGCGCTCTACGCTCAGGCGGCGGAGGTCGCGGTCATCCAGAAATCTGATTCCAGCCCGGTCACCGAAGCTGACCACGCCTCGCACCGACTTATTTGCCGAACACTGCAGCAACTCACACCCGCCATCCCGATCCTCTCGGAAGAGTCGACCCTAGAGCAATTGATTGGCCGGAGAGATTGGCCAGTGTGCTGGATGATTGACCCCCTGGATGGCACCAAAGAGTTCATCGAAGGCACGGGGGAGTTCACCATCAATATTGCCTTGATTGTTGACTCTGAGGCCGTCCTGGGATTGATCGCTGCGCCGAACCGGGCTCACGTTGACGTGGGTGTGCCCTCATGGGGTGCGCGGCGCTTTGCATTGTTCGATCGAGATCAGGGTGAACCTTTGCAGACGCGCCCGCTGGACAGCGCCGGAGCCTTGACCCTCTCAGCGAGTTTTCGTCACCGTGCGGAGCGTGTCCAGGTGATGATGGATCGGTTGTCACCCTTAGCCAATGGCGCGCAGCGCCTCAACGCCGGCAGTGCGTTGAAATTCTGTGATTTGGTATCTGGTGACGCCGATGTCTATCCGAGAACGTCTCCGTGCTACGAATGGGACCTTGCTGCAGGTGACGCACTGGTGCGTGCCGCGGGTGGCAGCGTCACAACCCTTGAGGGTGAGCCGATTCGATACAACCGATGGGACAGCTTGAAAGCACCGCAGTTCGTTGCGGCTGCTGATCCGACAATTGATTACACGGCGCTGCTAAGAGACCCCGACCTTTAACAGCGGGGAGTCATATGACCCGAAAAAATCACCTCTTCTCGCAGTCTGTGGGCAAAGGCTTGTCAGCCTTAGCGCTGTCCAGTTAGATTTCGCCGCAGGGGCAGGTTCAGGGTAGTACATGGCAGACCGAGTTGGGCCAGATCAAGCGGCGGCAAATGAGGATTTATCTCCAGCGGAGCGCCTTGCGTTAATGCAAGGCCAACATCGCTTGCTGGACCAGAAAATCATCGAGCTGCAGACCCGACCCTGGCAGAACCAGCTCCTGGTTCAGCGCCTGAAGAAGGAAAAACTCAGGCTGAAAGAGTCTATCGAGCGGTTGAAAGACGAAATTATTCCGGATTTAAATGCCTGATCAGTGGCTCGGGAGACTCCCCTCGAGTTGCAGCAACTGCTCCTTGATCCATAACCCTCCCGAGAAGCCTGTCAGCGATCGATCACTCCCGATCACCCGATGACATGGCACGATGATCGGTAGCGGATTCCTTCCGACAGCACCCCCTACGGGTCTGGCAGAGCGGGGCCGAGCGATCGCCAGAGCGATATCACGATAACTCACGGTCTCTCCGTAGGGAATTTTGAGTAGCGCTTGCCATACCGCTTGCTGAAAAGGTGTGCCCTTCCAATCCAGCTTCACCGTAAAGCGTGTCAGGGCGCTATGGAAGTAGGCATTAAGTTCATTTTTTGCCTGATCGAGGATCGGGTTTGAGTGACTGCCAGCAGCTGGATGATCGGCTTCAGAGGGAAGACGGATCGCACTCAAGCCCACTTCAGTGGCTTCCAGTCGCAGCGGCCCCAGCGGAGTGTTGAGCATGTCTGACGCGATAGGCATCAGGCGTTGTTTTCCCGGGAGGGGGTTTGAGTGGGCGCTAGCAGGAGACCCATGCAAAGTATCAACGTCAGGAATTCCAGCCAAACGCTGACTCCAGAAATGCGATTGACCGCCAGCAGGTCAGGCAGGGTGCTTCCGCAAAGCAGCGCAGTGAGAATGAGACTCAGACGTTGCGTGCCCATCAAACCTAAAGCGAGTAATACGAAAATGACCCCGCGCCCCGCCTCGGCCAGCAGTGCCTCGGTCAGCGGTGCGTGCCAAAGTTCGGCAATGAGCAGAACCCCGATCGATAAGGCCAGCAGCATCGCGAGGAGGCGCCCTCGTTCCAGCAGTCGCGGGGATCTGTTCGCTATGCTCATGAGTGGAGCCATGCCGACGGATGGGACTAGCATGATACCAGTGCCATCGAGTGGGTAGGTGTGCCTCGAAAAGCCGGGGGGAAGATGACGGCTTGGCAAGCTTGTGATCAAGCAACGCGTAGCAAGATGAGCGCGCGCTGGCCTCGACTGACGTTTAAGATAAGCCCGATGAACGGAGATCTGTTGGATTACACGTCCATTATGGCGGGGTTGTCTGCTCCGGCAGCCGGGCTTATTGCGCTCACTGTTTGCGAAAGCGTGGGGTCGACCAATGACGTCGTGCGCGACCAGGCGACCGAGAGTGAATTGACCGGAGTGACCGTGCTGGCAGAGGCGCAGACTCAAGGGCGCGGTCGACGCGGGCGGGCCTGGCATAGTCCACCGGGGGGAAATCTGTATTTGTCGATGGGGTGGGAGTTCGACCTCCCCCTCGAAAGATTGTCCGGTATCAGTCTGGCTCTGGGGGCGATGCTTGCCGACGCTTTCGCGCGGGAGTTCCGTGTTGAGTTGCAGCTCAAATGGCCCAATGATTTTTATTTCGATGGCAAAAAGCTGGGAGGTATTCTGGTTGAGATGCTGCCGGAGCGACGGGGTCGACAGCGGCTGGTGGTGGGCATTGGCTTGAACGTGGAGATGCCCAGGACAGAGCCTGATACGATCGATAAGCCGTGGACCGATCTGAGCCAGGTGATCGGCGCATCGATCAATCGCAACGCGCTCGCCGCATTGGTCATTAACCAAATGACTTTGGGGCTTAAGCATTATGACCGGCAGGGCTTGCCCTATTGGCTTGAGCGTTGGCGCGAGCGTGATTTTCTCTTTGGCAGGCCGGTCATGGTAGATGGCCCCTCGCCATTGAGCGGCACTGCCGCGGGGGTGAACGACGAGGGTGCCTTTTTGATAGAGAACGCCACCGGGCAGCATGCCGTGGCGGGAGGCGAAGTAAGCGTGTTAGCGATGGGTCGAGTATTTTGAAAGATGCCCCGCAATGGCTGTTGCTGGACGTTGGTAACAGCGCGATCAAATGGCGACTGGCCACCCCCTCCGGATTAATGCCCGAGGGGGGGAGGGCTGAAGACGTTTCCGCGTTGGCTTCCATGCTCGCCGGTCGCACTTGGGAGCATGTGGCGATCGCGAGCGTAGCGGGCGACGCTGTTGACGCTGACCTTGCAGCGATCGTCACAGCCGGACACGGTGATGATGTCCACTTCGCCACCTCAGATGCCGAGTTGCAGGGATTACGCAACCGGTATCAGGCGCCCGAGACGCTGGGTGTCGATCGTTGGCTGGCGATGCTGGCGGCCTGGCATCACCATGGGGGGCCTCTCTGCGTGATCGATGCCGGCACGGCACTGACACTTGATCTTGTCTCTGGGGAGGGCGAGCACGAGGGCGGTTTTATTTTGCCCGGCGCGGAACTGATGCATCGATCACTGGGTATCGGCACGGGCAAAATTCGGGTGGACGGGCTGGCGGCGCCAATGGTGACCCCAGGCGGGGACACCGCGGCATGTGTAAATGCCGGGGTTTGGTTGGCAACAAAAGGGCTGCTGATCGCTTCGCAGGCTGCCTACCCCAACTATCGGTTCCTCTTGACTGGCGGCGGTGCGGCCAGCCTCCAAGTGTTGATGCCCGAGATGGAGCATCAGCCCGACCTGGTAATGGAGGGTTTGAGATTGTGGCTGGCCACGCAACTTGACGATCGGCTCCCCTGAGGGGATCATTCGCCCCCGTCGGCGCCTGTACCCATGGATGCCGTCGCTTCAGGTATCGCTGGCGTAGCTCAGTAGGTAGAGCAGCTGATTTGTAATCAGCCGGTCGGGGGTTCGATTCCTCTCGCCAGCTCCATTAGCATTTCGCGACATCTTG